>CAYUAQ010000118.1:0-13069 GCA_964442705.1 uncultured Desulfobacteraceae bacterium
GGGCGGTTTTTCTCCCCGGTGGATGTAGTTGCAGATCAGGCAGCGCCACTGCTTCATGGGTTTTTCCCTCCTTGTTGGCCGTAACCCATCACAAAAGCGGGGCGCTGTCAAACATTTTGAGCCAGGCGCTTGCGGTGAATGAAGTCCATCAGCTGCCGGGTGATGTCGGCCATGCGCTGGACCTGGGTGCTGATGGCGCTCAGCCGCTGGAAAATGGGGTCGTCCTCGGGCAGATCCATCAGAAGCAGCTCGGTGTAGCCGGATACGCACTGGATGGGCTGGTTCAGTTGGTGGCACAGGGTCCCGGCCTCTTTGAGCACTTCCCCCAGGGCGTCGCGGGAGACAGATTCTGGCTCCGATGCTTTGCCGTCACCGTCGGCAGCAAGGGCCAGGGCGCCGCTGATTTTCAGGTTGCTTTCATCGGCCGGGAAAAACATGTTTTCGGCGCCGGCCGTGTTGTCCTGAAGGAGCTCCATTCTCTGTCGCAGTACATCGATCTGGTGGTTTAGCTCATCACAGTGTTGTCGCGATTCCATAACAGCTTCCAATCGGTTGGTTTCGGATAATAAGCAGGATTTTTTCTTTTGCCCGCCCGTTAGATTTCTCCTTTGTCTGTTGCAGTGCTGCAAGAGCCGTACCATATAACGTCACAGCCCCGGTGAAGCTTTTGAATCCGCCCCCCTGGCGCACCAGAATGACGCTGGGGTGCTCATGGAGCGCCGTCGGAGCGGGCCGGCATCGTCGCACAGGGGCTGAAACTGACAAAAAAATGTCACCATAACTGGCAAAATTTGGAAATCGAGCGGGCGGAAGCCAATAATTTGGGTTTGACATCGGGGAGCGGTTTTTTTATTAGTGCTGATTCCGGCAGGGGCCGTATCCGGGAAAGGCCGAGACGAACAGATTCGAGGACTTACACAACGGGGAAGCGAAATGATTCACGTGGAATCACTGACCAGGTATTATCGGGATGTCTGTGCCGTGGACGGCATCACCTTCGAAGTGCCGCGTGGGCAGGTGATGGGGCTGCTGGGCCCCAACGGCGCCGGCAAGACCACCACTTTGCGGATGCTCACCGGTTTTCTGACGCCCAGTTCCGGCACCGTGGCCGTCAAGGACTACCGTATCGAGAAGGATTCCCTCCAGATCCGCCGGCTGATGGGCTACCTGCCGGAGGCCGCCCCGCTTTATCCGGAGATGCTGGTCTACGATTATCTGACCTACATTGCGCGCATCCGGGGCATCCAGGCCGGGGAAATCGACGAGCGCATCCGCACGCTTGGCCGCCAGTGCGGGCTTGCCGAGGTCATGCATCAACCCATCGGCGAGCTGTCCAAGGGGTACAAGCAGCGCGTGGGACTGGCCCACGCCATGATGGGGGATCCGGAAATCCTGGTGCTGGACGAACCCACCTCGGGGCTGGACCCCAACCAGATCGTGGAGATCCGCGAGATCATCCGCGAGATCGGCCGGCGCAAGACCGTGATTTTTTCGACCCATATCCTCAGCGAAGCCGAGGCCACCTGCGACCGCATCGTCATCATCAACCGGGGACGTATCGTGGCCGACGGCAGCACCGAGGCGCTCAAGCGCGAAGTCGGGGGGGAAAAGGTGCTGCGCATCGTTCTGGCCGGCGCTCAAGAGGAGGAGGCGCGCAGTGCGCTCGCCTGCCTGGAGGGTGTCGGCGGCCTGCAAATCCGCGCAGAGGCTGACGGCGGCCTGTACCTGGAGCTGGTTCTTGAGGGCGACGACGATCTGCGCCCCCGCATCTACGAAGCCATCAAGCAGCGCGACTGGATACTGCTGGAATTTCAGCAGCAGCGCCGCTCACTGGAGGATGTTTTCAGACAGCTGACCCGGGAGAACTGAAATGCGACAGGTATTTTACGTGTTCGGCAAGGAATTCAAGGGCTATTTCGTGTCCCCGGTGGCCTACATCGTGATCGCTATCTTTCTGCTGGTCACCGGATGGTTCTTTTTCTCGACCTTTTTTCTCTTCAACCAGGCCGACCTGCGAAACTTTTTTTCGCTGCTGCCCTTCATGTTCTCGTTTGTCATCCCGGCCGTGACCATGCGGCTCTTTTCAGAGGAGATGAAGCTGGGATCCTACGAGGTGCTGATGACGCTGCCCGTGACGCTGGGGCAGGTGGTGATGGGAAAGTTTCTGGCTGCCGTGGCCGTGGTGGTCGCCATGCTGATTCCCACCATCTCCTATCCGCTGACCGTGGGCCTGCTGGGCGAGCTGGACTGGGGCCCGGTGGCCGGCGGGTACCTGGGGGCCGTTCTGCTGGGGGCCGCCTTCAGCGCCGTGGGGCTGTTTGCCTCTTCGCTGACCCGCAACCAGATCGTGGCCTTCATCGTGGGCATGGCCATCTGTTTTTCCCTGGCGCTGCTGGACCGCATGCTCTTTTTCATGCCCGGCCAGATCCTGAGCGTGGTGGGATACCTGGGGGTCGAAAACCACTTCCGGAACATCACCAAGGGGATCTTGGATTCCAGGGATGTGCTCTACTTCCTGAGCGTCGCTTTCATCGGTCTGTACGCAGCGCACCTGTCCATGCAGGAAAAGTGCTGATGGAGCCTCCGGCGCACGAGTGCATGCAGAAAAACGGCAAGGAGTGAAAATGGGCATTTCCAGAAATTCTGAAAGATATATCAAATTTTTTCTCTATCTGAGCGTGATTGTCCTGGCCAATGCGGCCGCAGTCACCCTGTTTTTCAGGATCGACCTGACCCGCAACGGGATGTATTCCCTGTCTTCCGTCAGTCGCGCCGTGGTGACGAATCTCTCCGAGCCGCTGACCATCGACGTTTTCTTTACCCGCGATCTGCCGGCGCCTTACAACAGCATCGAGCGTTACCTGCGGGACCTGCTGGAAGAATACGCGGTGGTTGCCGACCGCAATTTCAACTATCGGTTTTACGATGTGAGCGCCCGGCAGGGGCAGATGTCGGCGCAGATCCGTGAAAACCAGCAGATGGCCGAAGCCTACGGGATTCGTCCCATCGAGATCCAGGTGCTGGAAAAGGATGAGGTCAAGTTCAAGAAGGCCTACATGGGCCTGGTGATCATCCAGGGAGACATCATCGAAAAGATTCCGGCCATCACCACCATCGACGGCCTGGAGTACAAGCTTACCACCGCCGTGCAGAAGCTCAACAACAAGATCAGTCGCCTGATGAGCCTGCCCGAGCCGGTCAAGGTGACGCTCTTTCTTTCCCGTTCACTGGAGCGGGTGGCCCCCCTGATGCGGCTCAAGGATTTGAAAACGCTGCCGGACAAGCTGAAGGAAACGGTTGAGCAGGTGAGCCGCAAGAACTACGGCAAGCTTGCATTCGACTATGTGGACGCGTCTGAAAAGTCCGTCCTCAAAGCGGTGGTGGACAAATACGGTCTGCTGCAACTCAACTGGCCCGATCTGGACGGGGGCCGCATCAAGGCCGGTGGCGGCGCCATCGGCCTGGTGATGGCCTACGGTGACAAATCGCTGACCATCCCGCTGATGCAGGTCTTCGAGGTGCCGCTCATCGGCACCCAGTACAGCCTGGTAGACCTGGAAAGGTTGCCGGAGGTCATCGAGGAGCATCTGGCCACACTCATCGACATCAATGAAACCCTCGGCTTTGTTGCCGGCCACGGCACACTGAACGTATCCGGCGCCAACATTTCGCCGGCTGCACCGCGTCAGCCGGACGACGTGCGCAACGCGCGACGTCTTATTTCGCAGACCTACAGTATCCGGGACATCAAGGTGGCCGAGGGCATCCCGGACAGCGTCGCCTGTCTGGTCATCGCGCGGCCCACCGAGGCCTTTTCGGATTACGAGCTGTTCCAGATCGATCAACACCTCATGCGCGGCGGGAGCCTGGCGCTGTTGCTGGACGCTTTTGAAGAAGAGCAGAACATGGCGGCACCCATGATGGGCGGCGGCCGGTTTGCGCCCATCGACAGCGGGCTCCAAAAGCTGCTGAACCATTACGGCATCGGCATCGAGTCCGCCTATGTCATGGATGAGGAGTGTTTCCGGCAGCGGCTGGACCAGCAGCTCGGCGGTGAACGCAGCCTGTATTTCGCACCGCTCATCAAGAAACGCGCCATCAACCGGCAGCCGGCCTACATGATGGGCATCAACACCCTGATCGTCCTGAAAGCGTCCCCCCTGCGGACCGATGAAGAGAAGCTAAAGGACGGCGAAATAGAAGCCACGCGGCTCTTCTCATCTTCGGAAAAATCGTGGCTCATGAAACCGCCCATCAACCTGAATCCCATGCTCATCCATCCGCCGGGCAGCACCGCCGAGATGAAAAGCTACCCCCTGGCGTACATGCTGGAAGGGCGGTTCCGCAGTTATTTTGCCGACCGGCCGGCACCTGCCCGGGTGGTGGAGAAAAAAGCCGCTGGCCAGGAGAAGGCAAGCGGTGACACAGCGAATGAGGAGGAAGAGAAAGGCAAGAAAACCGCTGCCCCGCCCATCGAGAGCCGGCCGGAGGTCGTCAAAAAGGGAAGGCCGGGCAGGATTTTCCTGGTGGCCTCCGCGGAGATGATGCGCGACTCCCTGGTGGACGAACAGGGGCGCAGCCCCAACGCCATCTTCCTGATGAATGTCATCGATCACCTCAACGGGAGAGATGATGTGGCCATGATGCGCGGCAAGGTGCAGCGCTTCAACCCGCTGTGGGAAACCGCCGCCGGCACCCGGACTTTTGTCAAGGTCTTCAATATCGCCGGTTTGCCGGTGCTGGTGTCCTTGGCGGGACTGCTGGTGTGGAGCCTGCGGCGATCGCGCCAGCGGCGTATCCGGCGCATGTTTACAAGTTGAGGAGGGTCTCGACATGAAACTGAAAAAAGAATACCTCGTCCTGGGCGCGTTGATCGTGGCGCTGTCCGTCTATCTGGCCGTGCGCGGCCGGGACCGCACCCACTACCAGCTGCCGCGACTGCCAGAAATAGCGACGGACCAGATCGCCGGCATCGATATCCAGGGGCCGGACGGCCACGTGGAGATTAAAAAAGAGGGTGATCGCTGGCTGCTTTTGCCCGGCGCCTATCCGGCCGACGGGGACACGGTGCGCAGAATGCTGGAGGACATCGGCGGCTTGAAGCTGACGGCCCTGGTGGCCGAGTCCAAGAGCTATTCGCGCTATGACCTGGACGAGAAGCGCAGGATCTCGGTTCAGGCCCGCTCCGCTGACGACCGGCCGCTGCGAAAGTTCGAAGTCGGCAAGGTGGCACCGTCTTTCAGCCACACCTTCGTCAAGATCAGCGGTGACGACCGCGTGTTTCATGCGCCCGGAAATCTCAGGGATGTGTTCGGCCGAAAGCCGGCGGATTTCCGGGACAAAACCGTTCTGGCCTTCAACCGCTCCGCCATCCGGGAGATACGCATCGTCAAGGCAGAACAGGAGACTGTCTTCAGCCGTCGGCCCAAATCCGGTGAAACCAAAAGCGATGATGCCGCCGCTGGCCAAAAAGCGGTCCCGGAGGACCAATGGCAGGTGGCGGGCGCGGGGGTGCCGGACGGTGCCCGCGTCCAACGTTTCCTGGCCACACTGGACAAACTGAAATGCGACGGTTATCTTAAGGGGCGGAAAAAATCGGATTTCAAGCGACCCGTTTTCGAAGTTCGCCTCAAAGACGACCAGGGGGAGTACCGGCTGGCCCTGTTTTCCGCCGAGCAGACGGAAAGTGATAATATTCCGGGCGTCTCCTCGCAAAACGACTACGTTTTCTACCTGGAAAAATGGCAGGCCGACAGGATCATGCAGGCGCCCGGGGATCTGATGAAGAAAGAAGAGACCGAGGCAAAAAAAGCTTCCTGAAAGAGGAGGGCATATGGCCGAAAATCGCTGGCCCCAGGTGGCCGAGAAGTTCGAAATTCAATCCTACAAACGTCCCACGGATCTTCAGTCGCTGATGCGGACCCACGTCCCCTTTTCGGGTTCGCCGCGCAAACATCCCCTGGACGACAAAAAGGTCATCATCATTCCGGATCCTTACAGCACCTGTGCCTACTATTTCGAGTTCCGGGCCGAGGACATCAGCTATGCCGAGGAGTTGCCCAGCCTGGTGAACATCCGGGGGGATACTGTGCCCATGGCCAGGGTGTGGGTCAAAAAAAAGAGTATCGGCCTGAGCTGTTCCCCGTTTATCGTGGAGGAGACCGGCGAGTCTTGAGGCATCCAGGCGGCATAACCTGAAACTCATGTCACAGCATGGGACTGCCACCGAGGGGTGGGGGTGGCCGAAAACGGATGGGAAAAATGAAAATGCTGAAAGCCGATGACGGTATCCTGCTGCTGATCGATATACAGGGAAACCTGGCCCAGCTCATGCACGACAGGGAAACCCTGTTCAGAAATCTCCAGATCCTGGTAAAGAGTGCCCGCATCCTGGAAGTGCCCATTGTCTGGATGGAACAGATTCCCGAGAAACTGGGACACACCGTAGCGCCGGTGGCGGACCTGCTGCAGGACAGGCAGCCCCTGGCCAAATCCACCTTCAGCTGCTGCCGCGACCGGGCCATAATGGCGGAAATTGAAGGCGCGGGGCGCCGGCAGGTGATGGTGACCGGCATCGAAACGCATATCTGTGTATATCAGAGCACCCGCGACCTGCTGCAGCGCGGTTTCCAGGTGCATGTCATCGGTGACGCCGTCTCTTCCCGCGTGGCCGGGAACAAGGAGACCGGCCTGGTCCGGATGCGGCAGGAGGGCGCCGTGATTTCCAGTGTGGAGATGGCGCTTTTCGAGATGCTGCGCGAAGCCGCCGGAGAACGCTTCCGGCGGATTGTTCAGCTGCTGAAATAATTTGTGGAGAAAGCGAAAATGGCCGAAATAAAAAGCACCCTCGATCTGGTCATGGAAAAGACCCGGCACCTGACCTTGAGCCGACAGGAAAAAGAAGCAAACGAGCAACGGGCATTGAGCTTGCGCCTGCAGGGGTTGCTGCAAAAACGCGAAGACGGGCTGCTGGATTTAACCGAACTGGAAGAAGAGATCACCCGGCTGCTGGACAATACCGGCAGCTGGGCCGGGGATGTGGTGTGCCGACAGGTGGTTGCCCGCATGACGGTGGAAAGGGAGAACAGCCCCTGGATCGAGCTGCTGGCTCGGTTCTGCGGAGCCGATGTCGACAGGCTGCAGCAAGCGGCCGAATCCGCCCGCATGGGGTTGTCTTCTGCCGTGGAACAGCGAATCGGGGAGTTGCGGGATGAACTGGCCTCCCGCGGTATCCGGGGATCGGCGGTTCAGCCCAACTTGGATGGCGACCCGGTTCTTGAAAAAACCAGGCGCGAACTGCAACTAGACTTCACGCGTACACTGGAAAAGATGATCCCAACGTCGTGATTCAGCCAGTACGTATCGGGGAAATACCGACAGAATGTGGCCTTTTTCACGGGTAAAGAGACGGCGTCAACAGGAAACCGAAGCGGCCCTCCTGAAAAGTGAAAAGAAGTACCGGCAGCTGGTTGAAAGCGCCAACGATCTGATTTTCAGAACCGACCCTGCCGGCAATCTCACCTACGTCAATGCCAGATGCCAGAAGGTGCTGGAATACCCCAGGGAAAAACTCCTCGGTATGCACTATCTGCAGGTGGTCAGGCCGGATCATCGTGAAACCATCGAGGCTTTCTACCTGCGGCAGCGCATAGAAAAAATCTCCAATACCTACCACGAGTGCCCCGTCATCAGCCGGAGCGGAAAGACCATCTGGCTCGGCCAGAACGTTCAGCGCATCACCAGAAACGGCAGAACCTACCGCTTCCAGGTGGTTGCCAGGGATATCAGCGACCGCAAGAAGATGGAAAAGGAACTGCGCAGAAGCGAGGAGCGCTACCGCCTGCTGGTGGAAAACACCATGGACGGATATTTTGTCTGCGAGATTCCTTCGGGCCGTTACGAGTTTCTCAACCAGAAGGCCTGTGAAATGTTCGGCTACCGGCAGGAAGAGGCCCTGGCGCTCACCATCTGGGATACGTCCTCCAAGGGGGACCATGAACGCATCCGGCGGAGGCTCCGGAAACGTCTTGCCGGCGGACGGGTGAGCGCGGGGCACCAGACATACACGGCCATCCGTAAAGACGGATCGACCTTTCGTGCCGAAGTGTCCGCATCCCTGGTCAACTACAGGGGGCGGCCGGCGTTGCAGGGCACGGTTCGGGATGTCACCGAACGCGAACGTCTGGAACGGCAGCTGCGCCAGGCCCAGAGAATGGAGTCCATCGGTACACTGGCCGGCGGCGTTGCCCACGATTTCAACAATATTCTCTCACCCATCATCGGTTACACCGAACTGAGTCTGGACGAACTTCCCCTGGAAAGCCCGGTGAGGGGCAACCTTCTGGAAGTGCTGCAGGCGGCTGAACGGGCCAAAAGCCTGGTCAGGCAGATTCTGACCTTCAGCCGTATGGCCGACCAGGAGCTCAAGCCCCTGAAAATCCAGTCCATCATCAAGGAAGTTCTAAAACTGGTGCGCTCTTCGCTGCCCAGCACCATTGAAATCCACCAGAAGATCAGCGATGACTGCCGGCCGGTCATGGCCGATGCCACCCAGATCCACCAGATGGTCATGAACCTTATCACCAATGCCTATCACGCCATGGAGAAAACAGGCGGCCGTCTGGAGATAAGCCTCGAGGAGGTGGGACCCTCCGCTGTGTATGCCGACGACCTGCCTTCGGAGGCGGAGCGCTATCTCTGCCTGAGGGTCGCCGACACGGGAGCAGGTATGGACAAGGCCGTCATGGAGCGTATCTTCGAACCCTATTATACCACCAAGGAAAAGGACAAGGGCACCGGGCTGGGGCTTTCCATGGTGCACGGTATCGTGAAGAGTTGCCGGGGCTGCATATCGGTCTCCAGCGAACCGGGCAGGGGGAGCACCTTCACCGTTTACCTGCCGGTTATAAAAACGGCCGAAAAACTCCCGGAGCGTAGCGCGCTTGCGGAGGTCAGAAAGGGTCATGAGCACATCCTGCTGGTGGATGACGAGACAGAGATCGTGCGCATGGAAACGCGCATGCTCCAGAAGCTGGGGTATCGGGTGACGGCTTACAACACCAGTGCCGAAGCTCTGGCGGCCTTCAGGGCCCATCCCCATGATTTCGATCTCGTTATTACCGATCTGACCATGCCGGTCATGACCGGAGACCGGCTCTCCGAGGAATTGTGCGCCATTCGTTCCGATATCCCCGTGATCATCTGCACCGGTTTCAGCGAATCCATTTACGAACTGCGGCGGCGATCCACTGGAATTCGTGCGCTCTTGATGAAGCCGGTGGTCATGCGGGACCTGGCCGACACCATCCGGGACGTGCTGGACAAAGAAAAGGTCGCCGGTTGACGGATCTGTCAGGACGGTGCGCCGGTTGCCACCGGTCGCCTGCATGGGACAACCGCAACAGACCAACCGGTCTGTGAGCGTCGGCATGGGTCTGTGGCTGATTCAAATAAGCGGAAAAATGACCTGGGTCAGATAGTTGAAATTGGCGTCGACGGCGTCGGCACCTTCCACCGCCTCCCCGTGACCGGGCCAGATGGCATCGATTTCCAGTGTCGCCAGCCGACGGATGCTGGTTTTGAGGTCTTCGCCGTTGCCGCCCGGCAGGTCGGTGCGGCCCAGTCCTTCGCTGAATACCACGTCCCCGGAGAACAGGCCCCTGTACTCGGGCCAGTACAGGCAGACGGAACCGGGGGAATGACCGGGGGTGTGCAGCACCTGTAGCTCGATTTCATCCAGGTCGAGTTTCCCCTCCCCGATGAAAAAATCCGGCCGGATGCTCTGCGGGTCGAAACCGTACACACCGGCCATGGCCCGGCCCTTGCCGTTTAGCAGACGCCAGTCGGTTTCGTGCAGCGTGAAGAGCGTCGGCCTGGAAAAGCGTTTGACGGCTTCGATGTGGTCCGGGTGGCTGTGGGTGCAGATTACCAGGTTGATATCGGAGAGCCGGTAATTCAGCGCCGCCAGACCACGCTCGACGTGTTCGAAAAGACCGTCGTGGCCCGGGTCGATGAGCACCTTGAACGGGCCGTCGATGAAGTAGGTATTGCAGTTGTTGGCCGTAAGCGAATTCCAGAAAAATGCGTGCAGACGGGGATTGAGCTGCATGGTCAAACGCTCCTGAGAAACGGTGGATCGTTGCACCCGGAAATACGGAAAAAAAGATAATGTCGGACCGTATATTAAGAACGGATGGCGGTTAGTCAAGCCGTCGGGTGTGAGGCGGCACGGCATTCGAACCGCGGATGATCCCCTCATTCGCGATCGGGGGGGACTGGATACGCAGGAGGGGAGTGCCGTCGCTCACGATCCGGAACCGGTGCGCAGCCTGTCCAGGATCAGACCGAAAAAGCGGCTGCCCCCGGCGGAACGGTACTGCCAGCCCAGGTGTACATGGCATCCGGCACACAGACAGATGCGCCAGCTGAAGCCCTTAAACCAAGTGAACTCAGCTGTCGCCTCGCCCACGGCGATACACCCTGCGGCCGTCTGAAAGCACCCTATTTCGAAAACGATGCCCTCGGGATTGAAAAAGGTATGCTTGAAGGCGCCGTCCACCACGATGCGCTGGTCGGGAAAGGTTATCAGACGGGTGCAGTGCCGGCAGAAAATGGCCTCGCGCTGCTGTTCGGAGGCCTGCCCACGGCTGTCGGCGGCAGGGCGGTGTTTGCCTCCCGGCGGCGGCAGCAGGATTTTAAGGTGCAGGGGACGGTGATGAGTCAGCATCAAGCCTGCTCGAGAATGCGCACGTCGACCCGGCCCTCCAGCGCCCGTTTGAATGTCTCGGCATCCCCAAGGTCGCCCACGATGGCCCCGAAGTGCATGGGGACCGCAATTTTGGGATTGATGGCCAGTGCTGCCTGGACAGCCTCCTGCGCGTTCATGACGTAGGTGCCGGACACCGGCAGCAGGGCGATGTCCGCAGCCAGTTCCTTCATTTCCGGGATGAAGTCGGTGTCGCCGGCATGGTAGATGCGGACGTCCTCGATTTCGATGATGAATCCCAGCCAGCCGTTTCCCCTGGGGTGGAACTGCTTGTCGATGTTGTAGGCCGCTACGGCGGTAAAGCGCATGCCGGCGGCCTCGGCGGTATCACCGGGTTTCATGATGCGGACATCTCCGTTCAGTTTTGCCGCCGAGTCTTTTTCGGTGAAAATGACCGTCCCGTCCTTCTGGATTTTGGCGATATCTTCCGGGGAACAGTGGTCGAAGTGCTCGTGGGTGACCAGCACGACATCGGCGGGCGGGTTGCCGTCCGAAAGGTTGTAGGGGTCGATATAGACGGTGGCGGGGGCATCGATTCTGAAGCCGTCGTGCCCCAACCAGGAGATGTTTTTGAAAATGTCTTCAATCATGGTGTCCTCCCCCTGTCAGTCGTTCGTGATGACCTAATAATCCTCGATACCGCTGCCGCGCTCGATGAAGGCGGTGATGCTGTCGAGAGCGTTTTCGAGACCGTCCATGGCACCGAGAAAGCGGGCGAAAACCGGATCTTCGTCCCCCAGGTCATGGGCGGACATCTCCAGGATGTGTCTGCCCTCCTGCACGAAGCGTTCGATGCGGGCCAGCATCTTTTTGCGCCGATGATGCTTGCGGCGTTCCCGTTCGATGACGGGCATCAGGCGCTGGATGGAGTACTCCACCAGAGCATCCCGCGGGGCATTGAGTTCCCGGGAAGCCCTCTCCAGGCTGCTGAGCGTTCTGCGGCTGATGACATAGGTTTTCTGTACCCGCTCGAGCCGGCGAAAACGGTCCGTTTCCAGGTTGCGGCCGATGGCGTTCAGTGATTCCATATCGTCGATAAGGTGATCGAAAAGCGATTTCTGTTTGATCCCAAGGTGCACCGAAACGATGCTGAGGGCATCAATGGCCTGAACCGTCAGCTTGAAAGTCGCTCTGACCGACTGCCGACCGCGCAAGTCCGATGAAAGTGACTTGGACAGATCCCTGCCCAGAGTTTCTGGGTCATTGCTGCGTTCGTTCTTTTTCATGAGAGGCAACCCCGGGATCCAGGCGCAATGAGCACGAGCCGGGCTGATGGTTTGAAGCCGACGTCAGGAAACATCCAGTTCCTTTTTCAGCCAGGCCTTCAGGTCGTCGTCAAGGGCATAAACTCCCTTGAGTTCGCAGACCGGCCTCTGGAACTCCCGCGGCAGCTCGAATCTGGCCAGTTCCCTGGCTTCTTCGGAATTTCGCCGGATCAGATAGATATAATACGGCTTGGACCAGCAGTTGACCACGAAGTAGGTGGTGTAGTCATCGGCCGAGCGGATGACATAGCCGTCACCGCGCGCCCAGTTGTTGCCCCATTCAAGGTACAGCCGCACGGCCTCCTCGGGGGTCATGTCCCAGTTGACGGCATCGACGATATCGCGGTGCTGCTTCAGTTCCTCGAGGTCAAACATGTCATCGGCCTCCTCCCCTCTCACAGGATCATCGCTAAAAGTTAAATACCTTGGCTTCGGCGGCCATGTCGATCAGGTGCGGACCCCCGTCGAGCTGCATGTTGCTGAAAAACCTGGCCTCATCGAGGCGGCGGTTCTTTGCACACGGTGTGCATATGCCGATTTTAACTTCGTTTTCCACCAGGTAGGGCAGATAATCATTGGGGCAGTCACCGGTATCCGTTTTGATGGAAAGATCGCGCTGCTTGTCGGCCCACTGGACACCGCCATCGATGAAGAACAGGTCCACATGGTGCCCCTTCTGGTGGGCGATGAAAGCGAACTGGAAACATCTGGTGGCCGCTTCATTGTCGTCCCTGCCGAGGATAAAGAGAAAGTTTGCCATGGCGTGCCTCCTTTTGCAGTGGTTGATGGAATTGGTGGTATGGAAAAACGTCGTCCATCAGGCATGACGCGATGCCGCCACATTCGAATCCATCTCCCCGCCAACGGGTGGGCGGTTTCAAAAATAACAAACTGCGGGTTCATCTTCAACCCCAAATTCTCCTGGTTTGAATTTATGAAAGCGGTACTTGACCGTTATGGATTGAGTCGTATATTATGACAGTTGTAAAAGCATCTATTCAACCTGCAGTGACAGCCTCACCCAGGGCCCCTGAATCCA
>CAYUAQ010000119.1:0-13001 GCA_964442705.1 uncultured Desulfobacteraceae bacterium
GTTATCGGTTCGGATCAGACCGGCGGCTCCAGTGGTGGCCCCTGGTTCGTTAACTTCGGCGTAGATTATAATTCGAACAGCAGCACACCAGTGCATCATGATATGAGGATCATAGCGGTCACCAGCTGGGGATATACAGACTCAAACATCAAGATTCTAGGGGGGTCTCGTTTCGCAAAAAATAGCAACTTCACGAGTCAACCCAATATAGTGAAGTTGCTTGAAGATGTGTGTTTTTCCAACCCGAATTATTGCGATTAGCCTCAATACCGGCACCGCTCGCTGTGCGCTGGAGGCGACGCAACTGCCCTGACACAGGAAACTTATCCGCTGTGGTAATCAAAGCAGCGCCTCCTACCCCTTTCTGAAAACGTAAGAAAGTGCGCTTACGAAAAGAAGATGCCCGTTCTCGAGAGGCAGTTTTTCATGGGACCCGATAATCAGAAAACCGTTGTCGGACAGGGATGCAACCACTTTTTCTAATGCGGACATTTTGATCTCATCCCCATAATAGGTGAGGAGGCTGTTTCTCAGTAAAACGAGGTTGAATCGGGGAGCGGGCGGATCGTGGAGAAAATTGTGATGCTTCCAGACAATGCCATTCTTCAGCAGGGCCTTCACGAAAAAGCGTTTTCCCCCTGCCCGTCTGAAAAAATAGCGGAATTTTAGCTCTTCTGGGAGTTCTTTCAAACTGCTGTACGGATAAGCCCCGGTCTTGGCCCTTTGCAGGTGCTGCGGATTCAGATCCGTGGCCGTGATCTCCATGGCCGGCAAGTGCGGGTGGGCCGTGCGCAGTTCTTCCCACAGGATTTTCAGGCTGTAGGCTTCCTCGCCCGAGGCGCAGCCGGCGACCCACACCACAATTTTTTCCCGGCCGCTCCGGACCAGGGAGGGCAGGATCTCCTCTGCCAGGACCTGCCAGAGCATCCGGTCCCGGAAAAAGCGGCTGATGGAGACCGTCAGCAGCCGGTCGCAGGCACGCCGCGCCTCGACGTCACGGTCCACCCGGGCGAGGTAGGCCCCCATGTCGCGGCAGCCCAGTTCGGCCATGTGCCGGCCGATGCGTTTCTTGACGCCTTTTCTGACCTTGCGGTAGCCCTGCCAGGACAGTCCACAGTAGTCCAGCAGTCGACGGAATTGCCGGTCGTCCATCTCTGTCACGTGCTCACTGTTGTGTGCATGCCTGTCGGCACGCATCTATGACTTCGTGCCGAATTATGGTAAAGGAAAGATCGCTGGCCTGCAATGGTGTGGGCCAAAAAATCTCGACCTTCCAGGAGGATGTGGCCCGGGCAAGGGGCCGGGCCCTGCCACAGTGGGACTGCAAAATGATCGCAGCGCTGGATGCAGCATATGACGAAAAGGGAGTTGCCACGGCGGCAGCCGTGGTGTTTGAGCGGTTCGGGGATGCCGTGGCCCAGGCCGCCTGCACCGCCACGGTGGAAGACGTCGCGGACTACGTTCCCGGGCAGTTTTTTCGGCGCGAGCTGCCACCCCTGCTGGCGGTGCTGGCCAAAGTCGCCCAGAAGCCGGACACGCTGATCGTGGACGGCTACGTCATGCTGGGCGACCGGCCGGGGCTGGGCGGCCACCTGTGGGAGCGGCTGGATCGAAGGGTGACCGTCATCGGGGTGGCCAAGTCCCGTTTCGCCGGGGCCGAGGCGGTGGAAATTATCAGGGGCCGAAGCAGAAAACCCCTGTACGTCACGGCGGCGGGATGCAATGCGCGCGCGGCGGCGGAAAACATCGCGGCCATGCACGGGCCGCACCGCATCCCCGACCTGCTAAAGCTGGCCGACCGTCTGGCCCGGGGAATCGCCTGAGAGATTTCCCCGGCTCGGCCATCGGAACAACGGACCACTGGCAACGAACCACCCATAATCCAACCGTCCAGAGGGGTCCGTGTGGGTCTGTGGCAAATACTTATCAAGAACCCCGCACTGACGGGAGAAAGGCCGCTGCCATGCGTGTCGGATTTTTCCAGTTCGCCCCCGTGTTCGGGCAGGTCCGCCGGAACCGCGACTACGTGCTGACTGCTTTGAAGGACGTGTGCGCCGATCTCATTGTGTTGCCGGAGCTGCCCTTTACCGGCTACTTTTTCAAAGACCGCCAGGAGCTGGCACAACTGGCCGAGGAGATCCCGCGCTCGGCCACCATCGACGCCCTGGCGGCGCTGTGCCGGCGGAAGGACTTTTTCATCGTGACCGGCTTTGCCGAAAAGGCCGGCGAGCGGCTGTTCAACAGCGCGGTGCTCATCGGACCGGACGGGGTGCTGCACGTGTACCGCAAGCTGCACCTGTTCAACACCGAAAAAGACTGTTTCGACCCGGGGGACACGCCACCGGAGGCGGTGGCGGTGCGGGATACCCGCATCGGGCTGATGGTGTGCTACGACTGGCTCTTTCCGGAAGTCGCCCGCGTGCTGACTCTGAAGGGGGCCCAGCTGATCTGCCATCCGGCCAACCTGGTGCTGCCCTACTGCCAGCAGACCATGCTCACCCGTTCCCTGGAAAACAACGTCTTCACCGTGACGGCCAACCGCCACGGCACCGAGCGGCGCCCCCACGGCGAGCTGGCCTTCACCGGCCAGAGCCAGATCGTGGACCCCCGGGGAAACCGCCTGTGCCGCGCGCTCACCGACGCCGACGCCCTGTACGTGCGGGACATCCACATCGAAGAGGCCGACGACAAGAAAATGACGCCGCGCAACGACCTGCTGTCCGACCGCCGCCCGGAGTTCTACGGTGAACTGGCAAAATTGACAAAATCGTAAAAAGGCCGCCGGGAGTACTTCCACCCGACGGCCTTTTCTTCCGGTCTATACTTGCAATATGACTAGTACATCATGTCCTCTTCCGTGATCTTGCCGGAAAAGACCTTGTAGGCCCAGAACTGGTAGATCAGCACCAGGGGCACGAAGATGGCGGCCACCACCAGCATGATCTTGAGGGTCAGCGGGCTGGAGGAGGCGTTGAAGGCCGTCAGGCTGAACTTGGCATCCATGCTGGAGGGGAACAGGTTGGGGAAGAGCCCCACCACGCCGAAGAACACGGCGCCCGTGATGGTTAGCGCCGAAGCCACCCAGGCCTGGAAGAAGGCGCCCTTGCCCAGGAAGAACCGAGTCCCCAGCAGGGCCAGCACCGTGACGGCGATGACAACGAACAGGGCCGGGTTGGCCAGGTAGTTGGCGTACAGGTTGGTGGCGAACCAGGAGTACACCAGGAAGGCCACGGCCACCACCAGCAGCACGGGCCACAGGGCCGTGGCGGTAAAGGCGGCGCGGTCGTGGATCTCGCCCTCGGTCTTGAAGGCCAGCCAGATGGCGCCGTGCTCCAGGAAAAGCATCACGAACAGCACCCCGCCCACCAGGCCGTAAGGGTTGAGCAGGGTGAAGAGCGTGCCGTGGTACACCCCGTCCTGGTCGATGGGAATGCCCCGGAAGATGTTGGCGAAGGCCACGCCGAAGAGCAGCGCCGGCAGGAAGCTGCCCAGAAAGATGCAGGTGTCCCACAGCTTGCGCCAGCGGGGGTCGTCCACCTGGTGGCGCATCTCGAAGGAGACGCCGCGGATGATGAGCGCGAACAGGATCAGCATCAACGCCGAGTACAGCGAGGAGAACATGACCGCGTAGAACAGCGGGAAGGCCGCGAAGGTCACGCCGCCGGCGGTGATCAGCCACACCTGGTTGCCGTCCCACAGCGGGCCCATGGCGTTGATCATGGCGCGCTTGTCTTCATCTTGCTTGCCGAGAAAGGGGTAGAGGGTCCCGATGCCGAAATCGAAGCCATCGGTGACGAAGAACAAAGCCCACAGAAGTCCCCACAGAAAAAACCAAATCGTCTGCAAATCCATTTTATTATCTCTCCCTGTTGATGACTGGTTGTGTTTTCAGGTAAAACATGCGTCCCGTCATTGGTGCCGCGGCGGCCGTCTATGCCTCGGCCGCCTGGGCGTCTTCGATGGCGGGCGTCTGCTCTTCCTCGTCCTGGGGCCCCTTGCGGGCGTTCTTGATGATCAGCGTGAAGCCGGCGATGCCCAGCAGGGAGTAAACCACGATGAAGGCCACCAGGCTGGTGAGCACCTGGGAGGAGGCCACCGGCGAGACCGCGTCGGAGGTCTTGAGCATGCCGTAGACGATCCAGGGCTGCCGACCGAACTCGGTGACGATCCACCCCAGCTGGATGGCCAGGTAGGGCAGCGGTATGGCCCACATCATCAGCTTGAGATAGCCGCGGCTCTCCAACAGCTTGTTTCTCTTGAACCAGCCGTAGAGGGTCAGCAGGATGAACAGGGTGCCCAGCCCCACCATGCCCTTGAAGGCGAAGGAAGTCAGCAGCACGGGCGGGTGCTCGTCCTTGGGGAAATCCTTGAGACCCTGCACCTCGGCGTTCAGATCGTGCTTGACCAGGAAGCTGAGGGCACCGGGAATGCGGCCGATCTCGATGGTGTTTTCCTGCTTTTCCTGGTCGGGCCAGGCAAACAGGTAGATGGGCGCGCCCTTCTCCGTGTTCCACAGGGCCTCCATGGCGGCCAGCTTGGTGGGCTGCTTCTGCGCCACCACGACGCCGTTGATGTCGCCGACGATGAAGACCATCAGCGAGAAGATCAGACCGAAGCCCAGGCCGGTGCGGAAGGATCTGGTGAAGAAATCGACGTTCTTTTTCTTGAGCAGGTGGTAGGCGCTGATGCCCATGACGAAAAAGGCCGCCAAAGTGTAAGCGGAACTGGCGGTGTGGAGGAACTTTACGATGGCGAACTTCTGAAACACGACGCTGCCGAAGTCCATCAGCTCGGCGCGCCCGCCCCGGATGGTATAGCCCACCGGGCTCTGCATCCAGGCGTTGGCGATCAGGATCCAGATGGCCGACAGGTTGGAACCGAAGGCCACCAGCCACATGGTGCGGGCGTGGGCCTTCTTGGAGAGCTTCTTCCAGCCGAAGATCCACACGCCGATGAGGACCGACTCCAGGAAGAAAGCGGCCGTGGCCTCGATGGCCAGCAGGGACCCGAAGATGTCGCCCACGTAGGCCGAGTACTGGGACCAGTTGGTTCCGAACTGGAACTCCAGGGTGATGCCGGTCACCACGCCCACGGCGAAGTTGATCAGAAAGAGTTTGCCCCAGAACTTGGTCATGCGCAGGTAGGTTTCATCCCCGGTCTTGACGTACCGGCTCTCCATGTAGGCCACCAGTATCGAGAGGCCCAGGGTAAGCGGTACGAAGAGAAAGTGAAACATGGTTGTTGACGCAAACTGGATTCGTGAAAGTAACAATGCATCCATACGTTCCCCTCCTTGAAAAATTGAAACAAGAACTCGTTCCGCCGAGTCGCTTCCAAAACGCCCCTTGGCAGGCGTCCCCCGTATCGGCTCAGTCCTTTAATAAATTGCCGGTCACGTCTTCCTGCTGGCGCTTGAGCAGGTCCAGGGTGCAGCTTTCGTGCTGCAGCAGCTTGGCAAAGGTGGCCTCCCTGAGGGTCTGCCTGAGCTGGTCCCTGGCCCGGACCCACACTTCATGAATACCGCACGTGGCGATGCGATTGCAAGTGTTGGGATTGATCAGGCAGTCGTTTAAAAAAATCTCGCCAATGACGGCTTCCACCACCTCCAGCAGGGTCAGTTTGTCGGGCGCAATGATCAGCC
Source organism: uncultured Desulfobacteraceae bacterium (assembly GCA_964442705.1). Taxonomy (GTDB): domain Bacteria; phylum Desulfobacterota; class Desulfobacteria; order Desulfobacterales; family JALSRD01; genus JALSRD01. The sequence goes on from CAYUAQ010000119.1 coordinate 5,642, forward strand.
GATAGCCGCCCTTGGATCCTTGAACGATCTCGATGATGCGGGCCCGGGAAAGCTGCTGGGCGATCTTTCCCAGAAACTGGTCGGGAATATCCATGACCCGGGCAATGTCCTTGCGCCTGGTCAGGACGCCCTCCCCCCGGAAAGACAGGTACAAGGCACACCGCACTGCATATTCACCCGCTCTGGTCAGACGCATGACCGCTCCAATACGTTACAATTGAGATATTTTTTATCTCGTATTATAACGCAAACGATTTGTCAATTCATTTTTTTGATGATTTCATAAAAAGTCTCTTTCGAGCGAACTGCGGGCTTTTTCGGGAAAAGAGCTGAAGGACTACGCGTTGAGAACCTTACTGCGGCATTTGAGGAGCTTGCGGGTATAAAAAAAACGCCAACCAAACAGCTGGTTGACATTTTTTTTACTGACCTCCCGGCGCGACCTGCGACGGGGCCACCACCCCCAGCCATCACCCGCCGATCCCCGGTGTAAAGATCGGTGGGCTCACTTCAGGGACTTCCGCCGCCGGCTCTTTCCGGGAGCGGTAGCGAAAACTTCCGGGATTCCTTTCCGGGGAAGCGCCCGGAATATCCCTGAAGGCAGCGCACCTGGCAAGGCCTGTGGAACCTTCCCTGCAATCCGGTATGCGCGGCTGAATCGGTCTGTCATTCAGGGCACCCTGCCCACGCGGCATGCCGGATTGGCGGGGCTCTATTAGGCAGTATCGGCATTCTCAGGAAAAGCCTTTAGGCCCATGGCCGTGGTTTTCGCACACCGACGATAAAAGCCCGGTCAGCGCAGAAATTTCAAGCCGATGCCGCCGTTGTCGCTGCGGACCACCTTTCCGGCCACGGACACCCACCCGACCTTCTTTCTGAAGGGGATGGTCGCCAGAACCTTGGCGCCTACCGGCACCACACCATCGGTTTCGATGAAGGCGCCACTGCGGCTCAGGTCCCGCAACAGTCCCCGAAAAGACCCGTGCTGGGTTCCAAAGATGATCTGGGCCGCATAGCGAAGGCGCCGATGGCGGCGGTTGTTGGACAGAGGGCGGACCCGGCTGCTGGAAAGGGGGGTGCGCCGCGGCAGGCAGCTGCCCGTTGAGGTGCTCCGCTTCTGCTTCGATACGAGATGCGTAACCTTGGCCATCTATTCCTCCATGCTGTTTGATTGATTATGAATTCTGATCTCCGATCACTTTCGCCAAAATGGTGGTGTGCCGTTCTCAACCACTTGAACACCAACTGAAGCAACAACAGTGCCAAACGTTTTTGAAAACATTTAAAAATTTGTTTCCCTTGTGATATTATTGTGTTGCGAACGATCGAAGTGCCATCTGGAGGCATCGGGGACGTAAAATGGGAAACCCGCTTCGCAGAAAACAGGAAGTTTTTTTCACACCGGGTAATCTGAGGGCCCAGGGGGCGCCGGCACCGGAAAACGGACCGAAAGAGACGCAGAGAGGCCGGCAGAGAAAAAAAGTGGCCCGCCCCCCGGGGCGAGCCACCTTAGAAAGGAGGATATGAATAAACGGTGTTTCATTCAATCCAATATTATAATAATCCAATACGGCTGAAATGTCAATAGCGGAACCGGTAAGATCCCAGGGCAATCGTTACTTGCGATTGCCCTGCAGATTGGAATTGCCAAACGCTCCAATTTCTGTTTTCCTGTTTCTGTTTGCCTGGAATATCGCTGTTTCCACTGCGACCTCTTGACCGCCAACAGAATACAGGGGAGGCCCGACATGCTCGAAAAGATCAATCCCACCCAGACCCAGAGCTGGCGGAAACTGTCCGCCCACTTCGAGCAGATCAAATCGGTGCACATGCGGGACCTTTTCGCCGAAGATCCCGGGCGCTTCGATCGATTTTCACTGACCTTCAACGGCATGCTGGTCGATTTTTCCAAAAACCGCATCACCGGCGAGACGCTGCAGCTGCTGCTGGCCCTGGCCGCCGAGTGCGGGGTCGGCGAGGCCGCCGAGAAAATGTTCAGCGGAGAGCGCATCAACGAAACCGAGAACCGTCCCGTGCTGCACACGGCGCTTAGAAACATCGACAACACCCCGATCCTGGTGGACGGCCGGGACGTCATGCCGGACGTCAACGCCGTTCTGGACAAGATGCGGCGATTTTCGCAGCGGCTGATATCCGGACAGTGGCGGGGCCACAGCGGCAGGCGCATCACCGACATCGTCAACATCGGCATCGGCGGCTCGGACCTGGGGCCCGTGATGGTCTGCGAGGCGCTGCGCCCCTATGCCCGCACGGGCCTCGCGCCTCATTTCGTCTCCAACGTGGACGGCACCCATATCACCGAGACTTTGAAAGCCCTGGATCCCGCAACCACGCTCTTCATGATCGCCTCCAAGACCTTCACCACCCAGGAGACCATGACCAACGCCCATACGGCACGGCAGTGGCTGCTGGAAAAAGCCGTGGACCCGTCGGCCGTGGCCCGGCACTTCGTGGCCATCTCCACCAACCGCGAGGCGGTGGAAGCCTTCGGCATCGACAGCGACAACATGTTCGTCTTCTGGGACTGGGTGGGCGGCCGTTACTCCCTGTGGTCGGCCATCGGGCTGTCCATCGTATGCACCATCGGCTTCGAGAACTTCCGCCGGCTGCTGCAGGGCGCCTTCGAGATGGACCGTCACTTCCGAACCGCACCCCTGGAAAAAAACATCCCGGTCATCCTGGCCCTGATCGGCATCTGGTACACCAATTTCTTCGGGGCCGAGACCGAAGCCCTGCTGCCCTATGACCAGTACATGCACCGCTTCCCGGCCTACATGCAGCAAGCCTGCATGGAGAGCAACGGAAAGGGCGTGGACCGCAGCGGCCAACCCCTGGATCACCAGTCCGGCCCCATCATCTGGGGCGAGCCCGGCACCAACGGGCAGCACTCCTTCTACCAGCTGATCCACCAAGGCACCAAACTCATCCCCGCCGATTTTCTGGCCCCGGCCGTGAGCCACAACCCGGTGGGCGAGCACCACAGCATCCTGCTGTCCAACTTCTTCGCCCAGACCGAGGCCCTGCTCAACGGCAAAACGCGCCAAGAGGTCACGGCCGAACTCAAAGACCAGGGCATGTCCGACGAGGCCGTGGAGCGGCTGTGGCCCTTCAAGGTTTTCGAGGGCAACCGGCCCACCAACGCGATCCTGTTCCGCAAGCTGACCCCCGAGACCCTGGGCAGCCTGATCGCCATGTATGAGCACAAGATCTTCGTGCAGGGCGTCATCTGGAACATCTTCTCCTTCGACCAGTGGGGCGTGGAGCTGGGCAAGCAGCTGGCCAGAAAGATCCAGCCGGAGCTGGCCGATGACCGGCCCGTGCACGGGCACGACGCTTCCACCAACGGCCTGATCAACGCCTTCAAAAAGATGCGCGGGCAGGAAATCTGAATACCGTGGCCCCGATGACCCCTTCCACAGATCCCCGGCAGGTGCGCCTGGATGCCGCCCTGGCCGGCCCCCTGTTCATGCTGGCGGCGGCGCTCCTGTTCACCGCGCTCAACCTGCTCATCAAGCTCATGGGCCCGGCCTACACCATCTGGCACATCGGCTTCTACCGCTTCGCCGGCGGCGTGGCGCTGCTGATCCTGGTGTTCGGCCGGCACGGCAACCCCTACCGCAGCGGCGACATCGGGCTGCTGATCATCCGGGGCTGCACGGGATCGGCCGCCTTCCTGTCCATCATCACCGCCATCCGCCTGCTGCCGGTGTCCACGGCCCTGGTGATCTTCTATGCCTTTCCGGCCTTTGCGGCGGTTTTTTCCTTCCTGATCTACGGGGAGCGCATCTCCAGGGCCGAAATCGCCTGCATCGCTCTGGCCATCACCGGCATCGCCGTGCTGTTCGATTTCCGGCTGGAAGGCGGGCTTTTCGGGCAGATCATGGCCCTGTCCGGGGCGGCCTTCGCCGGTCTCACGGTGACGCTGATCCGCAACCTGCGGGAACGCAACGGGCCGGTGGTGATCTACCTCTACTTCTGCACCATGGGCATGCTGGTGACAGCCCCCAAATTCGCGGCCGACCCCCTGCTGCCGTCCACGGCCCTGGACTGGGCCATGGTGGCGGGCATCGTGCTGATTTCCGTCACGGCCCAGCTGCTGATGAACCAGGGGTTTTTCTACTGCCGGGGGTGGGAAGGCGGCGTGTTCATGTCCAGCGAGGTGATCTTCACCGCCGTGGTGGGCATCACCCTGTTGGGCGACCCGGCCTCGTGGCGCTTCTGGACCGGGGGCCTGCTGATCTTCGCAAGCTCCCTGGCCCTCAACCGCCTGAAGGCCGGCGCCCCCGGACACAAAACAGCAGCCGCCCGGCTGCCGGATACCTGACCGCGAGCAGACCGGTGCCCCGGCGCCGGTCTGCCCGGACCGGATTTGGGAAAAGAGGGGCAATGCGCCGGGTCAGCCGCAGGACCGCACCCGCTCCAGGACCGCCGCCAGGTCCTGCACCAGGCTGTCGATCCTAACGGGCCGCACCACGGCCCGGCCGATGTCTTCCAGCAGCACCATGGCGATGCTGCCCGCGGCCCGCTTCTTGTCCCGCCGCAGACCGGCGGCCATGCGCTCCGGGCTGACGTCGATGGCCGTGGGCAAGTCCATGGCCTCGAGGAGACGGAAGATGCGCCGCACGTCTTGGCGGGTGAGCAGGTTCCGGTCGGCCGACATCTGGGCGGCGATCATCATGCCGGCGCTCACGGCGTGGCCGTGGGGTACGCCCGCGGCGGCCTCGATGGCGTGGCCGAAGGTGTGGCCGAAGTTGAGCTTGCGACGCTCGCCGCCCTCGCGCTCGTCGCGGTTGACGATGCCGCCCTTGATGGTCACCGAATCCCACACCAGGGTTTCCAGCACGGACGGCTCGAGGGCCAGGGCCTCGCGGTGGCGGTTTTCCAGCAGCGCGAACATTCGGCGGCTGCCGATGAGGGCGTGCTTGATGATCTCGGCAAACCCGCAGGACAGCTCCCCGGGAGGCAGGGTCTTCAGGAAGGCCACGTCGCTGAGCACGAAGCGCGGCTGCCGGAAGCAGCCCACCATGTTCTTGTAGCCGCCGAAGTTGACGCCGTTCTTACCGCCCATGGCCGCGTCCACCTGGGCCAGCAGGGTGGTGGGCACGAACCCGAAATCCACGCCCCGCAGGTAGGTCGCGGCCGCAAACCCCGTGATGTCGCACACGATGCCGCCGCCGATGCCCACCACGCAGCCACCCCGGTCCATCTCGCGGGCCATGAAAGCCTCGTAGAGGCTGCGCACGGTCTCCAGGGTCTTGACGCCTTCACCGCTACCGATCTCGATGGTGTCCGCGAGGGGGAAAAGATGGCCATACAGCCGCGACACCGCGGCGTCGGTGACCACCACGGCCTGCCGGGCACCCACCAGCGCCGGCAGTTGGTCCAGGCCACCGCCCACCATGATCTTGGAGTCGCCGGCCGCGCCGCTGATGGTATAGCGCTTCATGCCTTGTTCACTTGGATTCTTCTATCCCTCCACCCAAGCAGCCCGCTTCATAGGTACGATGGGATCCAGCCGCCACTGCATCCCGTCTGGCGGCGTTGCGAAAACCAGGACATGTTCCCGATGTGCCAAAGTCTTCGTGACTTGCCAGACGGGCGCCTTGACGGCTCCGGGGCGTCACCGCATTTTAGAATCTGACCACTAGGGGATGTGGTTTCTGCCGGTCTGATTCGTTATCGGCGAAACCCATATTCAAGGGTGAAGTACTGAGGGTTCAAATCAGCCAGAGGTTGCCGGAGCTTTGCCAGCTCATCATCAGGGCCATGAACTTCAAGGCGCGTCATATCTGCAATTTTCAGTGCCTCACCAAGCAAAGCGCCAACATTTTCGAGATGTGCCAGTGCACCATCTGCGTCTTCATAGCCTTCACGGCAATGCACCTTGTCACCGCTGAAACTGAATCCGTAGTAGAGGCATTTTGGCTCTTTACTGGTTTTTTCAACAAACTGCTCACATAATTTTTTGAAATCCCCCATTTTCCCTTCGTGGACCTTAAAATAGGGTACGATGGTGCAGCAGGTGTCTTTGGTTGCCATGAAATCCTCCTTTTATAATCTAAGATGAAGGAAAAAAACAACTGTCCCGTCTCTCTTGAAAAGCAGCTAAGACTTGTTCCGTCGCCCTTTTTTGACGTCTATTTCCTGGACCACTTTTTTCAAAGGGACACCCTTTTCCAGGGCCGCCCGTTTGCAATCTTCATATTCCGGAGCAATGTTTACGATCTCATTTCCGAGGCTGGCAATCTTGCAGTTTATCGGCCCATAGGCCGTATCGATCGTCTCCATGCGGCGCCTGGCGATGACGCGGCTTTCTGTGCGCCATCGCAGACCGATGGCCGTCGTCTCCCGCAAAACAAAATCGGCGAATTCGGCTACCCTTGCCGGGCTGCAGAGAATCGTCAAAAGGGTGCCGAGGCGGTTTTTCTTCATGTGAACCGACGTCAGGAAAACATCCAGGGCCTGCATGGCCAGCATCTTCTCAATCAGATAACCGTAAAACTGAGGGTTCATGTCATCGATGTTGGTTTCGATTACCGCCACCTGCTCCGTGTCGCACTGGCTCAGATCCGCGGCCGCCTCCCCTATGGACAAGCGCAGCAGATTCGGAATGGACAGCTCTGATGTGCCGACCCCGTATCCGATATGGCCGATCGTCATGGCCGGCATGGGACCGAATTCGGACGAAAGGGTGGTCAAGATGGCGGCTCCCGTGGGAGTCAGCAATTCGCCGGCAACACCGGTGGCATAAACCGGCTTGCCCCTGATCAGCTCAGCCGTGGCCGGCGCTGGCGCCGGCAGCGTTCCATGGGCACATTCCACCGTTCCGGTGCCCACATGCAGCGGTGAGCAGAAAACCTTTTGAATACCCATGGCCCTGATCCCCGCGACAGTGCCTACTACATCGATGATGGCATCCACTGCACCGACCTCATGGAAATGCACCTCCTCGACAGGGATCTTGTGCACTTTGGCTTCTGCTTCCGCAAGACGGCCGAAAATGGCGCGGCTCTGTCTTTTGGTTTCGTCATCGAGGCTGCTCTTCTCGATGATCGCCGCAATATCTGCAAGATGGCGATGATGGTGTTGGTGGGGATCGAAGACGACCGTAACCTGGGTTCCCCCGATACCCTTTCTTGTGATCGCACGGGCCCGCAAATCCCAGTGCGGCAAGCCCAGTTTGGCGATTTCCGCTTTCAGAATTTCAAGCGATAATCCCGCATCGACCAGAGCTCCGAGGAGCATGTCTCCGCTGGCGCCCGAGAAGCAATCCACATAAGCGATTTTCATTTTCCCGCCAACTCCGCCTGAATTCCCTCTTTTACATCAGACGTTTTAG
>CAYUAQ010000120.1:0-12873 GCA_964442705.1 uncultured Desulfobacteraceae bacterium
TCGACATGATATCGCTTTTCGGCATGATCATGGTGCTGGGTATCCTGGTGGACGACGCCGTCGTGGTGGGCGAGAGCATCTACGTGCACCGCAAGCGCGGGCAGCCGCCGTTTGCCGCCTCCGTGGAGGGCACGGCCGAGGTGGCCATGCCGGTGGTGGCGGCCGTCACCACCACTATCGTGGCTTTTCTGCCGCTGTATTTCATCGGCGGCATCATGGGTAAGTTCATCGCCATTCTGCCCGTGGTGGTGATCGGGGCGCTGCTGATTTCGCTGGTGGAGTCGCTGGTGCTGCTGCCGGCGCACCTGAGCCACCTGCCCGATCTCAACCACCGCAGCGGCAAGTCCCGTTCGGCTTGGCGGCGCGGCGTGGACCGCTTCCACTACATGACCAGCAGCGGGCTGGAGTGGACCGTAAACCACGTTTACGCGCCTTTCCTGCGAAAAGCACTCTTCTGGCGCTACATCTCCTTTTTTACGGCCATGGCCATTTTGATGCTGACCCTGGGGTTGGTGCGGGGCGGATTTGCCAAGTTCGAGGTCTTTCCCGAGATGGACGGCTTCGTGGTCACCTCGCATGTCGAGTTTCCCAACGGCACGCCGCCGCAAGTGACGCAGCAGGCCATCGAACAGGTGGAGGCCGCCCTGGTGCGCTTAAATGAGCGCATGCAGACCCTCAGCGGCGACCCCATGGTGCAGAACCGCCTGGCACTGGTGGGCCAGACCCTGGAGCAGATGCCCCGCACGGGCCCCAACGTGGGCAGTGTGCAGGCCTTCCTGCTGCCCTCGGAAAAGCGCGGCATTCACTCCAAAGACATCCTGGTGGCCTGGGAGAAGGAGGTGGGGCCCATCGCCGGCATCAAGTCCCTGACCTTCGAGGAGATGGAGGCCGGTCCGCCGGGCGCACCCATCGAGGTCTGGCTGCAGGGCCACGAGATGCCCAGGATTCTGGCGGCCGCCGACGACCTGATGAAGAAACTGGCGCAGTTCGACGGCATCTATCAGATCCGCTCCGACTTTTCTCCGGGCAAGAACGAGCTGCGCCTGCGCCTCAAGCCCGAGGCGCGCACTCTGGGCCTGACGGTCAGCGACCTGGCCCGGCAGATTCACGCCGGCTATTACGGAGACGAAGCCTTGCGCCTGCAGCGTGGCCGCGACGACATCCGCGTCAAGGTGCGTTACACCGAAGCCGAACGTCAGCAGCTCTCCGAGCTCGAGCAGGTGCGTATCCGCACCCCCGGCGGCCGCGAGGTGCCCCTCATGTCGGTGGCCGATCTGTCCTTCGGGCCCGGGTACGCCACCATCACCCGCACCGACGGCATGCGGCGGGTGGCGGTCAGTGCCGACGTGGACACCAACCGCGCCAATGCCAACGAGATCTTCGCCGAGCTGTCGTCACACTTCTTTCCCCAGCTGCGCCAGCGCTACCCCGGCCTGAAGGTCTCCACCCAGGGGGAGAAGAAGAAGATGCGCGAGTCCTTCGACAGCCTGTTCATCGGCTACCCGCTGGCCCTGCTGGGGATTTTCATCATCATGGCCACCATGTTCCGTTCCTACATGCAGCCGTTCATCATCATGTTCACCATCCCCTTCGGTATCATCGGCGCCATTTTCGGCCATCTGCTGCTGGGATACGACCTTTCCCTGATGAGCGTTTTCGGCATCGTGGCCCTGACCGGCGTGGTGGTCAACGACGCCATCGTGCTCATCGAGCGCATCAACGAGAATCTGGCCGAAGGTATTCCCTTCTTTTACGCCATCCGGCAGGGCGGGGCGCGGCGCTTCCGGGCCATCTTCCTGACCACCATCACCACCGTAGGCGGGTTGGCGCCCTTGATCATGGAGGCCGACATGCAGGCGCGCGTTCTGATCCCTATGGCTATCTCCATGGCCGCCGGCGTGACTTTCGCCACGGTGCTGACCCTGGTGCTGATTCCCAGCCTGCTGGTGATCCTAAATGATTTGCGCTGCGTCGTTTTCCGGTTTAAAAAGGGCCACTGGCCCGAAACCCGCGAGCAGGTGGAGCCGGCCAGCCGCCGGCGGGATACCGCCCGGACACTATCGCCGCCGGCCGCAGTGGCCACAGACCCGCCCGGACACGCACAGACGGGCTTGTAGATGGCCGCCGGCCTCCACCACGGACAACCGAACGGACTGGTTAATTTCAGATATCTCAAGGAGCATTCCCATGCGAAGACGGTTTTCAACGGCAGGATTCGTTCTGGGCATACTGATGCTGCCCGCCATGGTGGTTTTTGCGGGGGGAGATCAGCCGGTGGCCTCTGCTCCATCGGCCGAGACGCCCGGCGCCCTGCAGAAACTGCGGCAGATCAAGGCGTTGGACCTCAACACGGCCCAGCAGATCGCGGTTTCCGACAACCCCTCCATCGCCGCCGCCGAAGCCCGCGTGATGCAGGCCCAGGCACAGGTCAAGGAGGCCCAGGCCGCCTACTGGCCGAGACTGGACCTGAGGGCATCCGTCGATCGCACCGACCTGGCCAACAATCTTTTCAGCCAGCCCCTGCATCCCGGCAGCGGTTTTATCCCTTTCGAAGATCCGCAAACCACCTACTTGGCCTCGCTGGCGGCCAGCTGGCGGATCTTCGACGGGTTTGCACGCAAGTTCTCCAACGCCGCCGCCCGTTATGCCGAGCAGGGCAGCCTAGAGGCCCTCAACGACGCCCGTCGCCTGCTGCTGTCGGCCGTGGGCCTCAGTTTTTACAGCGCCCTGCTGGCGCGGGCCAATGTATCCATCGCCCTGGCCGACGAGGCCTTCAACCAGCGCCAGGTGGAGGATGCCCAGGCGCGCTTTGCGGCTGGCACCGGCACCCTCAGCGATGTGCTCAACTTCAAGGTGCAGATCAATGCCACGCGCAACATCCGCTTCCGGGAGGAGAAAGCGTACAAGGCGGCCCTGTACGGGCTGGCGGCCCTGATGGGCATCCCGGCGGCGGATTTTCCCGGCCACCTGGAACTGACCCGCCTGGAAGACGAAACTACGCGGGAAATGGTAACACCGGAGGCAGAAGCGCTGATCGCGTATGCCTATGGCCACCGGCCCGACATCCTGCGGACGGAATTTGCCGTCAAAGAGGCCGAGTCGGCCCGGAAGGTTGCCCGGTCCGAGTACTTCCCCTGGCTGGACGTGCGCGGCTCCTTGGACGGCCAGCGCTACGACAGCGCCTGGTTCGAAGGCGATGATTTCGGCAACAGCATCGGCGTACAGATGACCTACAACCTGTTCGCCGGCGGGGCCACCCGTGCCCGGGTCTGGAAGGCCGAAAACCGCCGGCTGGAATCCGAAAAGACCTTGGAGGATCTCAAGAACCGCGTGGCCGGCGACATCCGCAAGGCCGTGGCCGAGCTGAAGATGGCCCAGGAGCAGCTGAGCCTGCAGCGCACCAACACGGCCCTGGTGGAGCAGAACCGCGACCTCACCGAGAAGGAGTACAAGGCCGGCCAGGTGTCCCTGGTGCGGCTCAACGAATCACAGCGCGACCTGACCGCCGCCCGGGCGCGCCTGGCCCTGGCCCTGGTTTCCATGCGCCTGGCCTGGCACAACCTGGAAGTCGAAACCGGGCGTATTCTGGTCGCCTACAAAACCAGCGGTGGCCCGTGAACCGATAAAATGTCAATGAAGGCTCTGGCTGAGGAACAGCCTTCAGATTTCAGTCGGTTCCGACTGTTTCCCGCCCGTAAACGGGAAATGCTATGCACAGCTCGGTCACCCTTCCGGCCACGCGGTTTAACGTCTCCTTTCCGTTGGAATCGCAGAGTGCCGTGTCGATGAGGTCGGCTATTTGTCTGACCTCGTCTGCCCCCATGCCCCTGGCGGCGATGGCCGCGGTTCCCAGGCGCAAACCGCTGACCGAGCCGGGCGTGTTGACGTCCCGGGGAATTACATTTCTATTGGTGACGATATTGACGGATTCCAGGGTCTTTTCGGCATCGTTGCCCCGAAGGCCCTTGCAACCCACATCGACGATCACCTGATGATTTTCAGTCGCGCCGGTTACGATGCGAAAGCCCCGCGATGCCAGCTCTCCTGCCAGGGAAACGGCATTTTCCAGCGTTCTTTTCTGGACCTGGACAAACGCGGGCTCCGTGGCGAGTTTGAAAATGACGGCCTTGGCGGCAATGAAATTCACCGCACTGGTGCCCTGGCATCCGGGAAACACGGCTTTGTCGATCTTCGAGGCGTACCGATCCCTGCACAGGATGACGCCCCCCCTTCCGCCCATCATGGTTTTGTAACAGGTGAAGGTGACAAAGTCGCAGTGCGGAACGGGGCTGGGGATCACCCCGGCGGCCACGAGTCCTCCGAGGTGTGCCATGTCGGCAAACAGATATGCGGAAACGTGCCGCGCTATTGCCGCCATTTTTTCGTAGTCGATGAGGCGGGGGTAAGCGCTGGCGCCGGCGACGATCATTTTGGGACGGAATTCTTCGGCCATGCGCCGCACGGCGTCATAGTCGATGACCTCGGATTCACGATCCACTTGGTAATGTCTGAATTTGAAGCATTTACTGGTAATCGAAGCGGCGTGTCCGTGGGAAAGGTGCCCGCCGTGGGGCAGGCTCATGGCCAGGATTTTATCTCCGGTGTCCAGCACCGAAAAATAGACCGCTAGGTTGGCGGATGTCCCGCTGTGGGGCTGAACGTTGGCATGTTCGCTTCCGAAAAGCGTTTTGACACGCGAAATGGCCAGTCTCTCGATTTCATCCACCACTTCGCATCCGGCATGAAACCTCCCGCCGGGATAGCCCTCGATGGTTTTGGTGTTCAGGATCGATCCGATGGCCTCCATGATGCAGCGCGGGGCGTGGTTTTCAGCCGCTATGAGATCCAGGGTGTCTTCAATTCGCGTCTCTTCCCTGTTTATCAGTTGTGCAATCGCGGGGTCGGCTTCTGACAGGCTGCACATCATCTTTTCTCTCCTTTGGGACATGAATGGCACAATCGAGTTCGCTCGGGAGATTCCCAGAGTCCCTCGCTTTAAGCGGCAACTTGCCCTTCAAGGGCTTTTTCCTGCGGAACTTGCCGTCAAACGGCCTGGAAACATCGACACGGTCTCCGGTGGCTTCCCAACGGCCGTACGACTTGCCTTTCCCGGCGCTGTACCCGTACCGCCATGGCAAAAGAGCCATCTCCCGGCTCTGACCCACGCCACTCAAGTAATAGATGTCGTCCGAAAGCCCCGTCCCCGATGCGAGATGGACGTAACCCCTGTGGCCCTTAAAATTGCCGCCCGGTCTTGTGTATAAAGGTGCCGCGATGCGTCACTTGATCACCCGGATCTTGTGGGTGTCGCGCAACTTGAGCCACAGTCGGCGCAGGATGAAATCCACGGCCATGTCGGGACTCAGGTGGGGGTTTTTGGACAGGAAGCGGCAGGAGGCCATCAGGCGGGGGTTGCCGTACCACAGGCCGAAGTGGTTGGTGATGTATTCACCCAGGGGAACCCGCAGGGTGCCCAGTTCGGTCTCGGCCATGTTGGCGATGCGCGTACGTTCCTGCAGGGAGAGTTTTTCGGCCAGATAATCCACTGCCTGCTGCACGTTCTGGGGGGCTTGCTCATTTGAGGGCTCGGTGGGCAGGTCCAGGCCCTTGTCGGAGGCCAGGTTCAAGAAGTAGACACTTTCGATGATCTGCAGCGAGTCCTCGTAGATGGCGGCATCGTGGCTGGCGCGCGGGCCGGCCACGTTGAGTACGCGGATGTCGTTTTCGGTGAGCCAGTGGTTGATTTTGAGGGCGGCCTGGAACTTGGGCGTCATGGAAAGGTCCATGTGCAGGCAGGGGCGGCCATGCTTGGCGGCCAGACGCAGGGTCAGGGCCGACCCGCCCTTGAGCCGGCCATGGGACAGGATCAGGGTGCCGTCCGAGTCGATAACATTGCGCTCGGTGCGCGCCGCGTAGCTGACGGTTTTCATCTCCGTCAGCTGGTATTCTTCGGGCAGCGGCCCGGCTTCGGTCTTGCGGCCCTTGGGAATCCACCCGCCGTGGGGGATGCCGAGCTTGATGGCCGCATCCAGGGCGCCGCGATCGGCGCCAGTCTGTCCGCCTGAAATGATCTTGGTGAGCATAATTTGACTGTCGGTTTTTTACAATACCCGTTCTCATACGGGCCATGCCCGCTACCCAGCTTGTCCTTTCGAAAGTTTCGTCTATTTCGTCAAGGGAAAAAGAATTCCCCTTCCCGACTTTGTGCCTTGTGCCTTGTATGCAATGCCGATATGGGCTGATAAATTTTCCTGTTTTTATAAGCGTCGTAACGGCGTAGGTTGCCAAGCCCTGCTATCGAATCCAGGACAGTACAGCCGTTCCCAGGATCAGTGACACGATGCCCAGCAGACGGTGGGCCTGATCCGTGAGCCCGTCGAGGTACCACTGCCGGGATTTTTCGAACACATTGGACGGATTGAGATACAGCAACACGGCCTTGCCCATGGCCAGAATTCCGATCACGACAATCACCGCCGGCACGCGGCTGGAAGAAGCCGATAAGAGCAGCAGCAGTCCGACCGCCGCGGTGCTGCCTTCCAAGATCAGGCGGTTGGTGTTTTCCAGCAGCTTTCTCAGCAGGTCTTTCCACTGGGCCGTGTACAGAATGGCGTAGGCACCGCCGGCGATCCAGGCGATACTGATAAGGTAGAGAAACCATTTCATGCCCTGTCCTCCTTATCTGCAATGTAAACCGATAGGCCGATACACGTCAAGATGACATGGTATGGTTTTAAAATCAAGGGTTTTGGGTATTTCTGAAGTTACCGGGTTGCATTTCGTGTGATAGTGGTTTATTATAAATAAAATTCATGAGCGGTAAACTGCGGGAGATCGGCGGCCCGGTCTCCGTGCGGGCGTGCCCAAAAAGAGATGGGCGCGCCTTCTTTATTTTGGCAACCCCTTTTCATTACCCTTCACTTCAACCAGGGAGAACGTCATGAACATCGATTTAAAAATGGACGAAAAAACCATGTACCGGGAAGAAAGCTACACCGACATGAAGGTGGGCGCCATCCGCAGGCTCGTGCCCGTCACGGCCGACGGCCAAGACGACGACACCCGTACGCCTATATTCATGGGACAGACACAGCTGATGTCGCCGGAAGGGCCCCTGCCGGTGAACTGCATGATCGAAGCCGGCACGCTGGCCGAGGCCATCGCCAAGTTTCCCGAAGCCGTGAACAAGGAAGTGGAAAACATCGTCGCTGCGGCCCAGAAGTCCCAGCAGCAGGACTCCTCGCGCATCATCGTCCCCGGACAGGAACTGCAGTAAGCTTGCCCCGCCAGGCACCACCAGCCCCGCGAACAGCCGCCACTGTCATCCTGGTGCGCCAGGATGACGGTGAGCCGCAGGTCTACCTCCTAAAGAGAAGCGCCCAAAGCGTTTACATGGCCGGTTTCTACGTCTTCCCCGGCGGGGTGGTCGATGACCAGGACCGGGAACCCTTCTGGCAGCGGCACCTGGACAGCGAACCAGCCACCCTGGCAAGGCGCTTCGGCCACCAGCTTCCACCACAAGAGTTGGCGGTTTACTGCGTGACGGCCATCCGCGAGACCTTCGAAGAAGCCGGCATCCTGCTGGCATCGTGCGGATCCGGCCGCCATGCCGATTTGCAGGCGCTCCACGCGCGTCGAGTGGCAGACGGCCTGCCCGTCGGCTGGCTGAAACGCTGGGTCTCTGAAAAAGGTTGCGTCCTCAGGTCTTCGGCGCTTTTTCCCTGGTCCCACTGGGTCACGCCCGAGAGCTTGCCCCATCGCTACGACACGCGCTTCTTCCTGGCCGGGCTGCCGCCGGGTCAGGAATGCCGGCCGGACGGGCGCGAAACCACTCGGGGTGTCTGGATGACGCCGGCAGAGGCTCTGGCCGCCAACGCGGCCGGGGAAATCCCTTTGAGCCCACCCAACCTGGTCTCCCTCCAGCAGATGCTGCCGTTCCGGTCCGTGGGCGATCTCGAAAAGGAAGCCCGGCGCAGGGGCTGGGGCCGGGCCATGATGCCGCGCATGCTATTCCTGGAAGAGGGTTCCGTCATCCTGGAGCCCTGGGACCCCCGGTTTCACGAAAAAGAACTCCGCCTGGACCCCGCAATTCTCAAGAAATCCTTCCTGCCCGCCGGCCAACCCTTTTCACGCCTGTTCTTTCACCAGGGACGCTGGCACCCGGTAGCCGCCGGATAGCCTGAGCCTCTGGATGCCGCCTGCTTGGGGGGAACCCGGCTCATGGCTCGCTCGGAAAGGGCCAGGATGGTCAGCGACGGGTTCACCCCGGGGTTGGCCGAGATCATGGAGCCGTCGCAGACGTACAGGTTGCGGTAGCCGAACACGCGGTTGTTTTTATCGATGACACCCTCGGAGGCGCTTGCCCCCATCACCGCGCCGCCCAGCAGGTGGGCCGTGGTGGGAATGCCCGCCAGGGTTTCCGTCAGCAGCACCATGGGCGTGCCGTCCACGATGGCGGCGTAGCGCCGGGCCAATTCCAGCGCTTCGGGAATAAAGGGCGTTGGGGCGCCGCCGCTCTGGAGGCGCGAAGACAGGCCCAGGCGCCCCGGGATGAACCGCAGCCGGCTGTCCAGGGTCTGCATGAACAGCAGGATTTGGGTTCTTTCGGCGAAGTTTTTCACGGTAAACGCCTTGAGGTTCCTGGTCGGTCGGTGGGCCAGGTCGGCCAGGATAGCCCGCAACCGTTGCGCCGTGGTTTGACCCGGCGCCATGGGCACCATGAGGGTGCGCCAGAATCCCGATCCCGAGCCGTAGCGGACAGGCTCCAGGTGCGTGTACGCATCGGTGTGCAGGATGGAGCCGATAGCCACCCCTTCTGAAAAATCCACCCGGCTGTCGGGCGTGACCACACCCATGAGGCATTCTGAGTTGGTGCGGATATCGGCGCCCACGCGGTTCGAGAGGGCCGGCAGCGAGGTTTGCTTCAACTTCAGCAGCAGCGCCACCGTGCCCAGCACCCCGCCGGAAAACACCACCCCCCGGCACGTGACCTGCGATTCCTCATTTTTCCCTGAGAGGGTGCGCCGCCAGGTGACCCGGTAGCCGTCCGCGCCGTCCGGGCGCCCCTGGGGCACCACGTCGACCACTTCGGCCCGCGCCTGGATGCGAACGCCCCGGCGGCGGGCCAGGTAGAGGTAGTTCTTGTCCAGGCTGTTCTTGGCGTTGTAGCGGCAGCCGGTCATACAGGCGCCGCAGAAATTGCAGCCACTGCGGGGCGGCCCCTCACCGCCGAAGTAGGGATCGGGCACCTCCACATCGGGCTCCCCGAAGTAGACGGCCACGTCGGTGGGCCGGAAGTGGTCTGCGCGGCCCAGTTGCCGGGCCAGTTTTTTCAGCGCCAGGTCGCCGGCCGCAAGATGCGGGTTGGGAACCGTGCCCATCATGCGCCGGGCCAGATCGTAGAAGGGCGCCAACTCTTTTTGCCAGTGAGCCAGGTGGGCCCAGGAAGGCGCTTCGAAAAACCCGCTACCGGGCACCGGCAGGGTGTTGGCATAGACCAGGGAGCCGCCGCCCACGCCCACGCCGGTCAGCGCCGTGATGTGGCGGAAGAAGGTCAGCTGGAAAAAACCGGAAAAGCGCAAGGTCGGCAGCCACAACCACTTTTTCAGGTTCCAGTTGGTGTGCGGGAAATCGGCCGCGCTTTTCCACAGGCCCTTTTCCAGCACCAGCACGCGGTAACCCTTTTCGGCCAGCCGCAGGGCGGCCGCCGACCCGCCGAAACCGGACCCCACGATCACGAAGTCATAGTCCCGGCGGTCGGTGCCGGGATACTGCGCAACCTCGCCGGTGGGCCTTTTCACGTTCATGGGTGTTTTCTCCTCGAAGCGTCTGCATCTGTGTTTTTGCCCATCAGACACCAAGAGACCGGTCAAGTCAATGGGTGTTGGAAGGTGTCACCATACAATAGCAAGTAGGTGTTGGTGTGCTTGATGCGGGCACCCCTCGTTATGCGGGGCCATCCGTACGCCAGGTGCCTGTAATCGTGTGGATATTGACTTTTGCCGCGTCCATCTTTGCAATCAGGTCACCTTCGGCATTTTTCCGCCGAGGGTTGCGGACCGTTTGAAGCATCCGGTTTCTTTCGGCTTTTTCAGGGCTTCTTTTCCGATAGGCTTTCCAGTAGCCAGGGTGGCTAGAGGAACTATATGGATTTTTTATAAACAGGGGGATCACGCTGTTCATGTCGGGCGACGAACGGGTCCGGCGCACCCACCGGGTCCTGTGCAAACTGGATAAACATTGATGGTACGGGGAAAGTCCAGTCCAAAGAAAATCGCCTGGAGCGGACGGGTCAGAGCCGTTCAGCCGCGAATCCGTCTCATGCGATCTTTCGATGAGCGGCACCACAGCTACCTGGGGTATGTGCTTAGCATTGGCGGGACATACGGGGATTAAAGCGGTGAATTTCAGATAGCCGTGGGAAAGGCCACACACGAAAAACATCGTTTTCGCGCCGGGATGGTAGTGAGAGGTTTAGAGGACTGGGTAAACGAGGACGCCACCTCGCACCGGGGGCCAACCGTTGTTCTGATCATTGACGAAACCCACTTGCTCAAAGTCGGACCCATTGAGGAGATCCGCTTGTTGGCCAATTTTAAAATGGACTCCCTGACCCGTTCACACTGATACTGTCCGGACAATCCGACCTGAAAAGCATTTTATGATTGCTTAAAATATGCTAAAATATATTTTAAATTTTTATTAGCCTTGACAAGTTCGTAAAAAGTCGGAAATCTGAAAGTTGCCCACAATATATTGTGTGCTACATCGTTTGCAACAACACTTTATAGTGTACCACAAAAAATTTCGGGACTTTTTACGAAACCATCAGCCTTAATCGCCCTGTAAATACAAATGACTGGTTTTTTTGTCCCTACCAACTGATTGATGAAATCAATATTATCTACAGTCTGCAGTTTTCGAGATCTTTTCATAGTAGCGATAATGCTCGGAGTGTTTATTGGCACATCTTCTTTAAGCCCGGGAAATTGTATGGGCATTGGAGACAAAATTGACCCTTTAACCGTGAAAGAAAGAGCTTGGCTGGATGCCCACTCAGGGAAGATACGCTTAGCCCCTTCTCCCTATTGGGAGCCAATGGAATTCTTTGACGAAAACGGAAATTATAGGGGGCTGGTCGCAGACTACATGAAGCTTGTCGAAGAGCGACTGGGGTTTAAGTTCATTATCGTTAAAGCAAAGACTTGGTATGAAATCCTCGAAATGGCCAAGAATCGTGAAATCGACGTAATCAGTGCAGCATACGACACTCCTGCACGAAGGGAATTCATGACTTGGACTGACCCCTATCTGGAAATCCCGGCGGTGATTATTACCCGCAAATCGTGGGAGGGGGATCTCACCCTGGACGATATGAAAGGAATGCGGGTAGGTGTTACTTTGGCCTACGTTGTCGCAACCTGGATCAAAAAGAATCATCCTGAGGTCCCCCTGATTAATGTGCCTAACGACTTAGTTGGGCTTAGGATGGTATCCTTTGGTGAAATCGATGCCATGATTGCGGAACTGCCGATAGCCTCTTACGCCATTGAGAAAGAAAAAATCACCAATCTTCGTATTGTCGGCAATACTGGCTATAGTGCAATCCTAAGCATCGGTGTTCGAAATGACTGGCCAACTTTTGCGAGAATTATGGACAAGGGCCTTAACCTCATTTCAAAATCAGAGCGCAAAGCCATCTACAAAAAATGGATTAACCTGGGAGATTTTCCGTTTTATTACAGTCAGCGCTTTTGGTATGGAATCGTCTCGACGCTTGTGGCGCTGTTCTTTGTGGCCGCCATTGTTTTCGTCTGGAGTTTGACCCTTCGGCGAAAAGTCAATGAGAAAACCATGGCTTTGACTCAGGAACTCAATGAACGCCGGTGCATCGAATCCGCCCTACGGGATAGCGAAAAGCGCCTATCGACCCTGATCGCGAGTCTTCCCGGAATGGCTTACCGCCACCATATCGAATCTGAAGACCGCTGGCCGATGGATTACATCAGCAGTGGCTGCTATGAGTTAACCGGCTATAGGGAGCTCTGCCAGCCTGGCAGCGAAACAGGATTTTTTGATACTGTCGTCCACCCGGAGGATAAAGCAAAGATTCGGCGTATTATCAAAGACGCGCTGGCCCACCAACAGCCGTTCCGCCTGACATATCGCATTTTAACGGCGCTAGGTGACGTTAAATGGGTTTGGGAGCAAGGGGTTGGCATTTACTCCGACAAGGGTGAAGTCATTCAAGTAGAGGGTTTTGTCACCGACATCACCTCCTTCAAGCAGGCCGAGGAAGCACTGACCAGGAGCCGCCAGCTCTTCGAAGATCTTGTATTCAATTCCCTCATCGGTATTTCAATTATTCAAGACGGGCGCATTCTCTTCCAGAACCCTGAACAGAAGCGGATTTTTGGGCGCCTGCCAAAGAATTTCAACATCTTAAAATGTGACAACATTCACCCTGAAGATGCCGATAAGATTAAATCCTTTCTGTTAAACGCTGAGGCTGGAACATATCAAACATCAGAATCCGATTTTAGGCTCTTTCCTTACGGTTCGAATGGGCTGGAGGCAAAACATCGATGGGTTCACTGCCGGGCTTCCCGAATCAAGTATGAGGGGCACAAATCTCTACTTTTAAATATGCTAGACGTCACCCGGGCCAGAGAGTTGGAACAATTTTTAAGCGTTCAGGACAAGATGTCCTCACTGGGACGGGTTGCGGCAGGAATCGCACACGAAATCAGGAATCCTCTCTCAGGAATCAATCTCCATCTCGGCGTCGCTGATAGACTACTGCGAAATACCGGCGATGCACCTCAAGTCCATGACAGCTTAAAAGAGATTAAAAAAGCCTCTAGAAGTATAGAA
>CAYUAQ010000121.1:0-8877 GCA_964442705.1 uncultured Desulfobacteraceae bacterium
CCCTGATCTTCTCCATCGGCATCCTGGTGGACGACGCCATCGTGGTGGTGGAAAACATCGTCCGCCACTTCCGCCTGCCCGAAAACGCGGGTCGGGCACGGGCAAAGGTGGCCGTGGAAGCCGTGGCAGAGGTGGGCAACCCCACCATCCTGGCCACCCTGACGGTGATTGCCGCCATTTTGCCCATGGCCTTCGTGGGCGGCCTGATGGGTCCCTACATGCGACCCATTCCCGTGGGTGCCTCGGCGGCCATGGGCTTTTCCATGCTGGTGGCCTTCATGGTGACGCCCTGGGCGTCGCTCAAGATACTGCGCCACGACGAGGGCGGCGAAGAGGTCAAACGGGAAAAGGAAGACTGGTTCACGCGCCTGTACCGCCACATCATGGGGCCCCTGCTGCACAACGCCCCGCTGCGCTGGACGTTTCTGGTCGGCGTGGTGGTACTGCTGCTGGCAGCCTGCGCCATGGTAGTCGTCGGGCTGGTGCGCGTCAAAATGCTGCCCTTCGACAACAAGAGTAAGTTCCAGGTGATCATCGACATGCCCGAAACCGCCACCCTGGAGCAGACCACCGCCGCGGCCCTGGAGATGGGCAACTACCTCAAGACCGTCAACGAAGTCACCGATTACGAAATCTACGCCGGCACGGCCTCTCCGTTCAACTTCAACGGCCTGGTGCGTCATTACTACCTGCGAAGTGGCCCTCACATGGCCGACATCCAGGTCAACCTGGCTCCCAAAGGCGACCGCAAGGACCAGAGCCACGACATCGCCAAACGCGTGCGGCCGGTGCTCAGGGCCATCGGCGAAAAGTACAACGCACGCATCAAGGTGGCGGAAGTGCCACCCGGCCCGCCGGTGCTGTCCACCCTGGTGGCCGAGATCTACGGGCCGGACTACGATCGACAGAAAGAGATCGCCCTGGAAATCCGCAGGATATTGGAAGAAACCCCCGGCGTGGTGGACGTGGACTGGTACATGGAAGACCCCCAGCCGCAGTACGATATCAAGATCGACCGGGAAAAGGCCGCCCTTTCGGGGATCAGCACAGCCCAGATCAACCAGACCCTGCGCATCGCGCTCTCCGGGCAGCAGGTGGGCCTGCTGCACCAGCCCCTGGAAAAGGAAGACGTGCCCGTCATCCTGCGCTTTCCGCTGTCGGCCCGTGCCGGGGTGGACCGTCTCGAGAGCATCCGTCTGCCCACGCCCGACGGGCGCCAGGTGCCGCTGTCGACCCTCATCAAGGTCGAAAAGACCCGCGCCGACACCAGCATCTACCACAAGAACCTGATGCCCGTGGTGTATGTCATCGGCGACGTGGCCGGCGTCAAGGAGAGCCCGGTCTACGCCATCCTGGAGATGAACAAGAAGATCGACGCCCTCACCCTGCCCGAGGGCTACCACCTCCAGAAATACAATTACAACATGCCGGAGAACACCAAACGCTACACCATGAAATGGGACGGCGAATGGCACATCACCATCGAGGTGTTCCGCGACATGGGCATCGCCTTTGCGGTGGTGATCGTACTCATCTTCGTGCTGGTAGTGGGCTGGTTTCAGTCCTTTTCGACGGCGCTGGTCATCCTGGCGGCGGTACCCTTCTCGCTCATCGGCATCATGCCGGCCCACTGGGCCATGGGCGCCTTTTTCACGGCCACTTCCATGATCGGCATGATCGCCGGCGCCGGCATCGTGGTGCGCAACTCCATCATCCTGGTGGATTTCATCGAGCTGCGCCTCAGGCAGGGCATGCCCCTGGACGAGGCCGTGGTGGACGCCGGCGCGGTGCGTTTCCGTCCCATGATGCTGACCGCCGCCGCCGTGGTGGTGGCCGGGTCTGTTATCCTCTTTGACCCCATCTTCCAGGGGCTGGCCATATCCCTGATGGCCGGCGAGGTGGCCTCGCTGATGTTCTCCCGCATGACGGTGCCCATCCTGTACTTTCTGGACAAACGCTGGGAGTTTGCCCACCTGAAGCACATCCCGGCCCTGGAGCGCGGACACGAGGATGAAGAGCACTGATAAAGAAGGGATTCACAGGCGATCGAGGGCCCCGCGGGCCAGTTCCGCTACGGTGAGGTTCTCCAATCTGCCATCCATGTAAATCACCACCGTCTCCATATCGCCGACCAGGGACTGCAACAGCGGTTTGAGGCGGGCATCGGCCAGGGGGGCAGCCGCCCAGGCGGCCAGGCCGCGATGATAGGGGTCGCTGGAACGCAGGTAAGGGGGCAGAAAACGTACCGCCGGCGCCATCAGGTCCGGCCGCACGTGGGCCACCCGCGCCGCGGCCCACAGGGCGCCGCGCTGCAGGATTTCGTGTTCCAGGTAATTGCCGTCCGGATCCAGGTAGGAAACCAGCAGGCAGGAAAATTCGTCGGCCAGGGGCCGGCTGCGGGCCATGATCTCGGCCATGGCCTCGGGCGCACCCCAGCCGATGCCGCCGGACTCGTCGTTCAGGCTCCACATCAGGCGGCGCATGACCACCCGTGCCGATTCGGGCGTCTGCTCAAAAAGCGCCGCCACCACGACGCCCATGGCCGTCACGGCGCGCCATTTGAGCCTCTCGTCGGCACTGCAGAAAAAAGAAATCAGGGGGTTTACCACCTGCCGGGCCGGCAGGCGGCGCAAGGCTACCACCGCGTCGGCGAGGCTTTCCTCTTCAAGAAGCCGTCGTACTTCCCGCTTCAGGGCGCGGCCGCCGCTTTTTTTCTGCTGCATGACGAAGCCTCGCCGACTTTCAAGCTTTGATATCCGATTCTTCCCAGGAGATACAATCTTCTGGGCAGTACTTGATGGCCTCATCCACCTCAAGTTGAGGATATGCGGGCAACTCAATTACTTCCAGGTAGCCGGCATCGGTAATGCGAAAAACCTGCGGGCAGACTTCCACACAGCTGCCGCATGTGGTGCACTCGCTCAAATCGACAATAGGCACTTTCATGATACCTTCCCCTTGTGCCTCTGTGCCTTTGCCCCTTTGTGCCTTTCCCTTAGGGCACCCGGGATCGGCATAGGAATGCGACCGAAATGCCTCACAGGGGGTTCCTTTCTTACATGCTGATGATGCGTTCGCCGATCTTGCGGCCGAACTGAAAACAGGTTTCCAGGGCATCGGCATCGGGAACGTACTGCACGCGCAGGCCCTCATCCACGATCTCCAGCTTCATGGCCTCGAAATACTGGTTGATCTGCTTGACGGCTTCGCCGCTCCAGCCGTAGGAGCCGAAGGCGGCTGCAATCTTGTTCTTGGGCCGCAACCCCTTCATATAGGTCAGCATATCGGCCACGGTGGGGAAGATGCCGTTGTTGAGCGTGGGAGACCCCACCACGATGGCCTTGGCGTCCATGACCTCGGTCATGACATCGGAGCGGTGCCATTTGCGCAAGCTCATGGGCCGCACTTCCACGCCCACGTCATCCAGGCCGGAGGATATGGCATCGGCCATCTTCTCTGTGCTGTGCCACATGGAGTCATAGACCAGGATGGCCTTGTTGATGCCCTCCTGACGGCTCCAGCTGGCATAAGCATCGATGATCTTGCCCGGGTCTCTGCGCCAGATGATGCCGTGGTCGGGACAGATCATCTTGATCTCCAGCCCCATGTCGGCAACGGTCTTGAGCAGCTTGGCGACTTGGGGCGAAAAGTGCATCAGGATGTTGGTAAAGTACTTCTTTGCATGGGGCATGATGGCATCGCCGATGATGTCATCGAACTTTTCATTGCCGGCATAGTGCTGGCCAAAGGCATCGGAGGAGAAAAGAATCTTGTCCTCCTTTACATAGGTGAACATGCTATCGGGCCAGTGCAGCATGCGGGTCTCCAGAAAAGCCAGCGTCCGCTTACCCAGCTTCAGCTCCTCACCGTTCTCCACGGCATGGTAGTTCCACTGGCGGGTAAAGTGCAGCGACAAGTTCTTCTTGCCCATTTTGGAACAGTACAGCGGGGTGTCCTCCCCGATCTCGCGCATGGTTTCCACCAGCCCGCCGCTGTGGTCCATCTCGGCGTGGTTGCTGATCATGTAGTCGATTTTTTGGGGGTCGACGATCTGGGCGATGTTGGCCAGCAGCTTGTCCTCAAAACCTTTCTTGACGGTATCGATGAGGGCGATCTTTTCGTCCAGGATCAGAAAGGCGTTGTAACTGCTTCCCAGCGGCGTGGAGTAGCCGTGGAAGTCCTGTATGTTCCAGTCGTTTACACCGACATCGTATATTCCTTCAGCGATTTGTACGGGTTTCATGGCACTCCTCGAATGTTGAGACCCTGCCTGAGCGGGTCCATTGTTCCAAGGCTTGTTTTTTCTGCCTTCATCGGACGAAAAGAGCCCTTTTCACGCACCGAGCGGGGTAAAAAGGGCACCTTTTCATGGCCCCGGGGCGCACCGTGGCGCCGATCCCGGAACCGACTTCCTATTCCTGTTTCTCAAAATCGTCTTTGGATGCGCCGCAGACCGGACACTCCCAGTCCTCGGATACATCTTCCCACTTCGTCCCGGGGTCCACCCCGTTGTCGGGGTCGCCGAGTTCAGGGTCATAGACATACCCGCAGATCGTGCACACGTACTTGTCCATTCCAGATTCCTCCTTGGTGTTGTGTCTCCACCCGTACGAAAGTCCCGACGAGTGGAAGATGGGATTAAATCACAATAGCCTGTCTTGTTTTTATCCGTGTCTGCCCAGCAGTTCCCGCACCCGGCATTCGAGGTCGTCCCGCAGCCGGCGAAGGAATTCTTCCGACGGCGATGGAATCATCCCCACCGGCCAGCGGATAGTTTCAGCGGCTGGAAAATCCACCTCCCTCGGCCCCTCTTCCAGGATAACCAGCAGGTCGACGCGCCCGCTGCCAAAGGCCCGCTCCAGGGGCCGCGGCCGATGGAATCCCATATCGATGCCCTTCTCCTGCATGACCTTCACCATTGGGCCACTGACGTCTTGGGCCGGCTGCCAGGCGCCTGTCTCCACATCGAATTTTTCGCCGGCCATTCGCTGGGCAAAGGCCGCGGCCATCTGGCTGCGGCAGGTGTCCCTTTGGCTGACGAACAGCACTCTGGGTCGCTTTGCCAGCGGCCCCACGACATCAGCCACTGCCCGGCGGATGTCATCGTGCACACCGGCATGGCGCTGCATGTCGCCAATCTTTTCGATCCCCCGGTAGGTCAGGGCGCCTGCATAGCTGGCCGAAAGAGCGTCGAAAAAATACCTGATGGAAAGCTCGATGGCGTCAAACAGGTTTTTGCCGCGGGTGGCGCCCACCGACAGCAGGTATCCACGCCGGTGTCGGCCGGCCGGATCCTTCAGCTTGAGCATGTATTTCCTGGCCCACAGGGCCTGGCAGCGGTCCACCAACGCCTTGAGCTGTGCTGACATGTTGTAGAAAAACACCGGGGTCGCCACCACCACCACATCGGCGCGCCGCAGCAGCGTGTAACCTTCCGAGGACATATCGTCCTGGATGGGGCAGGTGCCGCGCTTTTCGCAGACAGTGTACTCCATGCAGGGCTTTATGTTGCGGCGGGGCACATCGATGAGGTCCACCGAAGCCCCCAGCTTTTCGGCTTCCTCCAAGAAGGTGTCCAGCAGAAACCCGCTGTTGCTCTTCTTACGGGGGCTTCCGTTGATGCCCAGAACCAGCATGTCTCTCCCCTTCCTATTTCTTGTGGCAGCCGGAACAGGAAGTGGGCCCCGTCTCTTTGCCGGCCTTTTTCATCCCGCGGTGGCATTTCAGGCACAGCTTGTTCATGACCTGCTTTTTCTTCAGCTTTCCATCGGCTTTCATGGCAGTGATACTGCCGCCCTTTTTGGGGAAAATGGTGTGGCAGATCTTGCAGTCCTGCAAGTTCTGCTGGTGTTCACGATGGGGCAGGGTGATGTTCCCCTTGCTGCCCCCGTCGATGACCAGCGTCTCCGGTCCCTTTCCGTCGGATTCCGCCGTCATCGCCGGCGCCACGGCAAGGGTCACACACAGGGACAGCAGCACGGCGACCGCCGCCGGAAGTCGTTGCGAATGCAGTTTCATGTCGAGCGGGTCTCCTTTTTCAGGCGGCGCCGTCCAGCTTGCACTGCGTAAAATCGATGTCGGCGCCGCATTTTTTGCATTTGTGGGGCCGGTCGAATTCGTCTGAAAAAATCTCGACTTCATGACCGCAGGCACTGCATTTGCAGATAAATGACTTGAGGTTCTTGAAATCATGAAATCCGGGGCAGTGCTGGGGAGTGGTTTCTTGAGCCATGGCTGTTTCCCTCCTTTTTCGATTCAATTCATTTTAAGCAATCAGTGTTACGTTCAAGGGATATTCCCCCAACCGTCTGGATCTCTGCTATCCCTTCAGCTTTTTGGCGAGCTCTTTTCCGTACTCCTGGGCCATCTGGATACCGCCGCCCAGGGAGCTCGATTTCAGGCGCAGCGGCCCGCTGGCCATTTCCATCTTGAGGATGTGCTCCATGGTTTCAAAAATACGGTCCGGGGCCTCCCCGCTCCAGCCGAAGGCGCCGAAGGCCCCACCTGCCTTGCCGGACAGGTCCGCCTTCTCTGCAAGGAAAAGAAAGGTCTTCATTGCCTGCATCATGTCGCCGTGATAAGTGGCCGACCCCAGGACAAGACCGTCATAGGCCTCCAGTTCTTTTTCCGATGCGATGTCATTGGTTTTACGCACATCGGCTTCGACGCCCGAGATGCGAAGCCCCTCGCCGATCAACTCTCCGATTTTCTGGGTTTCCCCGGTCCTGCTGGCATAAACGATCAGTACCTTCGCCATAAAGTCCCTCCTCAAAACCGCTGTTCACTTCGTCGTCCTGTGACAACCTGTGTTCTGATCAAACCGCCACCTGCTCAACCCAGACGCTTGTCGCTGCCGTCATACTGGCAGTCGGGCGTGTAACAGGAAACATCCAGGAATTCACACTTTTCCTTGCAGGAGGGGCATTCCTGAGGAGGGGTATCCGCTTCCACGGTGTACCCGCATTTCGCACATTTCCAGCTTGCCATGATCTTTGTCTCCTCGCGCTTTCAACCAACCCGCCCCCTCTGCGGGAGGCGGTCGCTTGGTATCCCATTGGCAGGGCCGGCGGCCGGGAGGATCTTACGCCATACCGCCCCCCGGCCCCGCCCTTGTCATCAGCTTAAATACAGCCGTAAATACTACGCCTTCCAGAGTCCGTGCAGGTTGCAGAACTCTCGGGCGGTGACATCGGCGGCGTCCACTTTGAAAACCGCTTCGGGCGCATCGCCGGGGTTGAGAAACCTGCGGTAGGCGGTGCCGTCGGCAACGATCTGAACCCACTCGATGAAGTGTTTCTCTTCCATGGGATGGGCCACCTCGCCGACTTTGACCTTGACCCCGCCTTCGACCTTCTCGATCACGGGAACGTGCTTTTCCGTGGCTGCATCCACGGTGTTCTCGGTCAACTGGGTCATGGCCTGGCCGCAGCAGACCAGTTCGCCGGCCCCGCCATGCAGAACTTCGACGATATTACCGCACAGTTCACACTTGTAGATTTCGAGTCTCTCTGCCATGAATTCCTCCTCTTTGTGTTTCGTTGTCGTAACAACAGATGATCTACTCAACAGCCGACGTCCGTCCCGAGGAACGCCTGCAGCCTACCAGTTTTCTCCCAGCAGTTCGAAATAGGCCCTGGGATGGGCGCAAGCCGGGCACATCTCTGGAGCCTCGTTGCCGACATGCAGGTACCCGCAGTTGCGGCAGCGCCAGACGACTTCTTCATCACGCTTGAACACACGGCCGGCTTCCACGTTGGCCGCCAGGTCATTGTAACGCTTTTCGTGCTGCTTTTCCGCTACGGACACGTTTTCCCATACCATGGCGACGGCTTCGAAGCCTTCCTCACGGGCGATCCTGGCGAATCCGGGATACATCTCGGTGTGCTCGTAATGCTCTCCGGCGGCGGCGGCTTTCAGGTTCTCCAGGGTGGTGCCGATGACGCCGGCCGGGAAGGCGGCGGTGATTTCCACCTCTCCCCCCTCCAGGAACTTGAAGAAACGTTTGGCGTGCTCCTTCTCCTGGTCAGCGGTTTCGGCAAAGATGTCCGCAATCTGCATGTACCCCTCTTCCCGGGCCTTGCTCGCAAAGTAGGTATACCGGTTTCTGGCCTGGGACTCGCCGGCGAAGGAAGCCAGCAGATTCTTTTCTGTGCGTGTACCCTTCAATGCAGCCATGACATTTACCTCCTGTGTTGAAAATGTTGATGGTAGCGGGTTATCAGGCCCAACAGGCAGGCGCGCTCCGTTGACCGGCCGCGCGGTGCTCCCCGGTTGAAGAAGATGTGCTTCCAAGAGATTCCAGACGTTGCATTCATAGTATATACACGCATTTTTTTCAAGGCGAGACCTTCGCAAGCCACCAAAGAAAGAGTAACAGGATATTTTATATCTCTTATGAGACAATAACGCACTTTGATCCGAATGCAAGCCCAGGGGGTGCGGATTTGGAAAAAATCAGATCAGTTTCTTGAGCTTGCGGGCCATGTACTCCGTGCTCTTTTCGGAACAGGCCGGGCAAAGTCCAACGAATTCGAAGTGATGGCCGTTGATCTGGTAATCGGTGGCATCGCGCACTTCTTGTTCGATACCGCTCAGCGGCGGAATGGGGGCGTCGTCGATACGTCCGCACTGCATGCAGCGAATGTGATAGTGGTTCTCCGGGTTCCAGTCGAAACGCTTGATGGATCCGGCGTATTCCAGTTTGCGGATTTCACCCAGCTCGGAGAGAATTTCCAGATTGCGGTAAACCGTCCCCAGGCTGATGCGCGGCAGCCGCCTGCGGACGATATCGTACACCTCGTCGGCGGACAGGTGGCGTTTGACCCTGCGCATCTCTTCCAGGATCAGCTTGCGCTGTCGGGTCATTCTCAGTGTGCG
>CAYUAQ010000121.1:8977-12727 GCA_964442705.1 uncultured Desulfobacteraceae bacterium
CTCTATGCACCGGCGATGCCGGCCATTTCCCTCAACGCTTGTCCATGGGGACAAAAGCACATTCCTCGGGGCCGCAGTAATCCCCGACATACTGCGACTCTGGCCGGTACAGGGTCGGCTTGGGGGCCGCCTCGGCAAAACGCTCTTCGATGACGTGGGCCGTCCAGCCGGCGATGCGCGAGACGGCGAACACGGGGGTGAACATGTCGATGGGAATCCCCATGGCGAAATACAGCGGCGCGCTGTAGAAATCGACATTGACAAAGATATCGATGCCCTTTTTCTCCTTGAAAACCGCCTTGCCGACCCTTTCGAGCCGCTCGGCAATCTCGATCCACTGGGGCTGGCCGGCGATCTGGCCCATGCGCCGGGCCATGGGGGCCAGGATCAGTGCCCGGGGATCGTCGGTTTTGTAAACCGCGTGCCCCAGGCCATAGATGAGACCGCCGCCCGCCAGTTCCCGCTTCACATAGTCCTCAACCTTTTCAGGGTCACCGATTTGCTGGAGCATCTTCATCACCCGTTCGTTGGCACCGCCGTGCAGCGGTCCCGAGAGTGAACCCACCGCCGCCGAACAAGCCGCGTACATATGCGCCCGCGTGGAAGCCACCTGCCGTGCCGAAAAGGTGGAGGCGTTGAAAGAATGCTCGGCATGCAGCACCAGACAGACGTCCATGAAGTGCGCAACTTCCACATCCGGGGGTCTGCCGGTCAGCATGTACAGAAAGTTGCCGGCGTGATCCAGATCACCGGCCGGCGCCACGGGGGTCTCACCCTGCCGTATACGCTGCCAGGCCGCGATCAGAGCGGGCACACGGGCGATGAGCCTCTCGGCAATACGACGATACGCCTCGGGGGTGTCTGCGGCGATTTCCGGGTCATGGCTGGCCAGCAGCGATATGCCGGCCTGCAGGACGTCCATGGGCCGGGCATCGGCAGGCCGGGTCCTGAGCGCCTCGACAACGGCCGCCGGAATATGCCGGTAGCCGGCCAGCCGGGTCTTGAAATCGGCGAGTTCGGCAGCCGTGGGCAGGTGTTCGTACAGCAGCAGGTGGGCGATTTCTTCGTAAGTCGCACGCTGGGCCAGATCCTTGACCAGATATCCCCGGTAGATCAGTTTTCCCGCCTTGCCGTCCACGTCACTGATGCGCGTACTGGCTACGGTAACACCGCGCAGGCCGGTATTTACGGTTGGCGTACACTCTTGATCCATGGCGCAATCACCTCCCCCTCGCACCCCCCTGCCGTGTCGCCCGGTGGAAGGTCGCGTGAACAGATGGTCTGGATTTAAAACATTTTTTCAGGCGGCCGCCGTTCCGGTACGTATTCATGGGCAATGGTGCCCTCGTTCCAGGCCTTGGAAACGTACAGGTTGCAGTAGCAGCTGCCGTATTCCTGGACATCGGCCTCGCGGTACACACAGGGACAGATAATATCGCGGTCCTTTTCCCGGTCACCGGAAGCCAGGCGGCAGGGGCACACCATGTACCCGTAACGGTCCTTGTTGACCAGCAGGGCTTCGAGCAGTTCGAAGACCCGTTCCCTGTCGCTGTTGAAATAGTACCCCTTGGGCTCCTGGACCTTTTTCAAGCGTTCGTACAGTTCCTGTGCATTCATTTCAGCCCCAGCGCCTCCTTGATCTCCTTTTCCTTGAAACCCACCACGACCTTGTCGCCGATGATGATGGTGGGAAAGGAGCATTTGGGATTAAACTTCCTCACGTCTTCCAGGATGGCGGCGCGTTCCTTGCCTTCCAGCAGGTCCACATCCACGAAGTCATATTTTACGGTGCACTCCGCCAGCATTTTCTTGGCGGCCTTGCAGTGACTGCACGTACTGAGGGAAAAAATCTTTACCGCCCTTTCGGCATTTTCGTCCCGGTTCTCGCCCGTCACCGCTTTATCGTCCTGTCTGTCTCCCATCGTCACGGTCCTTTCATTATCCATTTGCTGAAAAATTTCTGTGCGTTGTGATCGCCGCCATCCCAGATGGGATGCAGGCATCCGGCGGGTCGGCCGTAAAATACCACCGGGTAGTGTCACTAAATAGTACAAAGTCCGTGATTATTCAATTAAAAAATCTTTGCACGATTCTCTTGACAGATCTTTACGATTAGCCTATAGGTAATAGTAATGATTATCAGTTAGATGTAAACAGGTGCCATTAATTTTTTTAAATCAAATACTTAATTTTTCCACGAAGGGAGAAAAAATGGCAGAAGACAAAAAGGCAGTCATCAAAAAGAAGGCTAAAAAGGAGGTCAGCGTCCGGGATCTGACCATCTGTGAAACCACCGCTCAGATGCTGGAGAGAACCCGTAAGGACGGCGTAGAAACCGCCTTCGACCGCGCTCTTTCCATGAAGGCCTGTCCCATCGGCGCCGATTCGGCCTGCTGCAAGCACTGCTCCATGGGGCCCTGCCGCCTGAATGCCAAAGACCCCTACGGCAAGGTGGGCGTCTGCGGTGCCACCATCGACACCATCCAGGCCCGCAACTTCGCCCGCATGGTGGCATCGGGCGCCGCCGCCCACACCGACCACGGCATGGCCATGCTGGAGCTGTTCCGCGACGTGGTACGGGGCGACATCGCCGACTATAAAATCAAGGACGTCAAAAAGCTGGAAGAAGTGGCCGAGAGCATCGGCATCGAAACCCTGGGACGGACACCGGAAGACATTGCCACCGATCTTTACGAGCAGTTGGAAGCCACCTACACCCAGATCGAGGGCGAAATCCCCTTCATGAAACGCGTACCGCCCAAGACCCTGGAGAGTTGGCGCAAAATGGGTGTCGTGCCCCGGGGCGCCATGATCGAAATCATGGAGATGATGCACCGCACCCACATGGGGGTCGACCAGGACTACGACAACATCGCCAAGCAATTTACCCGCACCGCCATCGCCGACGGCTGGGGCGGCTCCATGGTCTCCACCGAGATTTCCGACATCCTGTACGGCACGCCCACGCCGGTGGCCGTGGATGTCAACATGGGCGTCCTCAAGGAAGACCACGTCAACATCATCGTCCACGGCCACGAGCCCAACATGTTCGAGTCCATGGTGGAATCGGTCAACGACCCCGAACTGGTCAAGGCCGCCCAGGCCGCCGGCGCCAAGGGCATCAACCTGGTGGGCATGTGCTGCTCGGGCGCCGAGATGATGTCCCGCCACGGCGTGCCCCACGCCGGCAACTTCATGTCCACCGAGACCGTGCTGGCCACCGGCGCCATCGACGCCATGTGCGTGGACGTCCAGTGCATCAAGCAGGGCCTGGTGACCGTGGCCGAGTGCTACAAGACCAAGTTCATCACCACCAATCGACGCGCCCATATCGAGGGGGCCACCCACATCGAGTTCCTGGAACACGATCCGCGCTCTTCCACGGATGAAATGGTCATCCAGGCCATCGCCCGCTTCAAGACCCGCAGCATTCCCATCGAGATTCCCAAGATCTCCAACCCGGGTATCCACGGGTTCTCCCACGAGTACATCAACTACATGCTGGGCGGGACCTTCCGCGCCTCCTACAAGCCGCTCAACGACAACATCGTCAACGGACGTATCCGGGGCGTGGCCGGCGTGGTGGGCTGCACCAACCCCAGAGTCAAGCACGACTGGGTGCACGTGGAACTGACCAAGGAACTGATCAAGAACGACGTGCTGGTGCTGATGACCGGCTGTGCGCAGATCGCGGTGGCTGAGTTGTCCGGTTAGTGAAGATATCCAAGGTTAAGGATCATACCGGGGCAG
>CAYUAQ010000122.1:0-12651 GCA_964442705.1 uncultured Desulfobacteraceae bacterium
CAGGGCGTCGCAGGCCAGTTTGACGGCATACAGCGAAGAGGCGCAGGCCGCATCAAGGGTCAGGCACTCGCCCCCCAGGCCCAGCAAGCGCGCCAGGAGCACGGCGGGATAGGCGGTCACACGGGCCGCGGCGCAGCGCCGCCGCAACTCGTTTCTGTCCGGATGCGGGGTCCGCTGGAAAATAAGATCCTCGAAGAGGTTTCCGAGCACCAAATCGGCCAGTTGCGAGGCCCCTTCGGTGGGCAGCGCAATGGCCGCCAGCACCAGGCCGGTGCGCCGTCCGGAGAAGGAGGCACCACTGCCCTTCAGGCCGGCCGCGGTGTGCAGCACCAGCTTGTGGAGGGGATCCAGGTGTGCGTAATTTTCAAATGTCAGCCCGGCCGGCGGCAGATCCAGATCCGGTTCGCGTATCAGGCAGCAGCGGTCTCCATAGGCGTGGTCCGGCACGGGGCCGGAGCGCACCATGATGTCCGGCCGGACGGGCCAGCGTTCGGGGTCCACCGGCGCGGTGGCATCGACGCCGGCCACGATGTTTTCCCAGAAGCGGTCGACATGCGGCGCACCGGGAAATATGCCGGCCATTCCCGTGACGGCAATGGGTGTGAACTTGGGCATAAAAGGTTTTCGGTTTTCGGTTGACGCTTTCCGGCTGGCGCCGATTCTGCTGATTCCGTATGAAGAAACGTCGATAAAATCTGTTTATATACAGGACCCATGTGGCAATGGCAAGAATATCCGACAGCCTGAAACCGGTTTCAAAATATTTGTTTGGCCTGTTTGTCCCTTGCGTCAGCCGGTGAAAGTGGTATAGGAAAAATCCTGGTATGAATAGTTACAACCGCGAACAGTTTGAGACGCTGGCGGCCGTGAAACGGCATTTGGCCTCGCTTGCCGACGCCACCGCCGCGCAGCTGCGGGAAGACATACAGCCGTACCTGTCTTTTCGACGCGATGTGGATGATTTCCTGAAGAGACACTTCAACGAAGTCTGTACCCGCCAGTGCTACCACAACGCGCGCAGCGCCTGCTGTTCCCGGGAGGGCATCATCACTTTTTTCAGCGACGTGGTCGTCAACGCGCTGGTTTCCGGGCGCACACAGCTGGAACAGCTGCTGGACACCCTGCGAAAAGACCGCGGCGGTTCAAAATGCGTCTACCTGGGGCCCGATGGCTGCCGGTGGCGGTTACGGCCCATCGTCTGCGCCATGTTCCTCTGCGACCCGGCGCAGCAGCAGGTTTTCGAGAACCACCCGGAGCTGGCAGAGGCGTGGCAGGATCTGGAAAAACGCCGCAAGCGCTTCACCTGGCCGGACCGACCGGTGCTGTTCGACCGGCTGGAAACTTTTTTCCTGGCTGCCGGCATATCCTCGCCCCTCATGTACCTGCACAACAGCCCCGGCATGCGGATGCTCAAGCGCAAGTGGCAGGACCGCAAAGCGCCATGAGTTTCCCGGCTGATGCATCCGCCCGGCAGACCGTGAACATCGTCTTGTCCCGGAGCCTGCGCATTGAGGGGCTGCCATCGGCGCTGCGTGAAGAGCTGAAGCAGCGTCTTTCCTTCACCAATCCCAAGTGGCTGGAAAACCACCGCATGGGGCGTTGGAACCGTGGCGTGCCCCGCCGCCTGAAATTTTATGAAGCGGCTCCCCGCGGCGGCCTCCAGGTTCCCCGCGGCTTCATGCGTGCGCTGCTGCTGCTGTGCCGGGAGCGCAGCATCGCCTGGGACATCGACGACCGGCGCCGCAGCCTGCCGCCGGTGGATTTTACCTTCCACGGCCAGCTGAAGCCCTTCCAGCGGGAAGCCGTGGCCCACATGGCGGCCCGTGATTTCGGCACTCTGTGCGCACCCACCGGCAGCGGCAAAACCGTCATGGCACTGCACCTGGTGGCCCGGCGCCGCCAGCCGGCCCTGATCGTGGTGCACACCAGCGACTTGGCGCGCCAATGGGTGGCGCGCATCCAGCGCTTCCTGGGGCTTTCGGCCGAGGAGGTGGGGCGCATCGGCGGCGGCCGCCTGCAGCTGGGCACCCGCATCACGGTGGCCATGGTGCAGACCCTGTACAAGTGCGCCGATGAAGTTTCCCGGAAAATCGGCTTCCTGGTGGTGGACGAGTGCCACCGCTGCCCCAGCCGCACTTTCACCGAAGCGGTCAGCGCCTTCGACAGCCGCTACATGATGGGGCTGACCGCCACCCCCTGGCGGCGCGACAAGCTGGACGACCTGATTTTCTGGCACCTGGGAAGCCTGCACCATCGTGTGGCCAAGAAACATCTGGTAGACAGCGGAGACGTGCTGCCGGCCAGCATCATTTATCGTCCAACCACTTTCGAACCCTTCCACGACCCGGTCCAGGAGTACAGCAAGATGCTGGCGGAACTGACCTGCGACGACCGGCGCAACCGCATGATCGCCGCAGACGTGGCCAAAGAAGCCCGCCAGGGCCAGGGCGTCTGCCTGGTGCTGTCGGACCGCAGGAGTCACTGCCAAACACTGCGGGCGCTGCTGGTGTTCAAACACAAAATCGCCGCCGAACTGCTCACCGGAGACCTGCCGCGGGAAGAACGCAGGCGGGTACTGGAGAAGGTGCGCTGCGGCCGCAGCCGCGTGCTGGTGGCCACCGGGCAGCTCATGGGGGAGGGCATCGACTGCGGGGAATTGACGACCCTTTTTCTAACCACACCCATCCGTTTCAGCGGGCGCCTTGTGCAATACCTGGGAAGAGTGCTGCGCCCGCTACCGGGAAAAGACCGTGCCGTGGTCTACGATTATGTGGACGAACGCGTGCCCGCCCTGGCCGCCGCCGCCCGCGCGCGGCGGCAGGTGTACGGAGAGTGACTCAAGCCGCCGTGTTGGCGCGGAAAGCATTGAAGAGCGTCGGGCTCATGACGGCCTCGTAGCCCTCCATGCGAGCCACCACGGCACCGTCGGCATCGACGAAGGTGAAGTCCCCTGTGAAACTGCTTCCGGAAGTGGAAGCCGCTTCCAGCACGGCCGTGATCCCGTCGGCGGGGAAGCGGCGGCGGTACTGCGTGTAGGCGCGGATGTAAGCGGGCAGCGACACCATGCCTTCCTGGTCGTAACACCACAGGATGGCCATTTGAAAGGCGCAGTCCAGCACCAGGGGATCCATGATCCAGCGGCTGCGCAGGGGTTGTGTCATCCACTGGGCGGGAGGCGGTGCCGCCTCGATGCGCGCTACCATGAACTTGCGGGTACCGGCCGCTACACGCCGGATGCCCTGCAGCGATTGGCCGTGAAACAGGATCTGGCTGTAGATCTCGCGGGTGCTGCGGCCGTATGCGTCGGCGGTGAGATAAGGCTGCAGATCGAAATCCATCGGTGGCGGCGGCAAGCTTTCGGACAGCAGCACGGTGCCCCGGGCATGGATGGCCTCGCGGCCGTCCACGATGCCGTCGCGTACCTCCACCGGCACCTCGTAGGCCGTTGCGTTTTTTCTGGCCTTGCCGGCCATCAGGCGAATCACCTTCTCCTCCCCATGTAGGCGAATGCCCTTGAGCAGGCGCACGTCCTGCAGGCCGCACAGCAAGAGCCCGGGATTTTCATGCAGTGCGCCGTGCCCCATCCACTCGGCCATGAGCGCCAACGGCACCACCGGAGACCCGTCGATGACGTGGGACTTGAGGATGCCGTATGTCTGCGGCGAGACCCGTTGCTTGAAAGCCAGCGTTAGGCGGGAGCTCGTCGGTTCGGCCGGCGTCTGGCTGCGGTGCTCGGGAGTCAGACGGGCGCCCACCACCACTTCGACGTCAGCGGCCGCCGGGCGGCTCATCTCCAGCAGCAGGCAGCGCACGCCGGCCTCCACGGCGATGAGATCGATGCCCCGGCGGGCAAAAGCCCGCTTGAGCGACGGTGTGACCATGCCACCGTCCCAGGGTCCCCAGTTGATGGAAAGGCAGTGGCACTTGGGAAAGCGTCGGGCGGTTTGCTGGGCGATCTTGTTGAGGACCTCGTTGGCGGCGGCGTAATCGGCCTGGCCCGGGTTTCCCATGCGGGCAGCCACCGAGGAGAAGACCACCAGGTAGCGCAGCTGCTCCAAGTCGGCGGCCTGCAGCAGGGAACCCAGGCCGCCGACCTTGGTGTCGAAGACCCGCCGGAACTGCTCGGGTGTCTTGTCGACGATGAAGCGGTCTTCCAGCACGCCGGCGGCGTGGATGACAGCCCGCACCGGCCCGTGCTGCTGCCGGACCTGCGAGAGCACACGGGCCACGGCCAGACGGTCGCGGATGTCGACACTGTGATAGAACACACGCGCGCCGGCTTCTTGGGAGGCTTTCAGACCAGCCGCCAGTTCCCGGTTGGCGCAGTAGCGCCGGAAGGCGGCTTCCACCTCGGGCGGGGCGGCCTGGCCGCGGAACTCGTGTTCGAATACGGCCTTTTTGATCTCGGCCGGCTCCACGGCGTTTTTCAGCCAGTCGGGCTCTTCGAAAACGGCCGGGCTGCGGCCCAGGATCACCAGAGTGGGTTGCACCGCGGCCGACAGGGCACGGGTGGCGGCGGCCGTGATGCCGCGCGCGCCGCCGCTGACAACCACCACGTCACCCGCTGAAAGATCCAACTGCACGTCGTCCTGCGCCGGGGGGCGCTGGTCGGAAAGCACGGGCACCATGCGTCGGATGGCGTCTCCGGAGGGCAGCAGGCCGATTTCGATGCCATCGCTGTTCATGGGCGTCAACAGTTCCGCCGCCACGGCTTCGGCCGTGGCCGTGGCAGCGGTGCCGGCGGCGGGAACGTCGAAGGCGCGGCAGGTGACTGCCGGCCACTCGTGGAAGGCGGTCTTGGCCAGCCCGGCCAGGACGGCACCCAAGGGTGACCAGTCACCCTCACCGCCGAAACCGAAACGGCCGTCCATGCGCGAAATGGTGGCAAACAGCGTGGCACCCCCCTGGCTAGCGGCCGTCAGATGGGGTGCAAAGCGGTGCACGGCGGTGAAGGCTTCGGCGGCAAATGCGCTCCGGTAGAGAGTTTCTCCCTCCCGGGGAAGATTTTCAGGGGCAATCAGGATAAGGCCGGCGGCATGTTCGGGTTCGAATGCGGGGTCGGCGGCCTGCGCCAGGCTGATACCGCCAGTGTCGACGCCACGGCTCTGCAGGCAGCTTTTCAGTGCGCGGGCCAATGGATCGTCTTCATCGGCTACGATGAAAACGCATTGGTCGGCGCCCAGGGAAAGGAAGGGGCCCGGGTGAAAAGAGGTCTCCTGGAAGCGCACGCAGCGGCGATCGATTTCCGGCGGCCAGCCGCGGGAAAGGCGTTCTTCAACGGCATTGGTTTTACGTCCCGGAAAGACCACCAGTTTGCTGTCGGGCCCCGGGAGTTCCGTGGTCGGTAATTCTCCGGAGGATTGGGGGCTCAGCACGTCCACGATCTGACCCAGGGTTTTGAGGGTGGCCACCTTGTCCGGACTGATGGGGGGCAGGTCGGGCAGCTTTTCCTCGAAGGCCGAGAGGATCTCCACACGCTTGATGGAATCGATGCCCAGGTCGGCCTCGATGTCCATGTCCAGGCGCAGCATCTCGGCCGGATAGCCCGTCAGTTCCGCCACCACCTCCAGCAGGGCTTGCTCAGTGCCGGAGGCAGGGGGTATCGCGGAAGACGGCTGCGCCTCGGCCCTGGCGTCTGCCAGCGGGGCTGCTGGTGCCGGCGCTTCTGCCGGCTGCGTCTCGGCGCCGTTTTCGGTGAGCACGTCCACGATCTGACCCAGGGTTTTGAGGGTGGCCACCTTGTCGGGGCTGATGGGAGGCAGGTCGGGCAGCTTTTCCTCGAAGGCCGAGAGGATCTCCACACGCTTGATAGAATCGATGCCCAGGTCGGCCTCGATGTCCATGTCCAGGCGCAGCATCTCGGCCGGATAGCCCGTAAGTTCCGCCACCACCTCAAGGAGGACCCTTTCCATGGGTTGCGCGGCGGATACCGGTGTCTCTTCCGGCGGTTGGGGCGCCGCGGCAGGCACGTTGGCGACAGGCGTTTCGGCGAGGCGGGAGGGCGGTGACGGCGGCGCCCCGACGGCCGCCGGGGCGGCCGGCTCCTGGACTGCCGCGAATGCCGGTGGCGCGGACGATGGGGGTGCGCCGGCTGAAGTGGCCTCGGCCGGTGTGGACAGCGAGGGTGCCTCCATGGAAGGCGCGTCCTCGACTGGGAGCCCCAGGGCGGCCTGGGCCACGTTGCGTGTGTGGGCCATCATGCGCTGCAGAGCCATGGTGGCTTCGCGCTGGCTTTCCAGAAAAAGCTGATGAGTGCGGGCCGTTTCCTGCTGCAGCTGTTCGATGGCGGACAAACCCTGGTGCACCGCTTCCAGTGCGCTGGCGGCTAGAGAGACATCCGAAGATGGTTGTGATGCCGGCGGCGTGGGCGCAGGTGATGGACTCTCCACGCCGGGCGGCGCGTCCGGCGGAATCTTAAGACCCGGTGCGGTCTTTGGAGTCGGCGGCACGGCCGTCTCCGGCATCGATGGGGAGACCGGTTGCGCAGGTTCGGCCGCTTCCGGAGGACGGCTGTCGGGTGCAGGCTGCTGGTGTGCGGCGGCCTTGCTGTCGGCGCCGGAGGCACCGGAAGTGGGCTTGCGGTAATTGGTACCGGATACGGGGATGTTCATAACGGGTTTCTTTCCGGGCGCCGGAGGGGGGGAGGCCCCCCAGCGGTTGAGGGTGACGGGGTGACCCAGGGCGGCCAGCTGGCTCAGGCAGCGGGCCAGGTCGGCGACGCCGGACTTCTTGCCGGCCGAGGCGTCTACACTCAGACACTGGAAATCCTCTCCCTTCAGGATGGCCTTCACCAGCCCGGTGAGCACGGCACGGGGGCCGACTTCCACATAAGTGTAACCTCCGCGGGAGAAAATGTTCCTGACTTCGTTGACAAAGTCCACCGGCTGCAAGATCTGGCCGGAGAGGAGCTTTCTGGCCGCGTCCGCATCCCGGGGGTAGGCCTGGGCGGTGGTATTGGAAAAAACGCTTATGTTGCCGGGTTCGATGGCCACCTTTTCAAGCTCGCGCGCAAAAGGACGCTGGGCGTTTTCGACCAGGCGGCTGTGGAATGCGGCCGCCACGGGCAGTTTGATGGCACGGAAGCCGTGTTCCCTGCACAGGGCGGCGGCTTTGTCGATGGCCTCCAGGGTGCCGGAAAGCACTCCTTGGCTGGGGCTGTTGCGGTTGGCCAGGATCAGGTCCAGTCCGCTCTGGTCCACAAGGGTCTGGAGTTTGTCCAGCGGGGCCTTGACGGCCAGCATGCCGCCGGCCTCACCCCCGCCCCTGCCGGCGGCGGCCATGTAACGACCGCGCATGACCGACAGGTGAAACAGGGTGGATAGATCGATCCACCCGGCGGCGAAGTGGGCGCACAGTTCGCCGTAGCTGTGTCCGCAGGTGATTTCAGGATGTACACCGAAACTTTGCAACACCCTGGCCATCATCAGGCTGACGGCACCGATGGCCGGCTGGGCGATGTCGGTGCTGCGCAGCGCAGCTTCCTGCTCCTGCAATGTCTTCTTGTCCGAGGCCGGAGGAGGGTAGACAAAGTCACTGAGGAGGCGCGGCAGATGGCAGCAGCGGTTGGCTTCCTCGAACAGCGCCAAGGCCTCGGGAAAAGTGCACACCAGATCGCGGCCCATGCCCACGTACTGGCTGCCCTGTCCGGGAAACATGAACACCAGGCGGCCCCTCTGCGCTCCGCTGCCGAAAAAGACGTTGCCGAAGCTCCAAAGGGCCTGATCGGTCCGTTCAGCCAGGGTGTCGGCCACTTTGGCGAAGAGGGCCGCAGTTTTTTCAGGGTCTTCCAGGGGCTCTTCCAGCACTATCAGCAGCCGCAGGTTGTCGGAAGAGGAAAAATTTTCCCGAGAGGCGGCTGCACGGCGGGCCAGCTCATCTGCCGAAGCGTTTTCCTCGAAAAAGGCCTGCCAGACGTTCAGTTGCTCGAGAAGTGTTTCCCGCCCGGTTCCCGACAGGGCCACGATCTGCACTGCCTCGTCCCAGGAAGTGTGATCCTTTTGCGGCCGGTACTCTTCCAGCACGGCGTGGAAGTTGCTGCCGCCGAAGCCGAAAGCGCTCACCCCGGCCCGGCGGGGATGGTCCGGGTGTGCAAACCACGGCCGCGAGCGGTGATTGAGGTAAAAGGGGCTGTGGTCCAGGTTCAGCCCGGGATCCGGATCTTCGGCCTTGATGGTGGCCGGCAGCACCTTGTGGTGCAGGGCCAGTGCCGCCTTGATGAG
This sequence comes from uncultured Desulfobacteraceae bacterium, assembly GCA_964442705.1. Taxonomy (GTDB): domain Bacteria; phylum Desulfobacterota; class Desulfobacteria; order Desulfobacterales; family JALSRD01; genus JALSRD01. Next base: position 8,220 of record CAYUAQ010000122.1, read on the forward strand.
GCCGGCCGAGCCGGCCGCTGCCTTGGTGTGGCCAATCATGGATTTCACTGACCCCAGGGCGCAGAAGCGATCGTCACCGCCAAAGACTTCCCGCAGGGCTTCGACCTCGGTGCGGTCGCCCACGCGGGTGCCGGTGCCATGGGCTTCGATAAGTTCCACGGTGGCAGGCGCCACGCCGGCCGTGCGGTAGGCTTGGCGCAGAGCCTTGGCCTGGCCGGCGGCGCGCGGGGCGTAGATGCTCTGACTGCGCCCGTCGCTGGAGGTTCCCAGCCCGCGGATGACGGCGTAGACGCGGTCGCCGTCTTTTTCGGCGTCGGCCAGGCGTTTAAGCACCAGCATGCCGATGCCTTCGCCCAGCAGCGTGCCGTCGGCCCTGCGGGAAAAGGGGCGCACGTCACCGCTGGGGGACAGAATCTGCGTGCTGGCAAAGCACATGTGCATGAAAATGTCGTTTAGGGTGTCTACACCACCGGTGATCACCATGTCACTGCGGCCGCTGAGCAGTTCCAGCATGGAAAGGTGCAGCGCACTCATGGAACTGGCGCAGGCGGCGTCGACCACGCAGTTGGTGCCGCCCAGGTCCAGGCGGTTGCTGATGCGGCCGGCCACCACGTTGCCCAGCAGGCCGGGAAAGGAACCCTCCTGCCAGGAGACGTAGCTGTCGGAGATTTTTTCCACAATCTGGCGGGCTTTTTCCCCTTCGATACCTGCGGATGCCAAGGCCCGGCGCCAGTGGGGATGCCCCAGCCGTGCTCCCAGCGGGATAACCAGTTCCTGGGTGCCGGTGACGCCGAGAATCACGCTGACGCGATCGCGGTCGAAGGCTTGATCGGTATAGAGGTATCCGGCGTCTTGCAGACACTCACGGGCCACCACCAGTCCCAGCAGCTGTGAAGTGTCGGTGGCCTCCATCAGGTTGGGGGGAATCCCGAATTCCATGGGATCAAAATCCACGGGCGTGATAAATCCGCCCCGTTTGACGTAGACGCGATCCTTTTCACCGGGCTTTTCGTTAAAGAAGTCCTGCACCGGCCAGTGGCTTTCGGGAACCTCATCGATGCCGTCCAGACCGTTGAAAAGCAGACGCCAGTAGGCTGAAAGCCCGGGTGATTTTGGAAAGAGGCAGCTCATGCCGATGATGGCTACGGTTTCCTCTTCCGGACGGGCTGTTTCTGAAACGGGTTTCACTGCACTTTCCCTTGATGTTGATTCTCACCCCAAAAAACAGCACGACGTGCTCTAAGGGGATCCGTGTGCGAATGTATTGGGTTTTCTCTGCTCACCTAAGTGTGTAAAAAGCGACGGCGCGCCGACCGGCCTCTTTCTGCGCCGGCCGGTTGGGGCCAGAAGCTCATTGCATGCCGCCGGTCGCCGTCCAGCGACGCATGATATCGAGCCCCAGGGGCCGGTAAACATCGCTGCCCGCCGGCAGGGCCGCGCCCTGCAGCCTGGCCCAGTTGGCCCGGGTCAGAACGGCGGCGCCGAACATGAGGTTCATGGCCACCGTCACCGTGTCCCGATGAGCGGGATCTTCCAGGAAACTGCCCCGCACCCACTGGTTGAAGGCGCCCATGGCGGGTCCACACCAGATCTGATAGTCGATGCGGCGATCGGGGTCGCCGCTGACGGCCCAGCCCGAGGCTTGGCCAAGGTAAGAGCGAAACACCAGGGCCATTTGGTGTCTGGGCCGTTGCAGGGCGGCCTGTACCTGGGCCGGTTCGCGCGTTTCGAAAAAAGCGCGGGTCTGCCGCCAGGCTTCCTCGAAGCTGGTCCGCAAAATGTCCTTTTCGACCACCGTGCGCTGATCCGCCGGTATGTCTTCCCAGCACTCATGGTTGCTGTACAGCTCGTAGAGCCTGGCCGCCCGCAGGGGAAACATGGTGCCGCGCTTGAGCACCTGCACCTTTACCCCCATTTCGAACATGTCGGCCGAAGGGCACATGGCGATGTCCGCCTGGCGGGTTTCAGACAGCATTTTACGCACAGCCGGCGACGTGCCGGCTTCCAGGCATCCCTGGTGAATGCTGCCGGACAGAACGTAGGCGGCGCCCATGGCAAAGGCCGCTGCGGCCGCCTGGGGGGTGGCGATACCGCCTGCCAAGCCGACTTCCACCCGCTGCGGGTAAGCGAACCTTGTCCGCATCTCTTCACGCAGTGCCATGATGGTCGGCAGCAGGGTCAGGGCCGGCCGGTTGTCGGTGTGGCCGCCGGAGTCGGCTTCGGCCGTAATGGCGTCGGCCATGGGAATGGCGGCGGCCAGCTGAGCCTCCTCTGCGTTCAAACCTCCTGAGGAAACCAGCTCCCGCAACAGCTTCTCGGGCGGCGGCGACAGAAACTTGCGGGCCACCTCCACGCGGGAGACCTTGGCGATGAGGCGGCGGGCGGGAACGGCGTGTCCCTGGACATCGCGCCTGATTCCCTTGACGCGCAGGAAAACCAGTGGCAGGGTGAGCCCCAGGAAAGCCGAAGCGCTGACCAGGGGGACATCGTGCCGCAGGAAGAGCGCTACGGTGGCTTTTTCCAGTTCCGGATTGGCGGGGCTGTGAATCAGGTTGATGCCCCAGGGGACTTGGCCCAGACCCCCCAATTGTTCGATAGCCGTCTCGATGCGGGCTGGCGTCAGACCCCCGGCACCGAATATGCCCAGCATGCCGGCACGGCCCATCTTCTCCACCATTTGCACCGAGGTGATGCCGTTGGCCATGGCGCCTACGACATAGGCGTAATGCAGGCCCAGCAATTTTCGGATGTCTGGGCTCCCCAGTTTTTCGGGCGGCAGCGGTGGTACCCAGGCCTCCACCGGAAAGGCCTCATTTTTTTCCGGCACACCGGGGCCGACCTCCAGACGACCGTCGCAGGCCACCGCCGGAACCCCGTTATGACGCACTATGCACACGGGTTGATTTACCGCTGCCAGTGCGTCTCGAAAGGCCCCTCGGCCTGTTTTCGGTGCGGACTCTCCTGGTATCCAACGTGCTGTTAAAGCAGCTGATTTCAAGTTTTGAAGCGGTGACAACAAACGAAAAATTCCTTCCGCATGCCTCCACCCGAGGCTTTTTCCAGGCCACTGGGGAGAACACGGTTGTTCACTGGTTTGCAAACTTTGGACTCGAAATATATTCAACCTGGAAAAGCGTGTCAAGAAACAAGCTTTATTTTTTTATTTTAAAGGTTTTGGCTATACCGCGGGTGGTTTGAGAGGGGCCATTTCACAACTCAGACTTTAGACCAAGAGGTAAGGCCTGCCGGGGTGGGCCGCAGAAAATGGCGACGTAGGTGTCCACGGCATTTCGTGATTGTGATAATGCTTGCAATTACACAACCTAACCATGCACAGTCGTGATCCATGACGCACACGTGAATTGCGTCATAATAGAAGATTTGGTATCCGTTTGCATATAGTGCGGCCGATTTATCCCCGTGGGTGGAATTTTTCATGCAGGCGTTTGAGATGTTCTCTGGCCACGTGGGTGTAGATCTGGGTGGTCGAAATGTCGGCGTGCCCCAGCATGACCTGGACGGCCCGCAGGTCGGCGCCGCCTTCCAGCAGGTGGCTGGCAAAGGAGTGGCGCAGGCTGTGGGGGGTCACCTTCTTGGATAGTCCGGCCCGCCGGGCACAGGTTTTGAGCATTTTCCAGAATCCCTGGCGGGTCATGGGACGTCCAATCCTGGCCACGAACAGGACGTCGCTGGTGTGATTTTTCAGCAGCTGCGGCCTGGCCACGGTGAGGTATGCGTCGATGCTGCGGCGGGCGGAAAGCCCAAAAGGAACGATGCGTTCCTTGCCGCCTTTGCCCATGACCCGCACGAAACCGGCTTCCAGATTGACGTCGGTCACCTTCAGGCTTACCAGTTCAGAGACCCGCAGTCCGGCGGCGTAGAGAAGTTCCAGCATGGCCAGGTTGCGCTGACCAAGGGGCCCTTGCGGTTCGGCAGCGCTGAGCAGGTCGGCGATCTCATCGCTGGAGAGCACGTCGGGAAGTTTCAGGCCGCTCTTGGGGAGCGTGATGAGCCGGGCCGGATTTTTGGCCAAAATGCCCTCTTTGGCCAGGTAGCGGTAAAATCCGCGCAGGGTCACCAGGTGTCGCGCCCGGGAGCGGCTGCCCAGACCCAGCTTGCGCAGCTCGATGAGGTACTGGAGGATAAGGGGCGTATCCTCCTCGGAGAAAGTGTCCCTTCCGCAGGTGCCGAGAAAGTCGAGGTAGCGCATCAGGTCGCGGCTGTAAGATACCAGGGTGTTGTCGGCAAGGCCCTTTTCCACTAGCAGATAGTTGAGGTATTCGTCCGCCAGCGCATCCAGCCCTGCAGCATGCTGCTGGCCGGGCGAGTGGCTACGGCGGACGGACGGCCCTGATTTGGGTGAGGAAGATGTCATGCCAGCTGCTGTTTAGCAAATACCGGCAATGGAAATCAAGCGGCTTGAATCCATCGT
>CAYUAQ010000123.1:0-12490 GCA_964442705.1 uncultured Desulfobacteraceae bacterium
TCGACGAGGAAGAGGCCGACAACATGGACCTGGGCAAGAACGAGTGCGCCGCCTCGGCGGCCGCAGCGGCCTAGAACTGGTGGGGCGCAGCATTTTCTGGTTTTCATGACAGCCTTTCAAAAGTAAAGTACGCAAAGAGGAGAACGATGCCCATTCCCGGCAACCTTTTGACCACCGCCATGGCGGTGATGCCCCACACCGACCCGGAGCGGGCACTGGAGGTGGCCCTTTCCGTGGATGTGCCCTTCTGGCCCCAGCTGCCCAACTACGACTACCACGAGGATATGTATGTCCAGGCCGCCGAGCACTTTCCGGGCATCCTTCTGGACATGGAGGCCCGCACGTTGCGCTTCTCCATGGACAAGTTCATCGTCGAGCTGGAAGACGCCCTGGCGCACTTCGACGATCCGGACTGGTTCGATATCACGCCGGAATTCTCGGTAGTCTACCACCGTTTCCTTTCCCTGGACCTGTCGGACCGCCCCGCCATCCGGGGCCAGCTGGAGGGACCCATCAGCTTCGGGTTCAACATCCTGGACCAGGACGAACGGCCCATTTTGTTCGACGACACGGTGCGGCCCTTCATGTTCGAATTCATGTCCAAACGCATCAACGTGCAGCTCGAGCGGCTCAAGGCGCTCAACGACAACGCCTTCATGTTTGTCGATGAACCCGGCCTGCAGTTCCTCTTCTCGGCCCTGGCCGGCTACGGCGACCGCCAGGCCAGGGAGGACCTGGAACTGTTTTTCTCGATGATCGAGAGACCCCGCGGTATCCACCTGTGCGGCAACCCGGACTGGGACTTTCTGCTGGGCCTGGACATGGACGTGCTGTCGCTGGACATTTACACCAACGCGGAAATTTTCCAGTCCTATGCCGCTTCCATCAAACGCTTTCTGGAAAAAGACAACGTGATCGTCTGGGGGATCGTCCCCACGGGTTTCGAGGCCTTTGAAAAAGAGGAGATGGGGTCTCTGACCGACCAGCTGGAAAGTGTGTGGCAGGTGCTGTGGGACCGGGGCATCGACCGCGATCACATGCTGTCCAGAAGCATGCTCTCCCCGGCCACCTGCTGCCTGATCAATCCGGATCGGGAAAAGACCGTGGAAAAGGCTTTTTCCGTGGTGCGGAAACTCTCTGAGAACCTGCGAAAAAAATATGACCTCCGAAGCTGAAGCTGCCCGCCCCTCCCGCGTGGTGGGACCCGGACAACGAAGGGCAATCGCCGTAAGCCTGCCGACAGTTACTTGCGATTGCCCCGAGGCTTGCCGGACAACCTGTTGACAGCGCCCAGAATAACACGGTAGATACAAAATTGCGGCTGATGGACCGCACACTTGCCTCTTCACCCCTTGCCGTCACCGCACCGGCGCGCAGCAGAGCAACCGGAGGGACCTTGTCATGACGTATTCGCTGTACTGGGCCGACAGTTACCCCCAGAAATTGTGCCCGGCCGCCAAAGCCATGGAAATCATCCGGCCGGGTCAGCGCATCTTCATCGGTTCGGCCTGTGGCGAACCCCAGGAGCTGGTGCGCGCCCTTTCCGCGGCGGCCTCCAGGCTGAGCGGATTGGAGATCGTCCGCATGATGAGCCAGGAAACCACCTCGCTGACCGAAATCGCCAACCGCACCCGTGATTTCAACCTGAGCATCCGCAACATCTACCTGGGTACGGCCGAAATCGAGAGTGTTGCCAGAAAAAAACGTTTCATCACGCCGGTGAACATGTCCGAGGTGCCGGGTCTCTTCAAGACCCGCAAACTGCCTATCGACGTGGCCCTGGTTCAGGTTTCGCCGCCCGATGATTTCGGCTGGATGAGCCTGGGGATTTCGGTGGACGTCACCCTGGCGGCGGCCTCGGCGGCCCGGCACGTCATCGTCCAGGTCAATCCGCGCATGCCCCGGGTGCTGGGCCAGAGTTTCATCCACGTCAACGACGTGGCCCGCGTGGTGGAACACGAAGAACCGCTGGTGGCGGTGACGCCGTCGGGCCACTCCTCCGATATCGCTGCCCAGATCGGGCGACACATCGCCAGGATCATCGAGGACGGCGCCACCCTGCAGATCGGTCTGGATGCCGCCTCCCAGGCCACCATGCAGGCCCTGTCCGACAAGAACGACCTGGGTTTTCACTCCCAGTACATCACCGATGATGCCATGCACCTGTTCGCCAAAGGGGTGATCACCAACCGCCGGAAGGGGTTCAACGAGGGCAAGCTGGTGGCCTCGGCGGGCATCGGCAGCCACCATCTCTACGAGTTTTTGGACGACAACCCGGCCGTGGAATTCCGGCCTTCGGACTACGTCAACGACCCCTTCGTGATTTCCCGTCACCACCGCATGGTTTCCATGAACGTGGCCCGGCGCATCGACCTGACCGGACAGGTGGCCTGCGAAGCCGATCCCCAGACTTTTTTCGCCGGCATTTCCGGCATTCCCGACTTCGTGCGCGGCGCCAAGCGGTCACCGGGCGGCAAATCGATCCTCATGCTGCCCTCCACCACCCCGGATGGAAAAGCCAGCAACGTCGTTCCCGTTTGCCGGGACCTGGCCGTGGTAGTGCCCCGGGGAGATGTCCAGTTCGTGGTCACCGAATACGGCGCCGTCAATCTGGCGGGCAAGAGCTTGCAGGAACGGGCCCTGGCCATCATCAGCATCGCGCACCCCGATTTCCGGGACGAGTTGTTCGAAACGGCCAAGGAAATGGAGCTGATCGGTAAAGAGCGGAGCCTGGGTGAGGCCGTGCGGGCCGTCTACCCGGTGCAGCTGGAGGAGGTTTTCACCGTTGACGGTGAGAAGATCATCATCCGGCCGGCCAAGCCCGTGGACGAGCGGCGCATCCAGGAGCATTATTACGCCTTGGACAAAAACGACGTTTTCCTGCGTTTTTTCCACGACAAAACCAGTTTCAGCCGCTCCGAGATCGAACCCATGTCGCTGACCGACTACGTGCACGACCTGACCCTCATCGCCGTGGTGGGGGAATTCGGATTCGACCGGGTGGTCGGGGTGGGCGAGTACCTGCTCATCGAGCAGGACAACATGGCCGAAGTGGCTTTTTCGGTGGACAGGGAATACCGCCACAAGGGGCTCGCCAAACGCCTGCTGCACAAACTGGCCGAGGCCGCCCGGGAAAACCACATTTCCGGCCTGATGGCCATTACGGCCGTTGACAACAAGGCCATGATCAAGCTGTTCAAGACCCTGCCCTACAAAGTGAAAACCGCTTTCAGCGACGGCGACGTCGTTTTGACCTGTCGCTTCGATGAATTGAAGCGGGAGGCCGCCATAACAGCCTGACAAGGGAAATCATCATGCGTCAAAGCCTTTACATCATGGCCCAGGAACCCAGAAGCGGCAAATCGGCCGTTGTGCTGGGAATCATGCACCTGCTGATGGCCGATGTACCGGAGGTGGCTTTTTTCCGCCCGGTCATCGAACCTGAAAGCGGGGGCCGCCATGATCACGACATCGACCTGATCCTCACCGAGTACAAGCTGGACATGGCCTACGAGGATACTTACGCCTGTACCGTGGACGAGGCCATGAAGCTGGTCTCTTCCGGGAAAAGGGACCAGTTGATCGAGACCGTCCTGTCCAAATTTTCCAAACTCAGGGCAGAATATGATTTCGTGCTGTGCGAGGGCAGCGATTTTCTGGGCCCGGACAAGAACTTCGAATACGATCTGAACCTGGAGATCGCCGGGGCCCTGGGTGTCCCGGTGCTGGCGGTCACCAGCGGATTCGACAAGAGCCCCCGGGAAACCCTGGAGTCCACCAGGCTGACGGTGGAGGGCATGCTGGAGGCGGAGCTGGATGTGGTGGCGGTCATCATCAACCGTTTCGCCGCTTCCCATGACCAGCCGGCTCCCAAGGAACTGAAACTGAAAACACCCGCAGGCACGGTTTCCATTCCGGCCTGGGTGATCCCGGAAAAACCAGGCCTGGACAAGCCGACCCTCGAGGACTTGGTCAACGGCGTGGGCGCCGAACCGCTGTATGGAACCGACGGCCTCGACGCCCGGGTGGACAATTACATCGTGGCTGCCATGAAGATGCACAATTTCCTGGAATACTTAGAGCCCGGCGGCCTGGTGATTACACCCGGCGACCGCTCGGATATCCTGCTCAGCAGCCTGGTTTCCCGCATGTCCGGGAAGTTCCCCGACATTTCCGGCATTCTGCTGACCGGCGGTCTGCTGCCGGAAGAGAGCATCCGGCGCCTGATCGAGGGCTGCCGTGAATTTACCACGCCGGTACTGGCCGTCAAGACGCCCACCTATGAAACCACCCGCCGACTCGGCCGGCTGCGCAGCCGCATCAATCCCGGGGACCAGCGGCGTATCGCATCGGCTTTGGGTCTCTTCGAGGCCAATGTGAACGCGGCGGCGCTGAAAGAGCGTTTTCAGGCCATAAGGGCGGAGCAGATCACCCCCAAGATGTTCGAATTCAGCCTGGTTCAGAAGGCGCGCAGCAGCAAGCAGCGCGTCGTGCTGCCGGAGGGTACCGAAGACCGCATTCTCAGGGCCGCCGACATCCTGCTGCGCCGCGATGCGGCCGACCTGATCCTGCTGGGGGAGGAGGAAAAGATCAGAAACCGCATATCCAAGCTGGGACTGCGCCTGGACAAGGCCGACATCCTGGATCACCACAAGTCCCCCCATCTGGACGAGTATATCGACACTTACCTGGCGCTTCGCCGCCACAAAGGGATCGTGCGGGACGATGCCCGGGACGCCATGGCCGACGCCACCTATTTCGCCACCATGATGGTGTACTTCGATCACGCCGATGCCATGGTGTCTGGGTCCATCAACACCACGGCCCACACCATCCGGCCGGCCTTCGAGATCATCAAGACCCGGCCGGATGCCAGCATCGTGTCCAGCGTCTTTTTCATGTGTCTCAAGAGCCGGGTGCTGGTCTTCGGCGACTGCGCCGTCAACCCCAATCCCACCGCGCCGCAACTGGCAGAGATCGCCATCCAGTCGGCCCACACGGCCGAGACCTTCGGCATCGAGCCGCGGGTGGCCATGGTTTCCTACTCGTCGGGTTCGTCCGGGCGCGGTGAAGACGTGGAGCGCGTCCGCGAAGCCGTGGCCATCGCCCGGGAAAAGGCGCCCCAACTGGCCCTGGAGGGGCCCATCCAGTACGACGCCGCCATCGACCCCTCGGTGGCCAGGACCAAGATGCCGGACAGCCAAGTGGCCGGCCGGGCCACCGTGTTCATCTTCCCGGATCTGAACACCGGCAACACCACTTACAAGGCGGTGCAGCGGGCCGCCCACGCCGTGGCCATCGGGCCGGTGCTGCAGGGCCTCAAAAAGCCGGTCAACGACCTGTCCCGCGGCTGCACCGTGGCTGACATCGTCAACACCGTGGCCATCACGGCCATCCAGGCGCAGCAGGTGCATGATCAATAAACATACGGAGATTTATCATCCATGGTTACACTACCGATCCACGGAAGCCACGAAAGGTACCCTGTCAACCCCACCAAGATCATCGCCCTGGGCCTGAACTACCGCGACCACATCGCCGAGAGCCATTCCGTGAAAGTACAGGGGTTCACCGATGAGATCCCCAGCGAGCCGATCCTGTTTCCCAAGACCCCCAACGTGCTCATCGGACCCGGCGAACCCATCGTTATTCCGCGGTTTTTACAGGAATACCGCTTCCAAGAGCCCCGGGTGGACCACGAGGCCGAACTGGCCCTGATCATCGCCGACCGCTGCAAGGACGTGCCGGTGGAAAATGCGCTGGAACACGTTTTCGGCTACACCTGCATGAACGATGTCAGCCAGCGCAACCTTCAGACCGGCGACAAGTCCGGCTGGTTCCGGGGAAAGTCCCTGGACACTTTCGGCCCCATCGGTCCGCAGGTGGTGTCCCCCGACGACATCGGCGACCCTCAGGCGCTCGCCATCTGCTGCCGGCTCAACGGCACCGTCGTGCAGGAGTCCAACACCCGGCACATGATATTTTCCATTGCCGAAATCATCGCCTTTGTTTCCAGGAATTTCACCCTCATGCCCGGCGACATCATCATGACGGGAACCCCCAGCGGTGTAAGTCCGCTGCGCCATGGCGACGTGGTGCAGGTGGAGATCGAGAACATCGGTGTGCTGGAAAACCCCGTCATCGAAGAGTGATGATTTTGCAAAAAGCCCGCATATTGCTCGAAAAAGACTTTTTACGAACTTGTCAAGAGTAGCACCACGGTCTTTGGGAGGGGATGTCTTGGCGGCAATTCGGGTGAAACAGGAGCCGGCGGGCGGCTCGGACGATGCAGCGTTGCGCATCGATTTTCACATTCTGGCCGGGGACGTCGCGCACAGCCGCTTCCGGCCGGACCAGATCCGCTGCCGCTGGCTGGCGCAACCTTTCGAGCCTGCCGACCCAGTGGGCGCGCTGGTCGAACGCCTGTGGCGGCGCAACCAGGCTTCGGCCGCCGCACGCGGTCTGCGGCTCTTCGACGGCACCCTGGCGCGCCTGGTGGATTTCAGCCGGCGGGGCAACGGGATTCACCTGACCCTGCAGCCTACCTCCTACCGCATCTTCAGCACCACCAACCTGATGCTGGACACCCCCATGATCCCTTGCGATGACGGGGAAGCCCGGTCCATCCGGCAGCTGGCCGGCGAAGAGGTCTTTCGGCTGCCCTCGCCGTACCTGGCCAATCCCCTCAACGTCATCGCCACCATCGTTAGCCGCGACGGTGTCACCTTCGTGCCGCGGCGCAGTTCCTCAGTCTTTGAACGTCCCGGCACCCTGCAGGCCTCGGTGGGGGGCGCCCTGGACACGGGCGAACACCCGGCCGCGGCACTGCGCCGCGAAACCATGGAGGAGTGGGGTCTGGAGATACGGGAAGACGAGATCACCTTCCTGGCCCTGGGCGTCTCTGGCACCACCGGCGAACCGGATCTGCTGGCCATGGTGCAGTCTCGCCTGAGTGCCGGCGAAATCCGGCGGCGCTATCAGTGTCACGCCGAGCAGGAAGAGTTCACCGCCTTCCGGCAGGTTCCGCTGACCCGCGAAAACGCCGCCGCCGCCATGGAACTCCTGATTACCGGCGACTGGAGCCAACCCTCGGACCAGGCTGCCTTCTACCTCACACTGGTACGGACGGTGTTCGGCAGCAACAGCCCGGTGTGATTGGTACCGACGGTCGCACTCCCCGCATCCACCCGCAACACCGCCGGCCTGTAAAAATGGGTCTCAACGTCCTTTGGCTTTGTGCCTGTGTGCCCCTGCCCCTCTGCGCCTCGCTGTCAATACATCCGGTGCCGGAAGAACCACACGGCCAGGCTCAGCGTGATGGCGGCGATGATGGCCATGGGCCATATCTGGGACCAAAAACCGGACAGTCCGGCGCCCTCCAGGAAAGCCCGGCGCACAATCACCAGGAAATAGCGCATGGGATCGGCCAGGGTGATGGTCTGCACGGCCGGGGGCATGTTGGCGATGGGCGTGGAGAACCCGGACAGGGTCACCGCTGGAACCAGAAAGACAAAGGCGCCCAGCAGGGCCTGCTGCTGGGTGGTGCACATGGAGGAGATCATCAGCCCCACCCCGATGGCCGCCAGCACGTAGATGGCCAGGCCCAGATACAGGGCCGCAAGATTGCCCAGCAGCGGGACGTGAAACCACAGCACGGCCAGGGTGATGATCAGGGTGCCTTCGAACAGCCCGATCATGAGGCCGGGAACGGCTTTGCCGATGAGAATCTCGATGGGCCGCATGGGGGTCACCAGCAGCTGGTCGAAGGTCCCGGCTTCTCTTTCCCGGGCCACCGAAAGCGAGGTCACTACCAGGGTCACCACCAGGGCCAGCAGGGCCACGATGCCCGGTACGATAAACCAGCGGCTCTCCAGGTTGGGGTTGAACCAGGCGCGCAGGTTGAGCCGCGCCGGCGGCGATACGCCGCCGTGATCCAGGATCCACTGCTCGTTGAAGGCCGTCACGATGTCGCGCACGTAGTTCAGGGCGATCATGGCCGTGTTGGAGTTGCGCCCGTCGATGATGGCCTGAAAGGTGCAGCCGCTGCCGTCCAGCAGCCCGTCGGAGCAGCGCGGCCCAAGGTGGAGCACCATCAGCACACGGCGGCTGTCGATGAGCGGCGCGATTTCGTCGTCGCTGTGGAGATGACGCACCAGCTTGAAGCCCCTGGAGGCCGCAAAGCGGGCCACCAGTTCCCGGGAGGCTTCGCCGGCATCTTCGTTGAAAACGGCGATGGGTGCCCGCTCCAGGTCGAAGGTGGCGGCGTAGCCGAAGACAATCAGCTGCACCAGGGGCGGCACGATAATCGTCATGCGCCCCTTCTTGTCTTTCAACAGGGCCAGAAGCTCCTTGACGATCAGGGCCAGTATGCGACGGACCACCACGTTCCTCCTAGTCCAGGCGCTTGCGGATTTTGCGGCGCACGATGGCCAGAAAAAACAGCGCCATGGCGGCCAGGGCGGCGGCATTGGGCCAGACGACGCTCCAGACGTTGCCGGCCAGAAACACGGTCTGCAGGATGGCCACGTAGTACCGGGCGGCGATGATGTACGTCAGGTTGCGGATGCCGGCCGGCATGCTGGCGATGTCGAAGATGAAGCCCGACAGCAGAAAGGCGGGCAGAAACGTCACGATGATGGCCACCTGGGCGGCCACGAACTGGTTGCGCGACACGGTGGAGATCAGCAACCCCATGCCCAGGGCGGTGAGCAGAAAGAGCGCCGAGCAGCCGAACAGCACCCACATGGAACCCTGCAGGGGCACTTTGAACACCAACAGACCCATGATGACCGACAGGGTCAGGCCGCCCATGCCCAGGATGAAGTAGGGCAACAGCTTGCCCAGCAGGATCTCGCGCACGGTGACGGGGGTCACCAGCAGGGCCTCCATGGTCCCCCGCTCCCACTCGCGGGAAATGACCAGCGCCGTCAGCAGCGCACCGATGAGGGTCATGATCACCGCGATAATGCCCGGCACGAGGTAGTTGCGGCTGCGGACCTCGGGATTGTACCAGATGCGCTGTTCCACGCCCACGGGCATGTTCAGCTCGCCGCCGCTCTCAAGGGCCTGCTGGTCGAGCCATTTTACCCACACCCCCTGCACGTACCCCTGTATCAGGCGGCCGCTGTTGGCGTCTACGCCGTTGACGATCACGCTGATGGGCGGGGCGTCTTTTTTCAGGTAGTCACGGCTAAAATTGGCCCGCAGCCAGACGATGCCGTCCACCATGGCGTGCCTGAGGGCCGTCTCGGCTTCCTGGATGGTGTGCATGGGGACGGGCTGGAAGTATTCCGACTGGTAAAATCCGGCCGTGAAGCTCATGGTTTGCCGATCGGGTTTTTCCACCACCAGCGCCAGGGGCACGTGCTTGGCGTCCAGGGACACGCCGTAGCCGAAGACCAGCAGCAGGATCAGGGGCAGCACGAAGGCGATGGCGATGCTGGAAGGGTCGCGCAGGATCTGCAGCCACTCCTTGCGGATCATTCCCCGCAGCCGCATGAAACCGCTGCCCCGCCTCATGCCGCCTCCTGTCGCTTGCGCCGGGCTTCCAGCAGGCCGATAAAGGCGTCTTCCATGGTCACTTCCGGCCGGCCGGGGGTCTGGAAGAGGGCCTTGGTCTCCTCGGGCGTGCCGGCGGTCAGGACCTCCCCCTCGGCCATGATCACTAGACGGTCGCAGTACTCGGCCTCTTCCATGAAGTGGGTGGTCACCAGCACGGTGACGCCCTGTTCGGCCAGGGCGTTGATGTGCACCCAGAACTCGCGGCGCGCCAGGGGGTCCACCCCCGAGGTGGGTTCGTCCAGAAACAGGATGCCGGGCTCGTGCATCAGGGCCACCGACAGGGCCAGGCGCTGCTTGTAGCCCAGGGGCAGGCTGGCGCTGCGCGTGTCGGCGAACTCCTCCAGACCGAAGGTGGCCAGGGCCCACTGCATGCGTTCGCGTTGCCGCTTGCCCTTCAGGCCGTAAGCGCTGCTGAAAAAGCGCAGGTTCTGCAGTACGGACAGTTCACCGTAGAGGGAAAATTTCTGGGCCATGTACCCGATGCGGGCGCGGGCCCGCGCGGCGGCGCGCCGCAGGTCCACGCCGTCCACCAGGCAGCGGCCATCAGAAATGGGCAGCAGGCCGCACAGCATGCGGAAGGTGGTGGTTTTGCCGGCACCGTTGGCCCCCAGGAGGCCGAAGACCTCGCCGTGCCGCACCCGGAAGCCGATGCCCCGCACGGCGTAGAAGTCGCCGAAGCGCCGCGTCAGGTTTTCCACCACGATGGCGTCGCCGCCTTCGACGTCCGCAACCGGCCGGCGCACCCTGATGGTGCTGCCGCCGTCCCCGGCATCCGTCTTTTTCTTCAAAAGATCGATGAAGCTGTCTTCGAAACGGGGTGTGACCGCCTCGGCATGGATACCCTTCATGTCCGGCAGCCAGGACTCGGGATCACCGGCTTCCAGCGTTACCACCCGCACCCCGCGGCCGAGGATGAGGGCATCCAGCACTTCTCTTCTGCGGGCCAGTTTTGCCTGCAGACGGCGTTTGCTGACCTGCGGTGCGGTGACAAACCAGGTGCGCCCGCCGACGTTGCGGCTGAAGCTTTCCGGCGGCCCCTGGCCCAGCACGCGGCCCCGGTGCATGAGCACCACATCCCGGCAGCGTTCCGCTTCGTCCAGATAGGCCGTGCTGAGCAGCACGCTCATGCCCTCTTTTTCCACCAGCCGGTAGACGATCTGCCACAACTCGCGCCGCGAGACCGGGTCCACCCCCACGGTGGGTTCGTCCAGCAGCAGCAGTCGCGGCGGCCGCACCAGGGTGCACACCAGGCCCAGCTTCTGCTTCATGCCGCCCGACAAGCGGCCGGCCAGCCGCCCCATGAAGGGCTTCAGCCCCGCCATGTCCAGCAGCTCGCTGTAGCGCGCGGCCCGCTGGGGGCGCGGCACGCCCTGCAGGTCGGCGTAAAGTTCCATGTTTTCCGATACGGTGAGGTCCTCGTACAGACCGAAGCGCTGGGGCATGTAGCCGATGCTGGCCTGGACTTCCAGAGGGGCCTTGACCACGTCGATGCCCATCACCGACACGGCACCGCTGTCCGGCAACAGCAGTCCCGCGCACAGCCTCATCAGGGTGGTCTTGCCGGCCCCGTCCGGGCCGATGAGACCGGTGACCATGCCGGGGCGCACCTCGAGATCGACCCCGTCCAGGGCCGTAAGGCGGCGTTTCCCGGCGGTGAAAGTGCGGGCGACGCTTTTTAGAACGATGACCGGGTTGGACTGGTTCACCGGTGAAACCTCACTCGCTCTGGGGAGATTCTTGGCAGGGGGGCCGGGATGATGATGCCGGCTGCTTCAGATCCACGGTGACCGTCACCGGCATTCCCAGGCGCAGTTCATTCTGGGGGTTGCAGGCGAAAACGCGCAGGCGGTAGACCAGCTTGGTGCGCAGCTCGGGGGTCTCCACCGTCTTGGGGGTGAATTCGGCCGTGGGCGAGATGAATCCGATCCAGCCGCGGTAGGTCTTGCCGGGAAAGCTGTCCGTGGTGATTTCGGCCAGCATGCCTTCTTTGATCTTGCCGAGGTCGGGTTCGGGTACGTAGGCCCGCACCCACACCGGGTTGGTCAGTGCAAGGGTGAACACCGGCCTCGTTGCCAGCGCCATGGCGCCCGGCTCCAGGATGCGGTTGCGGATGATGCCGTCCTCGGGCGCATACAGCTTGGTGTCCTTGAGTTTCTGTGCGGCCAGGCTCAAGGCGGCCTGCAGGGACTTGAGCGTTGCCCGGGCCCGGGCGATGTCCTGCTTGCGCGGCCCCTCGATGGCCAGGGACAGCGCCTGCCTGGCCGCATCCAGCTCGGCGCGGGCAGTTTTAAGCGTCGATTCGGCGTTGTCCAGCTGCTGTTTGGACACCTGGTTGACCAGGGAAAGGTTGCGGATGCGGCGGTAGGTGCGCTCGGCGTCCAGCAGCTGGGCCTGCCGGGCTTTGACTTCGGCGCGCGCCTTCTTGATTTCCTGGGGCCGGCTGCCGGCCAGCAGGCGCTCCAGCAGCTGTTGCTGGGCTTCCACCTGGGCCTTGAGCTCGTCGACCGCGTAACGGTAGCGCACCGGATCCAGGGTGGCCACCAGCTGCCCCTTGCGCACCTGGTCGCCTTCGTCGACCAGCAGCTCCTGAATGCGGCCGGTATCCTGGAAGGCCAGCTGAACCTCGCGGATATCCACGTTCCCGTAAAGAAAGAGCTTGTCTCTGGGGCCCTCTTCCCGGCGGTCATAGAACTTGTATGCTCCGACGGCGATCAGCACGATAACCGGTATCAGCAGAAATTTCTTTTTCATGTATGCGACTCCGCTTTTTCCGCAATCCCGAAGCTGTTTCACGGCAAATCGTTGAAGCCAGGCAAATGTATCACCAAAACACAATACAATAATACATCCCGGGCAAGAGGTAAAGCGGCCTTTTTCTGCGGCTACCCGCTCCGGAGGCCGGCGGCGGTGCACGGTTAGCGTTTGCCCA
>CAYUAQ010000124.1:0-9957 GCA_964442705.1 uncultured Desulfobacteraceae bacterium
GGCGTCCGCCCGATGGGCGACTGGTCGATGTTGACCACCTTGTCCACGTACTCCAGGCCGTGGACGGCGCCGTGGGCCCCGGAAGGAATGCGGGCCGCGTACAGGCGCTGGGCCAGCACGCGGTACAGGGTCTCGATGACCAGGGTGGACTTGCCCGATCCCGACACGCCCGTGACGCAGATCAGGCACCCCAGGGGAAAGGCCACCTCCAGCTGCTTGAGGTTGTTGGCGCAGGCGCCCTGGATGACCAGCTTCTTGCCGGACCCCGGCCGGCGCACCGCCGGCACCGGGATGCACTTGGCCCCGCTCAGATACTGCCCGGTCAGCGACGCCGGCGCCTTCTTCAGCTCCTGCGGGGGGCCTGAAAAAATCACCTCCCCGCCGTGCACGCCGGCCGCCGGCCCCAGGTCGACCACGTAGTCGGCGGACAGGATGGTCTCCTCGTCGTGCTCGACCACCAGCACCGTGTTGCCGATGTCGCGCATCTGCATGAGCGTGTCCAGCAGCCGCCGGTTGTCGCGCTGGTGCAGGCCGATGCTGGGTTCGTCCAGCACGTAGAGCACGCCGCTGAGCCGGGAGCCGATCTGGGTGGCCAGCCGGATGCGCTGGCTCTCCCCGCCCGAAAGCGTCTGGGCCGAGCGGTCCAGGGTCAGGTAGGGCAGGCCCACGCTCTCCAGGAAAGTCAGCCGTTCGGCGATCTCCTTTAAAATCGGAGCGGCGATGCGGCCCGCCCGCCGGTCCAGCGCCAGCCCGTCCAGAAAGGCCCGCGCCCGGGAAACGGTGAGCGCCGTGATGTCGCAGATAGCCTTGCCGCCCACCTTGACCGCCCGGCTGGCGGGGTTCAGGCGCGTGCCGTCGCAGCCGTGGCAGGGCTGGTATTTCATGAAGCGCTTGATCTCCTCGCGCACCGCGGCCGAATCGGTTTCCCGGTAGCGCCGCTTCAGGTTGGGGATGACGCCCTCGAAGGCTTTCTTGTAAAACTTGCGCCCGTCGCCGCGCTCCATGTAAAAGGTGATCTCTTCGTCGCCCGAGCCGTACAGCAGCACGTGCCGGAACCGTTCGGGCAGGTCCTTAAAGGGCGTGTAGATGTCCGTCTTGTAGTGGCGCGTCAGCGCGTCCAGAAACTCGGCAAAGGGCACCGAGTAGCGGTTGGCCCAGGGCACCACGGCCCCCTCGCGCAGCGACAGCCCCGGGTTGGGAACGATCAGATCGGGATCCAGCTCGGTCAGGGCCCCCAGTCCGCCGCAGGTTTCACAGGCCCCCTGGGGCGAATTGAAGGAGAAACTGGCCGGCGTGAACTCCGGGTAGCTGATGCCGCACCGGATGCAGGCCGCCCGCTCGCTGAAGGTGTGCACCCCCTGGCCCTGGACATCCACCTTGACCAGTCCCTCGGACTGCGCCAGGGCCAGCTCCAGGGAATCGGCCAGGCGGTTCTTGACGCCCGCTTTGATCACCAGGCGGTCGACCACCACGTCGATGCTGTGCTTGCGGGACTTGGCCAGGGGCTTGACCGTTTCGATCTCCTGCATGCGGCCGTCGATGACCACGCGAGCAAACCCCTCGCGCCGCAGCCGCGCGATCAGTGCGGCGTGGCTGCCGGTCTTGCCCGTCACCAGCGGCGCCAGGATCACCACGCGACTGCCCTCGGGCAGGGCCAGCACCTCGTCGACCATCTGGTCCACGCTGCGCGACGTGATGGGCCGGCCGCAGCGGTGGCAGTGGGGCACCCCCACGCGGGCGTACAGCAGCCGCAGGTAGTCGTAGATCTCGGTGACCGTGCCCACCGTTGAGCGCGGGTTGTGGCTGGCGGTCTTCTGCTCGATGGCGATGGCCGGCGACAGGCCCTCGATCATGTCCACGTCCGGCTTTTCCATGCGCTCCAGGAACTGGCGGGCGTAGGTGGACAGGGACTCCACGTAACGCCGTTGCCCCTCGGCATAGAGGGTGTCGAAGGCCAGGGTGGTCTTGCCCGATCCCGACACCCCGGTGATCACCACCAGCCGGTTGCGCGGCAGTTCCACGTCGATGTTCTTCAGGTTGTGCTGGCGCGCGCCCCGCACGATGATTTTTCTGGTTTCTTTCAGCTCCGGTGAATGCATAGCTGGTCTGTTGTCCGTCGTCCGTCGTCCGTTGCCCCATGGCGTTGTGGCAACGGACCGCGGGCCTCTCATCACGGGCCGTTAACATTACCCTTGACATCTGCCCGAAATTTACTAAATTAAGCGCGGTAAAAAAATACCCCCGACAAACGGCACCCGGCCGGGGGGTTTTGGCAGATAGGGAGGTTCTCCATGCCGGTTTACGAATTCCAGTGTCCCAACGGAAAAATCACCGAAAAAATGGTCAAGATGGGCACCCGCCAGATCACCTGCCCCCACTGCGGCCAAAAAGCCGCCAAGATCATGTCCGCCTGCACCTTCACGCTCAAAGGCGGGGGCTGGTACGCCGACGGCTACAGCTCCTCCAAAAAGAAAAAATAATTCGTCCGTGGTCTGTTGTCCGTGGTCCGTTGCAAATGTCGACGGGCCACTCCTATTTTCTGCAAGCCCCCGACAACGGACAACGGACCACTGACTACCGACCACTGGCAATCATGTCCGCCAGCGCCCTGGTCGTCTCCAGCACCTTCAGCGCCTGCTCCCGGGACAGCGCCCCCATACCGCAGCTGGGCGTGATCAGGGACTGGGCCACCAGCGTCTCTTCCGAAATCCCCAGCCCGGCCAGGCTGTCCACCTGCCGGTCCCACTTGCCTTTGAGCGAAACGGCGTCCTCGCGCGCAATGTCCTCGGCGTTGAGCGTGGGCACCAATCCCCAGGCCAGGATGCGGCCGC
Organism: uncultured Desulfobacteraceae bacterium; assembly: GCA_964442705.1. Classification (GTDB taxonomy): domain Bacteria; phylum Desulfobacterota; class Desulfobacteria; order Desulfobacterales; family JALSRD01; genus JALSRD01. The sequence continues at coordinate 2,832 of CAYUAQ010000124.1, forward strand.
TGCGTAAATACTGCCGCAGATTCTCGTCGTAGAGGATGAAGCGGTCGAAATAGGCATAGGCGTCGAAATTGACGACATCCAGCTCCGACTCCAGGATCAGCGACCAGTCCGTGTTGGCGCAGACGTGAATGCCGGCCAGGCCGCCCTCGTGGTGAATGGCCTCGATGACTTCGTCCAGGCATGCCCGCACATCCTCCCGGGAGACGCTGATCAGCTCCGACGACCCGAACCCCGCCAGGGCTGGTTCGTCTATGAAAACGATCACGACCCGCCCGTTGCCGGACAGCTTGCGCACCTGCCAGCCGGCCTTCAGGGCCAATAGCTTGACGGCCGCGTCTTTGAGCTGATCGTCGAAAAGGATCGCCCGGCCGTCCTGGTCCTTGAGTCCCGTGCAGAAGGTGACCGGCCCGGTCACCTGACCTTTGACTGCGGCGGGCGGCGCCCCGGCGCTTTCAAGATACGCCGTCAGGGCGAAAAAGCCGGGCGCCGTTTCGGCCGTCAAGCAAAACCGGGATGCATCCGCCACCAGGCTGCCCTCGACCACATCCACGTACTCCTGGTAAAAGGCCAGCAGCGCTTCCTCAAAGGCATCCCCGGCCGTGTCGACATAGGCCTTGTCCGCGGTCAGCACGGCGCCGGGCAGCCCCGGCATGAACTGCGGGATCATCTTTTCGATGCCGTGACGCGGCAGCTGTGCCCAGCTGGGGATCTCGGGCGTGTACCGCAGCACCAGTTCAAGGGCCTCCTGGTGGTCTTCCAACGGCAGGCTTCCGATGAGCAGCGGACGGGCATTCCCCTCGACGATATTCATGACAATCCCCCTGAAAATGGTGAACGTTGAATGCTGAATTTTTTAATTAAAGCAAAGAACCGTAATTTACCCTTAGGAAAGCTGCCTCAAAAAACAAAAAAAGTTATCGGGCGATGTCCCACGATATAACATAGTTGACAGTCTCCAGTTCACAGTTTCCAGTTGAGGGAAGGCTGTCTATTTTAAAATTGACCCCCTTCCTTCGCTGTCAACTTTCAACTGCAAACTTTCAACTTTTCTTCCACCCGGCTTCCTGGCTGTCGCAATCCATTGCCGTTACCGGGTTGCGGGGATCGCTCGAGTCAAATAGTCTAAACCAAAGGCCCCCTTTTTTGCAATGCTAAAAAAATCCGGCTACTTCGTTAAATGCCTGTAGATCCCGGGCAGTTTGCGCGGCAGTTCGCGCACGTCCGAGATCAGGCTGTGCCGGCCGCGGCCGTATATGTCGTCCAGCCGCGCGGCGTCGGAAAGGTTGACGGTGATGCCGTGCACGTGGATGCCCATCAGGCGCGTTTCTGACACGGCTTTGCCGGCATCGGCGATGGCGTAGTCTCCCTTGTAGTCGCTGTCGTTGGGAAAACCGTCACTGAGCACCACCAGCAGCCGGACCCGGGCGGGCACGTCCTTCAGCCGTGCGGCGGCGTGCCGGATGGCGGCCCCCATGCGGGTGCGGCCGCGGGCCTCCAGGGCGCCTATGCGTCCCATGACCTCGGCGTCCACTTGGCTACCCATATCCTTGACGCGAAGGTACTCAACCGCAAAACGCGTCATACTGCAGAAGGCCGCCACGGCGAACCGATCACCGGATTTCTGCAGCGCCTCACAGAACAGCACGATGGCCTCTTTTTCCACCTCCAGCACGCTGGTGCCGCCGTCGGGCAGCAGGTTGGCCGTGGAGCGCGAAAGATCCACCAGCAGCAGCACGGCCACGTCACGCAGCTGCTTGAGCCGCTTGATGTAAATGCGTTGGGAGGGCACAATGCCCATGCGGCGGTCCACGGCGTATTCCAGCAGGGCCCGGTAGTCGAAACTGTCACCCTCGCGCCAGCGGCGCAGCAGCGTGAGCCCCTCGGGGCGCAGCAGTTCGAAACTGCGTCGCAAGTGGCCCAGCAGGCCGGCATAACACGCCAGCACATCCTGGTAAAAGTCCTCGTCCGCGCCGCCGGCGATGCGCTCTGCGACGCGCGCATGACGCAGCACATAGTCCCCGGCGCGCACATCCCACTCCGGGTACCAGAAGATCTGTCCCCGCACTTCGGGAATCTTGGCGGCCACCCCTGCGTCATCGAGCACCCGCATCAGGACGGCCGGATTTATCTGCGCATCGGGCTGTCGCCGCCGAATGAGCTCGGCCAGTTCGTCCGGCGTGAGCTCACCGGATGCCAGCACCAGGGCACGGCGCACATCGGCCCGGTAAACCTGGAAGCCTCTTTGGCGCAGCCGCCGCTGCAGGGCGGCCGCGCGCCGCTCCCAGACCCCGTCCACGGCGCCCACCAGCTCCGGGGCCAGGCGGCGGCCGAAGGGCGGCGCCAGGGGCCGATAGGCGCCTTTGGCCAGGCAAACCTCAGAGACTGCGCCGTACAGCCGACAGACCAGCTCGGCCGCGGCTTCCACGGGAACGCCGGGCCGTATGTGCGCGTCAAAGGCCGCCGTCACCTTTTCCAGGCAGGCCGCCACCGCCCCGTCACCGACTTCTGCCGGCAGCGGCTCCGTCAACCCCAGGGCCAGGCGCCGGTAAAGCCAGGCCACCGGCTGAAAAGGACCCTCGGCGGCGGTGCGGAGCGCCTCCTGCTGGAAAAGGGGGAGCGTTCTGGCGATCAGGCCGGGGTAGGCCGCCGCCAGGTGCAGGCGGATGCGGCCGTGCTCGAAAATCATGAAAAGGTCCGCCGCCAGCGGGACGTTGTCAAAGCGCTGCAGAAAAAGCGCCAGCTCCGATCCTTGGTCCTCCGTTGCGTCATAACCTGCGACATCGCCGCAGCGCTCCAAAGCCCGCTCCAGGTCGAATTCGAAGGTACCGAACTCGTGGCAGCCGGCCTCCAGACTGACAAGCGCCTTGTAAAGCCGCCGATTCTCATCCCGGGTGGGCAGCGAAAGTTCGGCGGGCACGTAAACATGACGCGCGTCACTGACGACGCACCCCCGGGGGTCCTGCAGCGCCGCCGGCAGGGTCGCTGTCGGCCGCACCGTGATCCTACGTCCGGTCCGGGCGGCCAGATAGCGGTTCAGCTGCCGGCTGATCTGAAATAGGAACACCACGGTGAGCAGCCGGTCGAAAAGCTCCCGCCCCAGCTGGGTGCTCAGCGAGAAAAACCGCCTGCCGCGGTCCACGGCCCCGGCGCACCTTTCGAGCCCGGTGCTCACAAACAGCGTCAGGTCGTCCGGGTCCAGCAGCCGCAGTCCCTTTTCCAGGCCGCGAATGAAGGCCTCTCCCCAGCGCACCTCGGCCACCAGCACCCGCGACAGCTCGCGGATTTGGCGCGCCCGCTTGCGCCGGTCCATGGCCAGGCAGGTGGCCGGCAGCACCTGGGACAAATTCAGGTTCTGGTGATAGCTGAGGGGCTGCGGCAGCACCGCCGCCAGCATCTGCAGATAGGCCCGCGCCGAGGCGCTGTCGCCGGCATCCAGCAGGCGGTCCACCGGTTTGAGATAGTCGTTGAGGGTGTGCGTTCCCTGACCGCCGGCCACCTTCAGCGCCTGTAAGAACAGGTCCAGCAGCCCCGGGGAGGCGGCCCGCAACACCGCCGGCAGCCGATCGGCCGCGATCCTGGCCAGGGTCGGCCCCTGCCGCACAAAGCCCCGCACCAGTTCCGCGTAGCGCCCCATGAGGGCCACATCATCGGCCCTCCCCAGGCGCAGAAAACCGGTCCCCATGGCCCTGCCCAGGTTGAGCTCCTGGGAGAGCCCCCAGATGCTCTCTTCCACCAGCAGGTCCAGTGCGCGGGCCGACAGCCGCCGCACGGCCGGATCCAGGCGGATACGGTCGGCCAGCTCGGGATCGGCCAGGGCCAGTTTTTCGAGGGCGGCGTGCATGCAGGCGTTTTAGGCAAATCCGGCCCCAATTGCAACCCGGCTCCCCATTATTTTACGACTCCCTGTAACCTGGCCACCCCGGCGGGTTCTATATATAGATAGCGACTTTTCCCTCAGAGTGTGATAGCGTAAAAAACAGTCGCAAGAATATCCAGGAGTCAAAATGCTATGAAACAAGAATATACGGCTGTAATAAAAAAAGATGGCGAATGGTGGATAGGGTGGATTGAGGAAATTCCAGGCGTAAACTGCCAGGAAACCACCTACGAAGAACTGAAAGAAACAGTGAAAACTACGCTGATAGAGGCATTGGAGTTTAATCGCCAGGATGCACTTTCTATACCTGACACCTGATACCTCCTAAACAAGGAGACATAAAAATGAACGATACGCTCATATTCATTCTCATCATCGTGGGCTGGTTCGTGCTGCAGCGCTGGATCCTGCCCAGGCTCGGCATATCGACTTGAATGTCGGAAGCCTGTCAGTTGACGGGCAAAGAGGAAGATGCCGCAAAAGCAGACAAGGGAGAATAAGGGGGACGCCGATTTCGAGCTGATCCGGGCCATCAACGACGGGCGGCCCGAACTGTTCGGCGAACTGGTTCGCCGCTACCAGCGACGGCTCTACAATTTCGGCCTGAAGATGTGCGGCAACGTGCAGGATGCCGAGGACATGGTCCAGGACACCTTCCTGAACGTGTTCCGCTATCTCAAGGGCTTCCGCTACGAAACCCGCTTCAGAAACTGGCTCTACCGCATCGCCACCAGTGCCTGCATCAAGAAACGCCGCAAGTCCAAGTACGCCCCCCGCGAAGAAATATCACTGGAGGAATTCTATCCGGCCGAGGGCGAAACCCCGCCGGCCGAGCTGCCCTCCTGGGCATCGGTCCCGTTGGAGGAAGTGCTCAATCAGGAGCTCGCCCGCACCCTGCGGGAGGGCATCCTGGCGCTGCCCGAAAAATACCGCCTGGTGGTGCTGTTGAGAGATATCGAGGGCTTTTCCACGGCAGAGACGGCCAAGATACTCGGCCTGACCCCCGCCAACACCAAGATCCGGCTCCACCGCGCGCGGCTTTACCTGAGAAAACAGCTGCAGAGGTACTTCGAACATGACGCGCAAACCTGAACCCGGTCACGAGGAGTGTCTGGCCCTGTTTGAAAAGCTCTCCGAGTTCATCGACGGCGAACTGGACGAGCGCACCTGCCGCCGCATCCGGCAGCACATCGCCGACTGCGCCCCCTGCGAGGTGTGCGTGGAAACCCTCAAACGCACCGTCGGGCTGTGCCGCCACCTCGAGAGCGACCCCGTCCCCGAGGAGCTGGCCGCACGCCTGCAGGACCTGGTACACCGCTATGTTGCCTTCAGCACGGACACCGGCGGCGAAAAAACGTGATCTGTCCGTGGTCAGTTGCCGGTCGTCCGTTGGAAAAAAACAGCCACGGTTTCACGCGGAAACAAATCCGGGTAATGCCGTGGCTGATCTTTTTATGCTTCCGCGGTCCGTGCCATGCCGCCGAAAATTTCAACGAACAACAGACAACGGACTACTGACCACCCCGCCCGTGGCTACTTTTCCCCGTCTTCTTTATCCTTGCGGTCGGCGTCAAAAATCGCCTTGAAGGGCGCAAAGCTCCCCAGCGTTTTCTGGGATATGTCCATGCCCAGATCCAGCCACTTCCTGAACTGGTCGTCCATGGCGTTCTTGTAGGCGAGGTAATTCTTGAGGACCTGCTCCAGGTACTTCTCGAAGAACTCCTCGAGGATGTTGTCGCCGTACCGGATGATCAGGTGCAGCAGCGGCGCCGGCATCAGGATGTTTTTCTCCCGGGCGCGCTCCATGATGATCTGCGCCAGGATGAAAGCGGTCACATCCTCGCCGGTCTTGGCATCCACCACCTTGACCTGCCGCCCGGCGCGAATCATGTCGGCCACCTGATTGAGCGTCACATAGGCGCTGCTCTCGGTATCGTACAGCCGCCGGTTGGCATATTTCTTTATCACCACCATAGGGGGACGTCCTTAAGTAATTAAATAACTCGCTCCGTTCGGCCCCCCGGATGAAAAGGCCGCCCGAGCAGCCTTAAAACCACTGCCGGTGACTCCAGATATCTTTTTCCAGACTCTCCTTGTCCTTTTCCAGCGCCAGGTGCATGGAGGCGTTCTGAATGGCCACGGCGCCGCTGTGGGCCAGCGCCTCGACCATCATGATGAGGTCGTCGTCGAAGGCCTGTTTTTTGCGGCTGAAGAGACGCATGAGGCCCACCACTTCGTCCCTGGATTTCAGCGGTACGCTGATCATGGAGGCCACGCCTTCGTCCAGCGTCTCGTCCCTGTACTTGACGCGCTTGTCCCCGGCAACGTCTTCGACCACCAGGGTTTCGCCCGCCAGCGCCTGGGCGATGCTCTCCCGGGTGGAAGTGGGTCCCTTGGCCAGAAAATCGTCGCTGAGCCCGCAGCTGGCCACCAGCTCCAGGGACTCGCCGTTCTCGGTCAGCAGGCGGATGGAAGCGCCGTCGAAGCCCAGCATCTCACAGATGTTGTGGGTCATGTTGTCCAGCACCGTTTTGATGTCCAGGGTGGAATTGATGTTGGCCGCCAGCTCCAGGAACAGCCGTGCGTTGTTGCGGATGCGCTCGATGAGATCGGCCTGCTTGATGGCAACACCGCCCTGGTTGGCCAGGGCCCTCAGAAAATCGATCTCGGCTTTGGTGAATTTTCGCTTTTTGCTGGTGTACAGTGACAGGATGCCGATGGTTTTATTCTTGACCACAACCGGCACGGTCAGAAGGGAAGCGATGCCCTCGGCCTTTTTGGCGTCATGGTGTTCCAGACGCGGATCTTTGGTGGCGTCCTCGAAAGCCAGATAGCCCTCTTTCACCAGTGCGTTGACGATGCCGCGCGCCTTGAGGGGCGTCGCGTGCACGTACTTGTCGGAGAGGCCTTTCTGGGCGGCCGGGATGAAGAGATCCCTGTCTACGTCGGCCATGAAAAGGCAGGCCGCCATGCCATCCATGGTATCAATGGCGCTGCTGACCACCAGGTCCAGCAGCTGTTCCTTGTCCATGGTAGTTCCGAAAGCCTCGCTGACCTTGCAAAAGGTCTTAAAAAAACTCTCTTTCTTGGGCATACTCTCCTATCTCCTCGTTGGAATTGCCAGTAGTGCGTTGTCTGCTGTCCGTATGTGTTGCCCAACACAAACCGCCACAGGCTCCATGCCGGGTCTTCCGCTTCCCTACTCTCTGCCTCTGTACCTCTGTACCTTGCCCTTACTCTTTGTGCCTT
>CAYUAQ010000124.1:10057-12296 GCA_964442705.1 uncultured Desulfobacteraceae bacterium
CTTTGTGCCTTTGTGCCTTTGCCCCTTTGTGCCTTGCTCTTTTGTGCCTTTCCCTTTTGTGCCTTGCCCCTTTGTGCCTCGCCCTTTCGTGCCCTACCCTTTTGCTCCCTGTCCCCATCCCGCTCTTTCAGCCACTGAACGATCTTGGGGGCGAACTGCTCCTGGAAACGGGAACTGACGTAGATGCCGATGTGGCCGGTCTTCAGGCAGATGTCCTCGGTATCCTTGCTGCCCACCCGGCTGGTGAGCAGCTCGCAAGCCGCCGGTGGCACCAGGTGATCGAACAGGCCGTAAAAATTGAGCAGCGGCATGGTGATCTTCTTCAGGTCCACCCGCTTGCCGCCCAGTTTCATCTTGCTCTGGATGAGGAGGTTCTGCTGGTAGCAGTCGCGGATGAACTGGCGGAAGGTTTCGCCGGGCACGTCGGGGCTGTCGAAGATCCACTTCTCCATGCGCACGAAGTTTTCCACGAAGGACTTGTTGTCCATGTTCTGCATGAATCCGACGTACTTGTCGATCATCAGCCGGGCCGGGTTCAGCAGCAGAAAACCGAAGTTCATCATGTCACCGGGCATGTTGCCGTAAGTGTCGATCATGCGGTCGACATCGAGCTCCTTCATCCAGATGTGCAGCAGGCCCTGATCGGTGTCGAAATTGGTGGGCGTCACCGTGGTGACCAGGTTTTTGACCTTCTCGGGGTGCAGGGCCGAATACATCACGCAGAAGGCGCCGCCCATGCAGATGCCCATCAGGTGGATCTTGTCGACGCCGTGTTCCTGGCGGATGAAATCCACGGCGCCGTCTATGTAACCGTTGACGTGGTCGTCGATGGTCAAAAACCGGTCCTTGCGGCTGGGATAGCCCCAGTCGATCATGTACAGGTCCACGCCGTCGTCCAGGAAACGCTGCACCACGCTGCGGCCGGGCTGCAGGTCGAGCATGGTCTCCCGGTTGATCAGGGCATAGACTACCAGCAGGGGTGTTTTGAGCTTGATTTCCCCCCGGGGCCGGTAGTGCTTGAGCTTGACGCGGTCTTCCTGCCAGACGACATCGTAGGGCGTTGTCGCGATGCTCGTTTCCAGTTCTTCAAACAGCACGTCCGAGGCCCTGCGGGCGCGTTCGTGCACCTGCCGGGCATCTTCGGCCAGTTTGGAAAGAATCAGATCAACCGGTATTTTCGCTGCACCCATTTCACCACCTCGTTATTTCTTCACCATCTTCTCCAGGGCCTTCAGGCGCTTCTTGATTTCGTAAATCTCCAGCGCCAGGTCATCCATGTCCTTTTCGGTGGGCACCGGCAGAAACTGCATCATGTCCGTGAGCACCTCCTTGCGGGCCCTTGAAAAGTCCGATGCAGCCTCGATGGTCTTGTGGAGAACTTCGGTGTACTCTTCGGACTGGAAAAGCACCATGTAATGCCCCTCGAGGATCTTGACCCACATGCGGTAGTACTCCTTGGGGTCATCGGAGAGCTTGTCCTCGTCGGCCATGGCGGCCAGCTGCTCCTGCATGACGGCCAGGGATTTTTCTATGGGCATCATAACGGTGCTGACAAATTCGCCCATGGCGCTTTGAAAAACGGCAAACTTGTCCGTGGCCTCCTGCAGGCGCTCCTGGTAAAAGCGCGTGAGGCCCACCTGCGGCATCTTGAGATATTTCTTGAACTCGCTCTCGTACAGGTCGTTCCACAGCCGGAATACGTCTTCGTCGAGATTTTCAAAGCTGTAAGCCTCGGCGGTTTTGCCGATTTTGGCGCCCTTTTCCATCCACATCTGCTGCAAGGTGAAAAAGCTGTTCCACCCGCTTTCCACCACCTGCATGAAAACGTCGGGCAGCACTTCGCTGCCACGGGTCAGCGCCTCCATGGTTTCAGGCTTGGCCAAGACCGCGGCCACGGCCTGCCACGCCTTGAAAGCCGCCTGCCACGACGGCGTGCGGGAACGGGCGCGCCTGCGGGCAGACGCATCCTGCTCCTTCTTCTCTTCTTGCTTGGGCGTGCCGGTGCTGCCGGCCGAAAAAGCCTCCCAGAAGCCCTGGGTGGTCTTCATCCACAGGTTCAGCATGGCCAGCGGATCATTCATGTTGCTGGGCGTGTCACTCATATTCCACCTCGAGACCTGTCATGCATGGCTGCCATTTCTTCTCCACCAATGAAACTATACACGTCGCCATCGCTTTTTGCAAGGCCGGCAGGGACGTGAATCTGCAAATTTCTCACCGCGTTGCGATCACGCCGGAC
>CAYUAQ010000125.1:0-10118 GCA_964442705.1 uncultured Desulfobacteraceae bacterium
TAAAATTGCCTTTACACCTTCGCCGGGAACGGCAAACCGTCAGCCGTAACCTGAAATCATGAAACTCGGTTTTCGCGGTAAAATATATCTGGGAATCTTCTTTCTGTTGTTGCTTTTCGGGGTGGTGATCTTCTTCGTGGTCAGCTGGATTACCCGGGGTGCCCTGCTGGAAGAAAACCGCCGCCGCGGTGCCTCCATTGCAGTCAACCTGGCCGCCCGCGTGTCAGAACCCCTTCTGGCGGCCGATTTCCTGCGCATGAAAACCCTGGTGGATGAAACCGTACGGCTCAGCGACGATATCTACTATGCTTTTGTGATGGATCGGGAGAACCGGGTGCTGGTGCACACTTTCAGCCATGGTTTTCCGGTGGAGCTGAAAAACGCCAACCAGGTAAAGGCCGGTCAAAAGGTCAGTGTGCGGCTGTTGGATACCGGCAAAGTCATGATAAACGACTATGCCGTTCCGGTGCTCATCGGCGGCGATCGCTTCGGCACCGTGCGCATCGGGCTGCTGCGTATCCGCATCGAGCAGGCCACCAACCGGCTCTTGTTGAGCGTTTTCCTGGCCACCGGCTTCATTGTCATCATCGCGGGGTTCGTGGGGGCCATGCTGGCACGCCCGGTCACCCGGCGCATTCGCATCCTGCACGATTCCACCGAGCAGGTGCTGCGCGGCAACCTGGACGTGCACACGGCGCCGCTGCTGAAACAGAACTGCTGGCAGATCATGGACTGCCACAACGAGGACTGCCCGGCCCACGGCGATTTGCGGCATCGCTGCTGGTACCTGGCCGGTACCATGTGCCCCTACTGCGTGGAGGGTGACTACGCCAAGAAGATATCCAGCTGCCACAAGTGCCCGGTCTACCGGCGCTGCGCAGGAGATGAAATTCAGTCCCTGGCCGAGAGTTTCGACTCCATGACCCTGTCATTGAAAACCAATCTGACCGAACTGCAGGAGGCCCAGAAGCGGCTCAAGGAGCAGGGGCAGCTGCTCAGAACCATCCTGGATGCCACCCCGGATTTCGTATGCCTGCAGGACAAGCAATCCGTGTATCTGGCGGCCAACAGGGCCTTCTGCCGTCTGGTGGGACGTACCGAAGAAGAGATCATCGGTCTCACCGACCAGGAGCTGTATTCCCCCCGGCTGGCGGAGAAGTTCGCTGCCGAGGATCGCGAGATCATTCGCACCGGCAAGACCCTGGTCAAGGAAAACAAAATCCGGCGCAACGGCGAACTGCGCTGGCTGCACGTCATGAAGATTCCGGTGCGCAGCGCCGATGGTGAAATCATGGGGTTGCTGTGCTCCAGCCGTGACATCACCGAATTCAAGCGTGTCCAGCAACAGCTGGTCCAGGCCCAGAAAATGGAAACGGTAGGGCAGTTGACGGCCGGCATTGCCCATGAAATCAACACCCCCCTGGGCATTATCCTGGGATACGCCCAGCTGCTGCTGGAAGATGCGCAGCCCGGCAGCCAGGTGCACGCCGATCTCGAGATCATCGAACGGCAGGCCAAAATATGCCGCCGTATTGTGGCCGACCTGCTGGCCTTTTCGCGCCACACCGAAAGCAGCGTCGGACTGGTTGACATCAACCAGGCCATCGAGGAGGTGGTCACCGTGCTGGAGCATACTTTCGGTCTGGAGCAGATTGCCATCCGGCGGGACTACGGCCCGGATGTTTCCCGTTTGCGGGGCGACCGGGAAAAAATCAAGCAGGTCTTCATCAATTTGCTCAGCAACGCCCGTGACGCCATCGGAAAGGGGGGCACCATCACTATCGTCACCCGGTTGGACCGCGAGATCGGCAAGATCCGCATCATCGTGGCAGACACGGGCGGCGGCATCGCCCCGGAAAATCTGGACAGGATATTCGATCCGTTTTACACTACCAAGCCGGTGGACAAGGGTACCGGGCTGGGGCTGTCGGTTTCCTTCGGTATCATCAAGGAACATAATGGCAGCATCGAGGTTGAAAGTCCGCCTTCGTCAGGCACCCGGCGGGCGGCCGGCCTGGACGCCGTGGGAACGGCCTTCATAATCCAGTTCCCGCTGGACAATACCCAAGAGACAGGCGAAGCGGCACAGGGGGCCATGGCACACAGGCACGAACGGTAACTGCCTGACAGTAAACGATACAGGCGAAACAGACAAAGAGGACGTGAAATGGCTAAGATTCTGGTCGTGGACGACGTGCTGGATGCGGTCAATCTGATCCGGCGTATCCTGGAGAAAAAGGGGCATCAGGTGTATGCCTTCACTGAGGAGGAAGATGCCCTCGACCACGCCCGCCGGGAAGAAATGGATCTGGCGGTGCTGGACATCAAACTGAAAAAAATGAGCGGCATCGAGGTGCTCGAGGAATTGAAGAAGATTACCCCTTCCATCCGGGCCATCATGCTCACCGGCTATCCCACCATGGAGACCGCCCAGGAATCCCTTAAGCTGGGGGCCAACGAGTACTGTGTGAAGCCCATCGACAAGGAGGAGTTGGAAGAGAAGGTGGCCAAGGTGCTGGCCGGCGCCTGAAAACCCCTGCACGGCGGGGTTCAGGACGGCCCCCCACAGGTGAGATCGGCCAGGTAGTAGAAATAGCGCTGCACGAAGCGGCCCGAAACCACTTCCGCCAACGGGAAAACCAGCTCTTCACCGGCCATGAAACGCCCCGAAAACGCCATGAAGACGTTGCGCGAGAGCGTGGTGATTTTTTTCCGGACTTCACCCCCGTGGACGAGATCATCGGGCACCTCATGCAGCCGGCAGCGGATGGGTCTTACATCGAATAATATACAGTTCTGCCCCTCACTTAGCGGGCAGAGGATTTTTTCACGGGCGTAGGCCTGGGTAAGCGGTTCAAGACGTACCTGTCCGTCCTCTCCGATATTGCGGCGCAGGCCGTTGATGCGCTTGTAGACGGCGGCGGCCCGGTGGATCACTTCCGAACGCCGCCGGGAATTCAGCGAGCGGTTCATGTTGTTGAGCAGGAAAATGGCCTCCATGAGCTCCAGTTCGAAATAATCGTAACAACAGGTCTCGTTATCCCGTCCACAGGCGTTGTGGGGCGGCCCTGCTGACATCTGCGCCACCCTCTGGTCGATTTGAGAAAGCAGGAGGTCAAACTCCTTGAAGTACGTGCTGAGGTCGACCACACTGCGGCTCTCCAGCGAGGGTTCGCGAATCTTCAGCTGCCCGCTTTTCTTACCGTATTTCCTGAGCAGTCGCCATTGGCTGTAGTTGGTGGGTTTGGCCCGTGTCTTCTTCAATTTCTTGGAGGCTACCTTCATCCCCAGGCCCCGGCGGATGAGATACGAGGTGACAAAGGTGCCCGTGCGGCCGATGCCGTGACGGCAGTGCACCAGCACTTTCTTCCCCAGGTAGATGGCTTCATCCAGCCATGCCAGGCCTTTTTCCATGTCCTCCATGTCCGGGGCACATTCGTCGGGAATGGGAAGATAATACACTTCGAAACCGCTTTTCTCCTCGATCTCATGCAGATCGCAGAACTCGCCACACAGGTTGACAATGGCATCGATCCCCTGGGCCCGAATCCGATCCAGGTCATCGTAGGACATGGGCGCATGCCCCACCGCCAGATCATCCGTTATCCACGTCATTTGATAAGCCATATACGTTTGTCTCGTCTGTTTCGTTTATCTCGTCGTTTGGGCAGCTTCATAATAAAAAGGATTCCCCTCTTCTGTTGCCGGCTGCCCTTTACACGGCGAATTTTTTAATGCTTTGTCGACTTATTGAATTACTTAAGGACGTCCCCCTTGGTGTTATTTCCCGAAATAATATTTCCCCCCTAAAAACTCCTCGACAACGCCTTCTATGGGTTCATCCGCCTTCATATACATGTCCATCAGCCGGGTGGCCCCCAGGAGTCGGCCGAGCATATCCAGCTGCTCCTCGAGGCGGTGGCGGGGCACGTTTTTGACTTCGGCATCCACCAGGTCGCCCTTTTTCTGGACGACGAATCCCAGGCGGTCCAGCACGGCGGTGATGAAGTCGGCGCGCCGGCTGCGGCCGTCGAAATCACCGCCCCCGCCGGTGAAGCGGAACAACAGGTAGTTGTCCCCGGTTTCGTCGCCGCACACGGTGTCCACGATCACGAAGTGGTATCCGAACTTCAGATTGAGGTTCAGGTAGTCATGGGAGACGATGGCATAGCTGGCCAGCAGCGAGGAGTTCTTGCTGATCATGCCGCCGCCCATGGCGATGGAATCGAACTGGTCCCAGTCGAAATGGCTGAACCCCGACCAGTGGATATCCGGATGGCTGAGGCCCTTCCACAGGGCCCGCATGGGAGTACTGACGATCTCATCCGGGCCGATTTCCCTGCCGGCCGCCGCCGTTTCCGCCAGCCCGCCGCCCACGTCCAGCAGGTAAAACAACATGGGGATGCGGGAGACGAATTTCTTGGTGTTCCTGGTCTTGCGGGGGCTGCGGTTTCCCAGGGCAAACATTTCCTGCACGGCTTTTTCGTGGGAAAACCGGATGATGTCATGCAGGGAGCGACAGTTTTCGGGTGTAAAGTCCGGCGACTCGGGATCCACCAGGCGCAACGGCGAAATGAAGCTGATGATGTACGTCAGCCGCCGCGTCAGGGGGCTGTCCGCCGTCAGATCCCGCCGCACGCAGGCATCGGCCATCAGTTCATCCACGACGCCCGCATAGATGCGGCCGGCATCGGCGTGCACCGTGACCTCCACGCCGGGCGCCAGCCGCTCAACAGCCTCTCCGATGTTGACCACCACCGGCACCCCGAACTCCCTGGCCACCGACGCGAAATGACCGGCGCTGCTGCCGGTGGCGGTGACCACGGCGCTGACCCGGTCGAGCACCTTGACATAGTGCGGCGAGGCATTGCGGGTCACGAACACACACCCCTCGGGCAGGTCGCCCAGACTGTCTCCCTGCCGGTGTCGGTACACACGTCCGGCGCCCACCCCGGATGACGCCCGCAAGCCGCCTTCAGCCAGCACGGGATGGTCGGGGTCGACCAGTTGACAGGCATCGCCGCTCTCTGCCGGGCTGTCGGCGGCCAGCGGCCGGGACTGCAGGATATACAGGGACCCTTTTGGGTCGACGCACCACTCCACATCCTGTGGCGTGCCGTAAAACGCTTCCAGCTGCATGCCCCACTGCGCCAGTTGGCGCACCTGGTCCGGTGACAGGCAGGCCTGCCGCACCTTGCCCGGCGGAACGTCCGAAATGCCCACGGTGCCGTCGGCATCGGCCGTAAACTGTCGTGGCTTGTGGGCGATGCTTTCTGTCACGACCCGGTGTGGGGCGCTGCGCGTCACGTGGAAAATGTCCGGCGAGGCTTCGCCGCTGACCAGCAGTTCCCCCAGGCCCCAGATGGCGTGGATGGAGACGTGTTCCCGCTGCGCTTCATCTCTGGCCAGGGTATACATCACCCCGCTGGCGCGGGCGTCGACCATTTCCAGGATCAGCACCGCCATGGGGGTTTCAAAATCCGCCAGGCCGTAGTTTACCCGGTAGAAGATGGAGCCGGCCGTGTATTTGCTGGCGATCACCTGCCGGTAGGCATCCAGCAGGTTCTCGGGCCGCACGTTGAGCACGGTTTTGTACTGTCCGGCGAAGGAGGACTGGGTGTCTTCGGCCACCGCGCTGCTGCGTACGGCCAGACGCACCGGTTGCCCCCCGGGCCAGATTCCCTCGATGCGCTGGCGGATTTCCGCATCGACCTCCTCCGGGATCTGCGCTTCGAGAATCAGACGGCTGAGTTCGTCGGCCGTGTTTTCCAGTGAGTTCCCCGAATGGATGTCCAGCCGCGACAGGCGATCCTGAATGATTTCGCGCAGCCCGTTGTACTCCAGCAGGTAGTTGAAGGCGCTGGTGGTGATAACGAATCCCGGCGTGACGGGCAGGCCCAGGCTGTTTTTCACCTGGGCCAGGTGAAAGGCCTTGCCGCCGGCGATCTGCCCGGCGTCCTCGGGCAGACTGTCCAGGGACAACGTGAACGGCGGCGCGAATTCAAAGGGCGGCGGCGCCAGCATGAAACGGATGTAAAAATCAAACTTCTTGAAATAATCCCTCAGGTTGACGTAGCGGGCCCCCGACAGCCGGTCCAGGTCTTCGATGATGCGGGATACGCAGCCCGACAGGGACTCATACTTGCGGATAAGCACCTCCAGATCCACCCGCTCGTGGTCATAGTGAATCTGCTCTATTTCCGCCATCACTTCATGGGCCCGCTTGTCGCTGGCCAGCAGGGATTTAAAGGCCTCGTATTTTTCCCGCAGCACCGTGCCGGGGAAAAATACCTGGTAGGTCCAATGTTTAAACAGGTTTTTCAGATACATACTCACTGTCTGTTGGCTCCCTCATCAATACGACCGTCACCTGAGAACCTCCAGATTTCAGTCGCTGTTACCGCGGGCTTCCTTTTTGTCAGAAAAATGCCGTTCATTTGAAATATCTTGTTTAATCTCAACATATTACTTGACATATCCTCCTAAATATGTTCACTAATCGAACGACTTGCACATCATCTATCTAAAATAATATATTAAAATCAGTTGGTTATATAGATATGGCAGATGTAAGCCAACCGGCGGAGCTTTGCCCTCACCCCGGCTCAGCGTGCCTATTCCACCAGGAACCCACCAGATCAAACAGGCTTTCTGCCACCATTTTATTGTAAACTGATAACTCCGAACTTTCAACTGAAGTTGTAAAGGAGTCCAAAATGGCCGAAAAAAACGAAATTCCCAAAGTGTCCATGGCCAACACCAAGAAAGAGTTGCTGGATGCCTATGAGGCCATGAAAAAGCAGCTCAAGATCCGTGAAAAGGAGAGCCTCGATGCCCTCAAGGCGCAGAAGCGGATGGAAAAGGAGCTGGCGGAAGCCAGCGCCAGGGCCGAGGCTCAGGGAGACCCTTTCAAAAGGCTCTACGACCTGCGCAACGACATCAGCCGGGAGTTGACCAAACTCGCCGAGCGCTATGAAAAGGAGCTGGACACCTACCGCAAAATCCAGACGGCGGTCAAAACCAAGCAGGAAGAACTCGAAACCATTTACGGAGTAGAGACCGCTGCCTCCGATCTGGCGGCGCTCATCGAGGCCCAGCAGGCCAGGAAAGAGGAATTCGAGCAGAAAATGCAGGCCCAGCGCGCGGCCTTCGAAGAAGAGATGCGTGAAGCCCGGGCCAGGTGGAGCAAGGAGAAAGCGGCGCGCCAGCAGGAGGCCAAAGAAGAGGCCGAGGCCATCGAAAAGAAGCGTAGACGGGAGAAAGAAGAGTACGAATACAGCTTTGCCCGTGAAAAAGAGCAGCGCAAAAACGAACTCGAGGACCAGCTGCGGGCCATCGAGATTGAGATCGCCCAGAAGCGCGAAGCCTTCGAGCAGGAAATCAGCCGTCGCACCGCCGAACTGGAGGCCAGAGAAGCGGCGGTCGAAAAACAGGAGCAGGAGACCGCCGCCCTTAAAGAAGAGGTCGAGACATTTCCCCAGCTGATCGAAGAGAAGGTGCGCAAAGCGGTAGAGGAAACCACCGCCCGCCTCACCGGTGATTTCGAGAAAACCAAGGCCCTGTTGAAAGCACAATTCACGGGCGAAAAGAATGTGCTCCTGAGCAGGATCGAGTCGCTCGAAAGCCTGGTGGAAGCCCAGAAAGCCCAGATCGAGGACCTCTCCAAGAGAAACGAGCAAGCCTACGAAAAAGTGCAGGATATCGCCAACCGCGCCGTGGCCGCAGCCAAACGCGAGTACATCCCCGTACCGTCTCCTGCCCCGGAAACACAAACACCCAAATAGCCCCAGGGGACCGCATGGAACAGATTCACTTGATCGCCGCAGCGCGCCCGAATTTCATGAAAGTCGCACCGCTCTACCACGTCCTCAAGGAGCAGGATTGGTGTCGCCCCCAAATCATCCACACCGGCCAGCACTATGACCTGAACATGTCCGACGTTTTTTTCAAGGACCTCAGGCTGCCGGAGCCGGACGTGCACCTGGGCGCGGGCAGCGGCACCCATGCCGAACAGACCGCCGCGGTGATGGTGGCCTACGAAAAGCTGTGCCTGCAGTCGCCCCCTGCCTGGGTGGTCGTGGTCGGCGACGTCAACTCGACCATGGCCTGCACCCTGGCCGCTAAAAAGCTGAACCTCAAAGTCGCCCATCTGGAAGCCGGTCTGCGCAGTTTCGACCGCACCATGCCCGAAGAGCTCAACCGCATCGTCACCGATGCCCTGGCTGACCTGCTGTGGACACCCAGCCCCGATGGCGATGAGAACTTGCGGCGCGAAGGGGTGGCCGAGGAGCGCATCGAGCGGGTGGGCAACATCATGATCGACTCCTTCGAGCTGCTGCGCAGCACCATTGCCGCCGAGAACGCACCGGCCGCCTACGATCTGGAACCCGGTCGCTACGGTGTGGTGACCCTGCACCGTCCGGTCAATGTAGATTACCGGCACTCCCTTGAAAAGCTGGTCACAATGCTCACCGACATCGCCCGGCGCATTCCCTTGATTTTCCCCGTACATCCTCGAACCCGCAAGAAACTGCAAGAATATGGCCTATTCGAGTTTCTGGAACGGAATCCCTCTCTCACTCTGACCGAACCCTTGCGTTACCGCACTTTCATGGGCCTGGTGATGCACGCCGCCTTTGCGCTCACCGATTCCGGCGGCATCCAGGAGGAGACCACCTACCTGGGGATCCCCTGCCTGACCTTGCGCGAAAACACCGAGCGGCCCATCACCGTCACCCAGGGCACCAACCGCCTGGTCACCGTAAAAGACGTTTTGCCCTGTGTGGACGACATCCTGGCCGGCAAATGGTCCTCTGGAAAAATCCCCGACCTCTGGGACGGCCATACCGCCCAGCGCGTGGCCGCCTCGCTGAAAAGCAAGCTGGCCACCGACGACTTTCAACCGTAGTTATTGAATTACTTAAGGACCTCCCCCTTTGCTGGATCTGCTCAACCAGGTCGTCTTTATTTACAAAGAACTGCACGCGGTTTTCATCATCCATTTCGCCAACCGCTCCGCCGTGGAGTGGCTCCTGTTTTTCTTTCCGTTTTTCGTGTTCGGTGAACTTCCGCGCTACATTCTGCCGGCCTTTGTGCTGCTGGCGGGCCGAGTTTTCGGTCTGCTGGAGGACGATCTGGAGCACAAGCAGCGGTTCATGGGCAAGCATCCCTTCATCAGCGTGTTGCTGGTGGGATACAACGAAGCCGGCAGCATCGAAAAGGCCATCCAGTCCCTGCTGGAGTTCAACTACCCGGCCATGGAGATCATCGTGGTGGACGACGGTTCCACCGACGACATGTACGCCAAGGCCAAACCCTATGCCGATCGGGGGCTGATCAAGCTGTTTCGCAACTCCTCGGCCACCGGGCGTTCGGGCCGGCCGGTGGGTTCCAACATGGCGCTGCAGCTCTCTGCGGGCAGTTTCATCCTGTCGGTGGATGCCGACACCTCCTTTGACCGCGATACCCTGACCCACATGATCGGGCCGTTTTACGACCCTGCCGTGGGGGCCGTGGCCGGCAACCTCAAGGCGCGCAACGCCCCCACCGGCTTCTGGACCCGCATGCAGGCGCTGGAGTATTTTCAGTCCATCTCCCTGTGGAAGCGGTGGCTCAATGTCATCGGCATGAACATGCAGGCCAGCGGCGCCTTCGGTGCCTTCCGCCGCCAGGCCCTGCAGAGCTGCGGGGCTTGGGACCCGGAACTGGCCGAAGACGCGGACCTCAGCCTGAAAATCAAGAAAAGCGGCTGGAAAATCGTCTTCGCACCGGCGGCCATCGCCATGACCAACGTTCCTGAAAGCTTTCTCCAGCTGGCCAAACAGCGGTATCGCTGGGACCGCGGCATGCTGCGGACTTATTTCCACAAGCACGGCAGCCTGCTCAAATTCTGGCTGTTCGACTGGCGTAACACCTTCGAGCTGGGCATGGAATATTTTTTCACGATTTTTTTAAGCTACCTGTACATCGTCTGGCTGGTTTGGATGCTGTGGCATCACGCCATCCTGCTGTTGTTCATTTACCCCATCGGCTATGCCGCATACAGTGTCACATCGCTGATAACGGTGGGCGTCCCCCTGGTTTTCAGCGAACGTCGGGACCAGGAGTGGCCCATGATC
>CAYUAQ010000125.1:10218-12156 GCA_964442705.1 uncultured Desulfobacteraceae bacterium
CCTTCCCTGTCAACTGGTAACTGGCAACTGTAAACTGCTGTTTCCCGTCCTTGGCCGTCAATCGAAAACCATTTCTACCCCCTTTGCCGCACTATCAAGTCCCTGCAATCTGAGTTAATCTGCGGATATTCATGACACCTTACTGGAATAACCACCGACCATCGTGAAACTGCGCATCGCACTGATCAGCACGGATCCGGCCGAGATCGACCGCCTGCGCCGCTTGCTGGACACATCGGACTACGAGGTCACCGAACAGCCCATCGCCGACAGCGGCGCCATGGTCCTGGAGCCTTCGGCAGACGTGCACATCATCTGCCAGCCGCCGGGTTTCGAGGTGCTGGACGTGCAAGACCGGCCCACTTGGCGGCAGCCTGCCCGACCGGTGCTGTACACCGCTTACGACGCCTCCGCCCAGATGCGGCAGTGGGTTTTCCGCCACGGCGGCCGGGATCTCCTCGTGCACCCCTTTTCCGCGGTCTACCTGCGTTTTGCCATCCAGCGTCTGGCCGGCGACCATCCGGCCCGCAAGGTGGAGCAACTCAAGGAAGAACGCCTGCTGACTTTTCTGGACCAGATCATTCAAAAGGGGGTGCGCACCATCGAACCTTCGCTGGAGCCCATGGCCCCGCAGAAGCATTTCTACCCCCTGGTAGCCGACTTCATGGGGCGCTCTGAAAACGATTTCGAGCTCCTGGAACGGCTGGCTTCCGAAGGCATCCTCGAAAGGGTTCTGGTCAACCGGGTGCGTCTGTGCCCGCACTGCGGCGAAGCGGCCCAGAACTACCGCGAAACCTGCCCCAAATGCGGCAGCCTGGACATCATCCAGACCGAGACCATCCACCACTTTGCCTGCGGCTACGTGGGGCCGCTGGCCGCCTTTCGCCAGGGCGCCGCCCTGGTGTGCCCCAAGTGCACCAAGACCCTGCGGCACATCGGGCTGGATTACGAAAAACCCGCCCAGCATTACAGCTGTTCGGGATGCCAGTACGTCTTCTCCGCGCCGTCCATAGATGCCCAGTGCCTGCACTGCGCCTTCGTGTGCCGGCCCGACGAAACCGTGCCCCTGCCCGTCTATCGCTACCGGCTCACCCCCCTGGCCCGCCAGAGCGTGGCCGAGGGGCGCATCGGCGGCATGAACCTGTCCTTTCTGCTGCAAAACGTGCACACCGGCCTCTACACCCGCCAGTTCTTCGAGCACGAGATCTCCCGCGAGTTCTACCGTTCCCAGCGCAGCGGCAACCCCTTCTGCCTGATGATGATCCGCGTGGTCGGCTTCGACCACGTGCGCACCGAACACCCCCGGCAGGCCCGCGAATACATCACCTCCATTTTCAAAGCCATCAGCGGCGACCTGCGTATCCTGGACATCACCTGCGTGTGGGAATTCGATCAGCTGGCGGCGTTGCTCCCGGCCACGGGCCAGGAGGGCGGGCTGGTGGTGGCCAGGAGGATGCATGCCAACGTCAGGGCCCTGGAGTATCTTTACGCCATCCACGAGCCCGAAGTCGAAGTCAGCCTGGTGGCCTGGCACAAGGATTTCGCCTCCAAGGACGACATGATCCAGGCGGCCATCGATGACCTGCAATCCGGCCCGCTGCAGCCAGGCGATAAAAAAATAGAAGATTGATCCGTCTAACGCGCTCGGGGCCCCATCCCAGTAACGCCAATGGATGGCGGCAGAAGCGTTGACAGTCTCCAGTTGAAGGAGGACGGTCACTTTCAAATTGAAACCCTTCCTTCCATGTCAACTTTCAACTGTAAACTGGTAACTGTAACCTGCTGTTCTCCCTGTGAACTGTAAACTGGCAACTGTAAACTGAAGTTAAAACCGACGAAACGGACCGGGCGGTTGCGGGTATCGCCCGCATTGGTTGTTTGCACTGCGCTGCTGCTGACCACGGGCGGATGTTTTGAGAAACAGTACCGCCGCTTCCG
>CAYUAQ010000126.1:0-11925 GCA_964442705.1 uncultured Desulfobacteraceae bacterium
CATAGCGACGCAGAAGCGCGATGGCCTCGGGTTCCGGGTACTCGGTGGGATAGTCATTGCTGAAGTAATAGAGCAGCTTGCGGTTGACGATCCAGAATCCGGAGGTGGGGTCCGTTATCCTGCTGCGGCATATGATCGAAAGAAAGATGGCCAACAGGCGTATACCCGCGGACCTCACCCCCGTGGACACGTAAGACCGCTTCCCGATGAAGCGTGAGCCGATAATCAAATCGGCGCTGCCGCTTTCCATCTCTTCGATGAGCTTGGGAATCTCAGCCGGTGGGTGCTGTCCGTCACCGTCTATTCTGACCACATAATCGTAACCCCGCTCCCAGGTGAAGCGATACCCCGTCTGCACCGCACCGCCAACCCCGAGATTGCAGGGAAGGTCCAGCACGACGGCGCCCCTTGATCTGGCCACGGCAGCCGTTTCGTCGGCCGACCCGTCGTTGATGACCACGCAGTCCACACCGGGAACCTCGCGGTGCACTTCGTCCAGCAACGACCCGATGGCCGCCTCCTCGTTGTATGCGGGAATGATGACAGCGATTTGGTTTTTCAAAATAAAAACTTTCGGGGATTCACTAATGGCAGCCATTTCCGGACTTTTTGGGGCTCCCTGAAACGATAGCCAAAGCATTTAATATCACGGGCGTAATATTCGGCCACAATAGCGCGCGTCTTTGCGTTGTAATAGTGCCAGTAGCGACGGTGATAACTTCTGTTTTTCCTGGAAATCCTTACGGTATCTATGGACAGTAGGTGACACAGCTTTTCAAAATCGTTTTCTATGTTTTCGATTTTCCCAATGAAATCCACGAGGCAGCTTCCATTGTCGTCGTAAAGGTATTCGTGTTGCGGTCTGAAGTGGGGGATATGGCGGTCCCTGTATATGCTGTCTTCCTCTTCGATGTCCATCCAGTTGGCAATATCGAGAACAAAATGTTCGAAGCTGCCCCCATATTTTTTCAGATGGTGCTCCCTTCGCTGCTGGTCGATGGGGGCCCGGCCACCCCTCATGATATAGAAAAACGTTGAGACGAGTCGGTCCCATGGATTTCTGACAAAACTAAAAACGAAATATTTCTTCCTGTCCAGTTTCCCTTGCGGCGGGAACAAATCACGGGCCTTGCAGTGAGGCCCTATCCTCCGGATGCCGTCTACGTGGTTTAAGGCGGTTACGATTGAGATGCCAGCACATTTGGGGATATGAATAAACAATGCCGGTTTATCGAGTTGAGATGGCTGCTGTATAGTCCGCAATTTCTTTCCTACCTACCGTTGTGCCTACCGCTTGATAGGCCTATGCTTGCCTGCCCTTTCCAAGTGTTTGCGAGCCTTGGCCTTCATGGAAATCCTTCTTGCAATGTCAACCCGGGCCAGTGTCACCGCCAGTCCGCGATAGTAATAAAAATACTGCATGATGCGTCTGAAACTTACCGGGTGCGTATATTTTTTGCCAATATTGAGGGTTTCTTTCAATTGCCTCCTGGTCCGTGAGGCGCTTTTTGCCTCCGGGTGATATCGCATGCAGGACAAAACATGTGGAATGATGCCCGCTTCGTAACATGAAGCGAATCTGAGCCACAAGTCGTAATCCATGGCCAGATGCAGATCTTCCCTCAGCATACCGAACTCCTCCAGCATCTGACGCCGGAAAAAGCAGCTGGGCTGTCCGATGTTGCAGTAGTTCAGAAGCCGTTTCCTGCTGAAATGACCATGAGCTACCGTCTTGTAAACGCAGCCGTCTCCATCTATCAGTCTCCACCCACCGTAGGCCCATTGTACTTCGCGGTGAGCTTCAAAATACCGAATCACCCGAGGCAATGCCCGTACTTCAAAAAAATCGTCGGAATTTAAAAATCCAAGCACGGCCCCACTTGCCTTCCGCCACCCTTTGTTTATGGCATCAGACTGTCCGCGATCAGATTCACGAATATAGCTGAACCGTATTCCCTGCCGACGAAGCTCTTTCTCAAAAAGCAGTACAACATCTCTTGTGCCATCCGTGGAGCCGCCATCTACAATAATATACTCGAGCTGACAACCCAGCTGCTGTCCGAGGATACTCTCGATGGTTTCACCGATGGTATCGGCCTGATTGTAGGTCGGGGTAATAATGCTGATGTCGGCACTCAAGGTTGCCCCTCAACCAGTGGATGCGGGTCATAGATATACATTTGGTGCATCGAAAGGGAGATTACAGTCTGTCGATCACTTCCAGATAGCGCCGGGCCACCGCCTCTGGTCGATAAACTCGCCACGCTTTGGCAAACAGACGGCCACCGGCGGCTTTCCTCAATTTCCTGCTTTCCAGCAAATTCCTGGTCAGCGTAATGAACTCTCCGGATCCGGGTGCAGCCGTCCTACACGCAGTGCCGTCCAGCATTTCAGGCATTCCGCCATAAGGGCTGGCCACGATCGGCTTCCCCCAGCTCATGGCTTCAAGCAGAACCGTGGGGAAGGTGTCCCATCGCGACGGCAGCACGACAACCCAGGCTTGCCGATACAATTTCATCAGCTTTCGCTTCGGAAGGCTTCCATACAGGCGAACATGCCTGCCGACCGGCGCCATTTTTTTCTCCAACCATTTCTGCATGGAACCAACTCCCCGGGCGAAACTGTCCGGGCCCGCAATCATCATTTCCAGATCCGGAAAACGATCCGCCAAACCGCTAACCATCCCCGGCAGATACTGTATCCCCTTCCCAAAATCCTTTCTTCCCACAAAAAGAACCCTCGGCACCGGGGCTTCCTGGTCAAATGTTATCCGGTTCGGCCTTATGGGGTTGGGAACAATGTGTCGTTTCGGCGGCAACTTCACCCCCTGTCGCGCCATTTCTTCGAAGATGCGCGCGCAAGGCCCCAGCAGCATGTCTGCATGTTCGATGCAGAAACGCTCTCGGCGGGTGGTTGTATATTGCCGTAAAAGGGCTGCCCGAATCATGAGAGGCTGCCACCAGAACAGGACCTGGGACGCATGCAGTGCCCTGAGCACGTTGCAGCTGTGGACCTTGATCAGGATGGGAGGGCGAGATCTTTTCCTGAGCAAACGGGCACAGTCTCCGAAATAGTCCTCCCCCTCGATAAGGTCTATAGAAAAGCGATCGCACAGTCTCAATACATCCTCGCAGGCCCAGGAACTGCCGAAATCCAATCCCTCGTACCGCCTTAAAATGGTAATCCTACCGCGGTTCTCCACACATCGCCGCCCGGGTGCACCGCCGGTGGCAATGACAACCCGATGTCCACATTCTGCGAGCGCCTCTGCCATGTTGGCTATGTAAGCGCCAACGCCCCCGCCTCCGGGTGGGAAGGCCCGGCTGTGAAAGAGAATATTCACGAGAGCAGATTGCCGCGAGGCTTCAATACGCGTCTTTTTAAAAAAGAAAGCAGGATCATGACACCACGGTAAAAACGATGTCCACGCCCGGCGACCAGTTGCGAAAGCATGTATTTCCTGACTATCCAGGTACCTAGTTGAGAAGAATTGAAGCACAGGCGAAACCAGGCTTCGGCTGTGATATCGCTAAGCGCTGATGGTGAGACAATTTTCTTTGCAAGGTTAATGGCGCCGAGATGCAAAAACCAATTTTCTCCTCGACAGATGTCAGCGGGGTTTGTGAAAGCGCAGCTCGTCTCTCGTCCAATGGTGCGATGGAAACCAAGCTCGTCTTGGGTAAGGGCTACACCAGCTTGCGCAAAGATACGTCCAATGATCCGGGTGGCCTTATGGTCCATGTTCGTCCAGTCCGAACGCGTCATACTGTTCTTGTGCAGCCGGTATTTTAGCAGTACGCTGTCAATATTATCGCCCGGGTAGAGGCGCAGGGCCCTGGACCAGAGTTCATAGTCTTCGGTAGGGTAGTAATCGCCGTTGTACCTCAAAGCATGCCGATTGAAAAGGCGCTTCCTCAGCATCACGGATGGATGTACGAACGGATTGTCAAACAGCAGATGTGCCTTTACACGATCTTTGCCCAACGGCGCGTGGTGGACACCGTATCTCTTCATCCCGAAAACGCGGGTATGGCAACCGCATATTCCCAATTGGGGGTGTTTGTCCAGAAAAGCGGCCTGTACGGCGAAGCGTCGTTCGAAGCAGATATCGTCCGCGTCCATCCGGGCGATGTATTCCCCCCTGGCGAGGTCAAACCCTCTGTTTAATGCTCCGGAAAGTTTGAGGCGTTTTTCATTTTTGATCAGCTTTATTCTGCGGTCATCAAACGAATCGATGATGTGAGCGGTGGCATCCGTGGATCCATCGTCGATAACCAACAGTTCGAAATCACGAAAAGTCTGCCTCAGAACACTGTCAACCGCCTCTCGTACGTAGCGCTGCCCGTTATACACCGGCAAAAGAACGCTTATTTTAGGTGTCATGCGGTCACCTTATCCAGAGAACGGGCATCACCCCCGCCGGAGCCCGGGGGACCCTTCCGCGCCACTTCGTTTTATCGAACCCGTAACGTCTGACTGTTTTGATTCCCGATAGCTTATTTTCAGCCCAGGGAATCCACAAAAGCCGCCAGGTTGGGATGTTCATCCAGCCACCCCAGGCGTCTAGCCGACTTCAACCGTGAAACCGCTTTAGCGCGCACCGTCTTCCCCTCCAGTTCGTTTAAAACCCTTTTGATCGTAAACAGTTCAAAACCGACCGGCGGCACATCTTCCTTCTGACACAGCAGCGTCAACTCGTCCGTAAAAAATCCTTTGCCCATTGGCAGCTTTTGCAATATCCAGCAGAGATAAAAAAATCTTGTAAAAAGTTCGGGAAAAAATTTTCTGTTTCTGAACGCTCTTCTCATTGGATCAAGAGGTGGGGTATAGAATTGTCTCCGGTCAGCCAGGATGTTGAATCCGCTTAAAAACAAATTCGTTCTTAAAAAACGGTAGTCCCAGAAACGGATATGATGACCCTCTCCAAAAGGCCGATTCCCGTTGAAAATCGAATAGAATCGGTATCCCAGAAAGGAGATGTTGGGCGTATTGACAATGAAATAGGCTCCGGGAGAGAGTATTTTATGTACGAAGCGCAACAAACCATCGGTATTGAAAATGTGTTCAATGGCAGCAAGATTAACCACCATATCAAACTGGTGCTCGTATTTTTCAGCGGTGGCATCTATGATGAGGTCTTCATCGTCAAAATCGATGACAATGGTTTCAAAATCGAGTCGCCGAGCCCTGTCGATATGCGGGGCAACGTAATCCGCGCAGGTCACATCCATTTCAAACCTGTCACGCAGTATCTGGGAAAATTCGCAATTACCACTGCACAGATCAAGGCATCTCAGCCCTCTGAAATGATAATCTTCCAGAAGTTGTTCACAGCTTCGGTACCACGCTTTACGCGAGGTGCTGGTGCGCTGCCGGGTTTCAGCCACATGGTGGTCGTGGTCATATTTCATCTTTTTCAGGTTTTCGTGCAGCTTTAAAATTCATATGAATTGCTTGAAAAAAGCTTCGTCCTGCAATATGCATCGGTAAACCGCGTCACTGATTTTCTGATTTTCCGCTATTATGTGCCGGGCCTCGCGTCGCATGGGATTCAGCTTCTCCTTTACCCACCAGCCAATCTTACTGTCAGGTAGCCTTTCCAAAATCTTTATCCACTGCGGGAGAGCGTTCCCACGGGTGAAAAAGGGATTGTCAATTCTCAGCAGGGGGTCCCGAAATCCGGCACCATGATGATAAATCAGGTCACCGTAAATGCCGAAGAGAAGCGGGTGCAGATCTTTCTTGTTGGTCCTGCGCATCGGCAGCCAATCCACCCCGCGGTCTTCCAGTTTCTTCAACAGATTGCCGCCTACGTCGGATACCATCTTCCCCGTGGCGTTTTTCCAGTGATATCCCTTTGACCAGTCCCCGTCGATTTTTCGCCAGAAACCGACGGTGGTCGCACAGAAACTGGGATGGGGCTGGATATCACCGTTATTCTCCATCCGTTGGACTGCTATGAGGGGGTGTTTTGAAATGTGCTTTTCTACAAATGCTACAATATCACCAATGGGAAAGGCGTCACCGTCGATGAAGAATATGCTGTCTTCATCGCCGTCGGCGGCCAACAGGATAATTTCGGCCAGCAGGTTCAGCTTGTTGATGTGATAACCTTTGCCGTTGAGACTCCAGAAAAAAAAATCTTTCTCCTGTTTCCCGGGATGAGTATCCAGAAACGCATAGAGTCGAAACGGGCAGCTAATAAATTTTTTTAAATATCTCAGCTGGATCCCTATCCAACGATCGTCAAAAGCGTGTACCGTGGCAATGTGCAGCATGTTCACCTGAATTCCATTGATATGCCGGGGCTAAATCCTGATACGCTCCATGACTTCGTCTTCCATTGCTTCCAGATTGTCAGGCAGCGCCACCTTTTTCTTGGTAACAGAAGATTCATTTATTCTAAACCGGCTATTACGCTTGTGCCTCAAAAGGGTGAACCAACCAGGTTTCTGGAGATTCAGCCCTCCAAGCATCTTTAAAAAACCACGCGTGGTTTTTATTTCATCCAGCTTTGTTCTCACCACCGTTGCATTCAACTGGCGATAAAGCGATTCATATTTTTCGGCCCGTCTTTCGATCTCCAGGCAGTACCAGAAACAAAGCTGGTAATCGTGTAGTGATCGCCAGTTCCGCAACGGCAGCACATTCGGATCCTCAGGGCTCAGATAAAATTGCAAAGCCTTTCGCGTCCGGCCTGGAATGGTGCCCATCTTATAAAGACTGATGGCCACCTGTCTGTGCGGCCGGGAGTGAATAACGAGATCCGGTACAACACCTAGCTTCAATGTTGGCTCCAGAAACCCTTTGCAAAACAGATGACTTGTCTCCACATAGATCGATGACGGTGTTGCGGCTATGGCCGGTAATTTTTTCTCGGCCATGAACCGTAGTGCCGTTCGCGGTTCTTTTTGAGCACGCCTTAAGACCTCATAAAATTCGGGTTCCGGTTCATGGAAAGCGTCCACGCCTCTGAGGTATTGAAAAAGTGTAGCCAGGTAGGCGGTGCCGGACCGTCCCGTAGTGACGGTGAAGATAATCCGCTTCTGTCTCAACCCCTGAAGCAGCGCTGGTGACAGGGTCGTGCCCATCTATCGCCCCTTTCGGCTGTATATACGGTTGAAAACAACCTGATGGCGATGCAGCCAGGGGGTGACATCGAATCGCCACTGAGCCCGGTGACGGGCGGCTTGCGAAAACGTTTTCCAGTCGCAGAGCACCTCTTTAACGCCCAGGGCCATCCGCTCTGCATCCGGTGGATGATCCTGCAGCCAGTCCATCTTTGCGGGTACGCCGATGCCGGCCTTCCTGCCTACAATTTCCGGAACGCCGCCGGTGGCGGAATAGACCACCGGCAAACCACAGGCCATGGCCTCCACAACCAGCCTTGGGCAGGGGTCATTGTACTTCGTGTGCAAAAGCAGGTGGGAATTCTGAAATATCCCTACCGCATCACGTTGGCTGTATGGCCCGATGATTTGAACATGGTCTGAAACGCCCAACCTGTCCATGTCGTCGATCAACTGCAAATAGGCAAGTCTTTGATCCGCTTCCCAACGAAGAGGACCCGCAATGATCAGGGTGGCTTCGGGATATTCGGGCAGAATGTGCCTGAGCACTTCAAGTGCAATCCGCGGCCGATAATGACTCCAGTGGCTACCGGCAATCAGCAGCCTCGGTTTTCGTCCGGGATGCGGCCTGTCTTTGGGCGGCTCAAATATCTTGGTGTCTACAGGGTTATATAAAATTTCGGAGGAACATCGGGGTTTGACTAGAAACTTGTCTGCACATGCCCTGCAGAAACGACTCTGGTAAAAAACATGGTCGGCAAGTTCGATGAGGCGGCGCATGGGCCGATTGTGTTCTTTCCAACCTTTTCCGAACCAGGCGGGGTAAGCCACTCCGTTCTGGTTGATCACGACGGCGGCACCCGACCTGCGTGCCAGCTTGGCCATTCTGACAGCATGGTAGGGCAATGCGCTACTGATCAGATATAGGATATCGGCCCCCTGGCGGCAATTAGGGAAGCAAACCTCCAGGTCCTGAACTTTTATTATACCGCCCCCGGCCTGTTCGGTTGAGCGCGGAATCTCATCAAATCCGTAAAAAACACGAATGCCGCCGACACCGCCTTGTTTCCTCCATCGCTGGAATTCGGGAAAACAGGTCTGCAACCAAATTCGGCTGAGGTTGATATAATCAAGAAAGGTAAATGGCACTTCAGAGGCCTGCTTTCCTCGCGCTGTCAGCCATCCCTGTGTTCTATGATTTTAAGAGCGAGATCTATATATCTTTGCGCGATCTCGTCAATAGATTTTATGTAAATCAGCGACTGAAAAGAGGAATAGTCTTCCGCCAGTCTATGGAGCTGCTCGATAATATCTTCCTCACCCTCAAAAGGCAGTCCGCCAAAACCCACTATTTCCGGATTTCCGCCGTCATTGCGGTATAGGGCCGGCAGTCCACAGGCAAGTGCCTCCAAAAGCGCGTTGGAACAGGGTTCATGAAGACTGGCTGTGATGTAAATGTCGTGTTCGCGAAGAATCCCGGCCAGGGTTTTGGAGTCTTGGGGAGCGATATGTTGAATATTTTTAAACTCCTGTTTTACCCTCCCCACAAAGGTGTACTCAAACCGAGAAAAATCCAGGTTTTCATCCAGCCATTTATAGAAAGATCCGCCCTTGCGGGCATTGTCCGACCATGCCGTTGAAATCAGCCGCAACTTGTCATTGCCGGTATATTGTCTCCGGTCGGTGGCATGAAAAATACTGCCGTCCACGGCATTGTGGATGATAACTGGTGAAACGGCGCGGTAGCCCAGGTCACAGCTTTTGAAAAAGCTGTATGCTGATTGGAATACCGTGGCAGAGGCAAAGCGCTTATTCAACTCGAAGATTTTGTCATCCTCGTCACTCCCCTGCCCCCGGTACAGGGACACCGGTCCGTCGATGCGGTGAATCATATGAAGCGGTCTCTTCTTGGACTGTCTCTGGAAACGCCGGGTATCGAACCACGCTGAGTTGCAGATATGGACATCTATGTCGGTGTTTAATTTATTGACAACGACACCGACACCGCGTTTTTCAAAAGCTTTCCGCAAAGCCAACATGAACTGATTACCGCCACCATAAGGGGGCTTGTGATACTCGTGCCACAGGCACACTGTAATGGGCCTTCTTTTTCTTTTCTTGAAAAAACCGCTGACGAGGTTAAAAACCTTTCTGCCCACCGGTTCTTCCATGGGAACACAGGTCTGTCTGTTTCTCTGCCATACTATTTTTTTCTTTTTAAAAGCTGGTATTTCGTCAATCCTCGTATACAGCTTCTTAAAACGCTCGATGTTGACGGCTGGGGTATGATTTTGCCGGATGCAAGTCAAATGCCTTTCCAAAGGCACTTCACTGAAACCATGGCATATCAATTCTTCGATTTTCGCTATGGCTTCATCGAAGGCTGAAAACAAACATGTCTCACTCAGTACGTCCGGCGCCATACCCACCGGTGTACACAATATAGCTGTCCGGGTGGCCGCCGCTTCGAGTACGGCGCGAGGCCCACCTTCCCATCGGCTGGTCACGAGATGCAGATCTGAAATATGATACAGGTCGTTGATCTGTACCGGTGTCAGGATATTGATCTGATTATCGTCCTCTTTGGTATCCTGACCTATAAAAGTGAAGGAAACCCCCTTGCGGTTAAGTTGCCTTTTGATCCAGTGCCTTCTCGGTCCGGCAAGCAAGATGTGTACCGGATAGCGTCGACTTGTTAATTCATCAACGATGGCAACAAACAGCTCGGTTCCTTTCTGTTCTTTTGGGCGCTGAAGATCCCCTGCACTGGAATCCCGCATGAAATTGCTGATTATAAAGACATCATCCGGGATGTTGTATTTTTTTTTCAGAGCAAGAGCCCTGGTTGTAGAAATTTCTTCGGTGAAAACCTCGGTATCCACAGAGTATGGGATGTAGTCTGCTCGGTATCCGAGCCGCCTTATCTCTTCTTCCGCCTTGTGTGAAATTGCAATCCAAAGCCCCAGGGTTTCTTCGGCAGCCACCATGCACGGGTCTTCATAAGTACGCATGATGTCATTGCATATGTGACATATGATAACTCTGTTATCCAGCAGTGCCGGATCCATGTGCAGCAGGGGATACTCCCAAACTGAGTGCACCACCTCCGCTTCCTGCAGAGAGGTAAGCCGGACTAGATCGGGGATGGCAAGAAGGCTCTTTCTCGTTGTTTCAACATCCGCATCCAGTGCCCAGCCGGTACCTTCCCCGCCGAATAGATAAACGGGAATTGGAAATTTTATATTTTTCATACCTTAATTTTTCGATTCAACCGGCGGTTAACTCTCAAAAAACGGTTGAATACGTTTCCTCACGATGGGTCCCCGCATGTACTTTTCCCGTTTGTATTGGGAAAACTCTTCCTTCTCAATAATTTTTTTTAAGCTATTGACAATTTTGCGGTGAATACTTTCGGACCTTTTGTCCATGATATTTTTTCTCACCACCATCTTTCCCTCTTGATACGGTTCCCGACTGCTCCTTGGTAAAAAACAGATGTGCAGACAGCGAAAGAAGGACTCTTCCCAGGTCATAGTTTCATAAAAAAATAGACGGCTGTGGGTTGAATACCCTGATTTGAACAACACTTTGCCTCCGTGCAATCTTTCAGGACAGGGGCCTTCCCATCGATAAATTTTTGAGAAATTATACAGTTTTGTCATACTGCGGCATGGTGGTGTTAAATAACCCCGTGCGTATTGCTCCTCTCTGTTCAGTTCGATACAGTGCAGCACATTTCCCAGAATCATCCACCAATCATCATAAACGCCCGAGAGGATTTCACCTCTGAGCCTGGACAGCCCTGAGGGGTCATAGAGCTCATCTCCATCGGTTGCGAAAATCCACGTCGGCCGATTGGCATATTTTGAAATAAAATCGTGTGATTTGCCGGGATGGTGGATTCGGCGGTAATCGATCCTTTCCGTTGTCTCCATCAGCGACGCTATGCGTTCTGCCGTCCTGTCTGACGACAAGTGGTCTGCCACGATAATTTTATCGCAAAAACATAGAATATTCTTCAGAACTTGCTCTATGTACAGGTCTTCATTCCTGACGAGCACAATACCTACAATTTTCCGCTTTATCTGCATGGATTGTCTGTATTCGCGAAGGCTTCCATTACTTCAGGATGCCGAGTCATTTGGACGGTAGGTTATTAGTGCCATTTTTTTATGAATTCAGACCAGCGGGAGACCATGTAAAGTTCTCCACCTGCCAGCAGATCACAGAATTTATCTGCATAGCTCCTCATCATTTTTTCGGCGGTGGGCAGCGTAATTTTCGCTATAAGGTTTTTCAGCGTAAACGCCAAAAAATTTACATCCGTCAAGCCATTATATTGCTTTCCTATCCTTGCAATTTCACGGTAACATTCCCATCCGCCGATAGCAGTTTTGGTGTCAGCATACATCCTCAATTTGGCAATTCTTTCAGGAATCGCCTCGAAATCTGTGACTTCCAGAAGTTTCAGCGTCAGTTCCCAGTCCATTGCAAAATGACTCTTAGGGTTCAGTCCTCCTACTTTCAGGAAAACCTCTTTTTTAAAGTACATTGATGGCTGCAATATGTAAAACAACTGCCTGAGAAGTTGCGGATTGAAGCGCCGGTGTGGGATCTCTTTGATAACGCGCCCTTCAACATCTATTTTTGTGCCAGCGCCATAAACCAATCCGGCCTCCGGATTTGAGCGGAAACCGTTTACGATAGCCTCGATTCCTTCTGGATATAGCAGATCATCTGCATTCAGCCAGCCTACAATTTCCCCCTTGGCGAGCTGTATCCCTTTGTTTATGGCATCACTCTGACCTCTGTCCGGTTCGATGACACACCTGGATATTTCTTTGTGATACCTCTC
>CAYUAQ010000127.1:0-11792 GCA_964442705.1 uncultured Desulfobacteraceae bacterium
GCGCCGCCGGCCTGCGCATCTTTTTCCCGCCGGTTCTCCAACTGCGCACAGCCGAAACCCTGTCCGGCCCGGTGGGGCCAGGCACCGGGGGAATGCACTGTGTTCTCACGCAGAGACCGGCGGCCATTGCCGTCGCCCTGGATCGTCGCGGGATCGTTTCAAAGGGCGGCCGACTGGCGCAGCTGGTTTTTGTTGATCACCAGGTTGAGGTCCGGCTGAACCAGGTCGTGGTGCCCCTCTTCAAAGGGCAGGTAGACCAGCAGGAAGGCCCGGGGGCGGATGCGGATGGCGGGCAGCTGCGGCAGCAGCATGTGGGCCGGTTTCATGAAGGTGGAGAGGGTCATCTTCAGGCTGTCCACGGCCTCTTTCACCGGCAGCGTCACGGCGTGAACACGGCCGCCGGGCGCTTGGGCCTTGAAATCGGTGCGGGGCTGGGACAGCGTGGCCTGGGTGCACAGGCGCGAAAAGGCCCGCGGCTGCAGTTTGAAAGCCGGCGCCCAGAACCGGAATCCCATGTCCGCCCACTCCGGCCGGACCACCCGCGGCAGGTTGGCCAGCCTGGCCAGGTCGGCGTAGGAATCCAGCGCCAGCCCGGTCACCTCCGCGCGGATGCGCCAGAAGGGCAGGTGGACCGGATCGTCCAGGCCGGACTGCAGGGTGGCGAAACCCAGCGGTTTCAATTCCTTGCCCTCGGTCTGCCACATGGTGCTGCAGTTGCGGCAAAACAGGACCAGGGCGTCGCGCCGGCCGTCCAGGTCCCATCCGCAGGCAGGGCACAGGGCCGGAATGAAGTCCAGGGGCCAGCGTGCCCGGCCGCCGTCCAGTTCCGCCAGTTCTTCGCTTTTCACGGCTGCCCCGGGCAGCGGTTCGTTGAGCACCGCATCGTAAACACGCCCGTTTACGTAATAAGGGGCGTAGATCATGCTGAGGGTGTCGCCCACGTAGGTCTGGTGGTAGAGGGGAGCCGGCAGGTCCGCGGCGTACTGTTCCTTGAACTGTTCGGCGATGCGCTGCATGGCCAGCTGGGGGGACAGGAAGCGGCCGGCCGCATCGGGGGTGACGAAGCGCAGCTTGAGCGCCTGGCTGCGCAGCCCCAGCGACGCCGGCAGCCCCCGCAGACCCAGGGCCCGGTGGCTGACATCGACGAAGCGGTGCACCACCCCCCGGCCCGTGGTGGAAAACAGGGTGCCGCGCAGCCGCCAGTAGGGCACGTAGATCAGTTCGCGCCCGTCCGGCGCCCTGTCAGGCAGCCGGTAGCGGAAATAATCGCCGCGCGTGAGGATGGACTTGACCCGGCAGAAATCACAGCTGAACAGCCGGTCCGTCTCTTCCAGCACGGCGGGTGCCCCGCACTGCGGGCACTGGTGTTCGATGAGCAGTTTCACGGTCTGTCGTCCATGGTTCGTCGTCCGTTGGGACACTCAGCGGTGCCCGGTGCCGAATCCCCCGCAACGGACCGCTGGCCACGGAAAACACACCAAATCGTCCGTGTGGGCCTGTGGCTGATTCCTACACCGTTAGCGGTCACGGTCCCCTCGCGTCTCAGCTCTCGTGCTTTTCCCCGCACTGGTTGCAGAACAGGGCGTCGGGCAGGTTTTCGCTGCCGCACTTGGCGCAGGTCCAGGGCGCCTTGCCCTGGTCCGCAGGATGGCCGCAGCGCGGGCAGAACTTGGCCGTGGGCGGCAGGTTCTTGCCGCACTCGGCGCAGCGCTGAAAAACCAGCTGCTGGTGGCCGCAGTGGGGGCAGAACTTGGCATCCGGCGTAATCGCCTGGCCGCATTCCTGGCAGGTGAAGTCGCCGGCGGGCGCCTTGGACTGCACGCCCATGCCGCCGGCGCCGCCGAAGAACTGGGCGAACATGGCCGGCATCATCAGTCCCAGCCCGGTGCCCATGCCCATGCCGGCACCGGCGCCGCTTTCCCCCTCGGCGGCTTTTTCCATGGCCATGGCCGCTTTCATCTGCATGAGTTTGTTCATGTCCTTGAAAACGCCCATGCGGCTGCGGTCGTCGATGGCCTTCTGGACTTCGGGCGGGGGCGTGATGGCGTTGATGTAGAGATGGTCCAGCCCCAGGCCGAAGCGGCTGAAGTCGTCCTTGAGCCGCGCCGAGAGCCCCACCGAGAGCTCGTCGTACTTGGCGGGCAGGTTCAGCACGGAGTCGATGGTCTCTCCCATGTAATCGTTGAACCGCGAGACCACCACCCGGTTCAGATACTCTTCGATCTCCTCGGTGGTGTATTTTCCCTGGGTGCCCACCAGGCTGTTGATGAACAGCACCGGCTGCACCACCTGCAGGTTTAGCACACCAAAGGCCCTCAGCCGGATCAGGCCCAGCTCCGAATCCTTGAAGGCCACCGGGTCCCGGGTGCCCCACTTCAGGTTGGTGAAAACCTTCAGGTTGACGAAGTACACTTCGGCCCGCAGGGGGCTGGTCATGCCCCAGGGGGCGCTCAGGATCTTGGTGAGGATGGGGATGTTGGCCGTTTTGAGGGTGTGCCGGCCGGGGGTGAAGGCGTCCAGGGCGCGGCCCTGGTAGAAAAAGACGGCGGCCTGGTTTTCGCGCACCGTGAGCTGGGCGCCGTACTTGATTTCACCGGACCCTTTCTCCGGGATGCGGTGCACCAGCTCCTTGCCCGTGTCGTCGAACCACTCCAGAACCTCCAGAAAAACCACGTTGTCCATACCCATGGGGCGGTCTCCTTTCCTGCATGCATCCTGACGGCCGGAGCGCCGGCCCCTGGCTGTCGGGTGCCGCTTCCGGCGTGGCTGAAATCTTTAAATGGCGTTTAGCAATGCAAGAAATGCGCCAGGGGAGCGAAGCGGTGCGGATGGGCGCCCGGTGCAGGCCCAGACGCGTTTCAGGCCGCGGAAGGATAGGGCGGGACGGCGCCGGCCTGACGGGAATTGACAATTAGTTGACAGTTTTTGTCACCCCGACGGCGCCGGCCGGGCAGCGGCCGGGCAAGGATCGTCAGCCGGCCGGGCGCCGGTCGAAATCGGACGTGATGGCGGTCAGCCGCTCCTGGATGGTTGCGGCCAGGGCTTCGGCCTGCTGCTGACCGATGGTGGCAATGTCACCGGACAGCGATGCGATTTCTTCCTCCGGGATGTCCGTGGTTTTGTTGATCATGAAGCTGTCGACCTCGCCGCCTTCGAGCAGCAGGCCGCAGCCGCCGAAGGCCCCCAGGAATTCGTCACCGACAAAGATCGGCACCACCACTTTGACCAGGCCGGCATCGCACTCCTCGATGACCGGTTTACGGGTTTTTTCGGCAATAATGGCCAGATTCATGTGGGCGACGGCACAGATGAAGGCCTGGCCCCTGTCCGTGGCCTTGATGGCGGGGCACAGGCGGTTGGGCCAGTGCCGCCGACCCGTGATGCGGATGCCCTTGAGGTTGTAAACCGAAGCCATCAGTCCCGAGCGCTGCCGGATGTCGTCTTCGAATTCGATCCATTTGTCGATGGGCAGAATGTCTGTCAGTTCCATGGCTTGCTTCTAAGCATTGACGCTGTATCCTATTTGCGTTATACAGGGGGAAAAGGTAACTGTATGGAAAAAAAGAGGGCTGCACGCACACCGCCCTGGTTCTCAAATCCGTCTGGTACGCCTGACAGGATTCGAACCTGTGACCTACGGATTAGAAGTCCGTTGCTCTATCCAACTGAGCTACAGGCGCACGTTGTGAGGCTCCGACAAATAGCACAGGATCGTGTGAATGTCTACCTCAAAATAGCCGTTCAGGCGCAGGGGTGTCAAGGTCCGGCGTACGATGACCGTGTCTCGGTTCCCGCCGGAAGCGCACTTGCCCGTGCCATTTTTTCGTGAACGGTTGAAAACAAGATCCAGAGCGGCGGCCGCGGCGTCTCGATCTGCGGCACGGACCGCCGCCGGATTGCCAACGCTTCAGAGAAGATACGCGATGAGCAGGAAGAAAAAAGACCAGAAAGAGAAAAAAACCGCCAAATCCAGACGCGGCGCCAAGGCTGCGGCGGCCAAAGCGGAACCCAAAAATTCGGCCGGAGTCTCCCAGGATAACGCGCTGGTCAAATACGATCCCCTGCAGCGCTACCTGACGGAGATCAGCAAGTACCCGCTGCTGACCCGCGAGCGCGAACGGGAGCTGGCCAAGCGGGTGCAGCAGGACGGGGACCCCGAGGCTGCCTATGAACTGGTGACTTCCAACCTGAGACTGGTGGTGAAGATCGCCCTGGAGTTTCAGCGGGTCTGGATGCAGAACCTGCTGGACCTCATCCAGGAGGGCAACATCGGCCTGATGCAGGCGGTCAAGAAGTTCGACCCATACAAGAACGTCAAGTTCTCATACTACGCCTCCTTCTGGATCAAGGCGTATATCCTGAAGTTCATCATGGACAACTGGCGGCTGGTCAAAATCGGCACCACCCAGGGCCAGCGCAAGCTCTTTTTCAAGCTCAAGAAGGAGAAGCAGCTGCTCATCGACCAGGGTTTCGACCCCAAACCCAAGCTGCTGTCCGAACGGCTGGGCGTGTCCGAACGTGAAATCATCGACATGGACCTGCGCCTGGACGGCTGGGACGTGTCGCTGGATGCGCCCCTCAAGGAAGACTCGGATACCGAGCGCATCGATTTTCTGAGCACGGAGGCCGAGTCCGCCGAGGACAAGATGGCCAAAAAGGAGATGGATGCGCTGCTGCACTCCAAGATCGCGGAGTTCCGGAAGAAGATGACCCCCCGCGAACTGGAGATATTCGACATGCGGATTTTTTCCGAGAATCCGGCCACGCTCCAGGAAATCGGGGACCGCTACGGCATCTCCCGCGAGCGGGTGCGCCAGATCGAAAAAAATATTCTTAAAAAAATGAAAGAGTACCTGAAACGCGAGATTCCTGATTTTGCCGCCTACACCGAAGAGGGCCAGTCCGACTAGGAATAAAGCCGTCAGGTGTCAACGGTCAGCGGGAAGTTTCGCCTTCAAAAGTCTGTCGCTGTCCGCCACAACCCCCGGGAGATCCAGGGAAATACGATTTACATCTCCGTGTTCTCCTTGATATTTGTGAACTCCGCCATAAATTTTATTGTATTCCGGCAGGGTTGAACCGATAAAGCACTATACAACCGGAAAAATATCTTTATCGACGTCACCTTGTGAAATATTGCAGCTGACAGCCGATGCCTGATCGCTGACAGCTCAAACAGGAAGATCTTTCTTCATGCGAACCGTTTGTTTGACAATTCTCGTTTCCGCCCTGGTGGTGGCGGGGCTGTCCGGCTGCGCGACACGGCAGCCGGGCGCGGTGTCGGGTGCCTCCAAGACGGTTAAAAAAGCCGCGCCTGCACCGGCGCCCAAGGCCCCCCCGATCCCGGTGTTCATTCCCAGGGAAAACAAGTTTTTTTACTACGCCGAAGCCCGGCGGTACAAGAAGCGCGGTGACCTGGCCAAGGCCGCCCAGTACCTGGAAAAGGCGCTGGCGCTGGACCCCGAATCCCAGCTGCTCAAAGAAGAGCTCGCCCGGTTGATGATGAGCCGGCAGGAAAAGGAAAAGGCCCTGGCGCTGACCCGCGAGATCCTGGCCGAAAATCCGGAGAATATCAATGCGCTGATCACCTATGCGCGCATCCAGGAGGAGGCCGGGAACCTGGATGAGGCCCTGAAGACCTATGAGAAGGTGGTTTCTCTGGCTCCGGAGCGCCAGGAGATCTACCTTCACCTCGGCAGCCTGTACCGCGAAGGCAAGCAGCCGGACAAGGCCCTGGCGGTTTATCGGCGGCTGGTCACGAAGTTCCCGGGTTCATACGTGGGGTACTTTTTCATCGGCAAGATATACCTCGAAAGGGGGGACACCAAAAGGGCTATCGCGGCCTTCAAAAAAAGCCTGGAGATCGAACCCGATCTCGAGGAGCCGCGCTTCGAGCTGCTCAAACTGTACCGCCGTTCGGGCGCTTCCAAGAAAATCATCGCGCTCTACGAGGAGATCCTGAAGCGAAATCCGGAAAACGTGCGCGCCGCCATGGGACTGGGGCTGTACTATTACCGCAACGGGCAGCGCAGAAAGGCCGAGGAACGCTTCAAGCAACTGGGGCGGCGCAGTATCGAAGACCCCAAGGTGATCTCGGTGCTGGTGCAGAACTACCTGGACGGCGGGCACTACAAGGACGGGCTGGTCATCGTCAGGGGCATGCTCAAAAGCGGTGCCGAGAGCCCTGAACTCCACTACGTGGCAGGCTTCCTGTACGAGCAGACGGGCAAGTTCGCCCAGGCCATCTCGCATTTCGGGAAGGTCACCGGCACCTCCCGGTTCTACCAGAGCGCCGTCCAGCACACCGCTTACCTGTACCAGAAGCAGAAGCGTTCCCGGGAGGCGGAAGACTACCTGAAGTCCGTGATCGACAAGCACCCCGACAACCCCGAATTCTACCTCTACCTGGGAACGCTGTACGAGGATACGGAGGCCTTCGACAAGGCCGAGGAAATTCTCAAGAGGGGCATCGCCAAAGATCCCCGCAACGACCGCCTCTTTTTCCGGCTGGGTGTGGTTTACGACAAAGCCGGACGTAAGAACGACTCCATCGAGGCCATGAAAACCGCGGTGCGCCTGGACCCCCAGAACGCCAGTGCACTGAACTACCTGGGGTACACCTATGCCGACCTGGGCCAGAACCTGGACGAAGCCGAAGAGCTGATCAAGCAGGCGCTGAAGTACAAGCCCGACGACGGCTATATCACCGACAGCCTGGGATGGGTCTACTACAAGAAGGGTCGTTACGACGAGGCCATCAAGTACCTGCGCCGGGCGGCCGAACTGGTCGCCGATGACCCGACCATCCTGGAGCACCTGGGGGACGCCTACCTGAAGGTCAACCAGCGCGACAAGGCCCTGGAGTATTACCGGCGTTCCCTGAAGCAGAAAAAATCGGACAAAGAAAAAATACTGCGAAAGATCAAGGAGTTAAGTGAAAAGCCGGGGTCCTAGACGGCTTTTTTGGGTTCCTTTTCTGCTGGCGGTCGTGCTGTGGCTGGCCGGATGTGCCCCTTCCGCCGTAAAGCCTCCCGCCGGCGCCGCCGACGGCCGGCAGCTGGTAGCGCAGCTGGCGAAAACCAACCGCGGCCTGGCCGCTGTCAAGGGCGTCGGGTCTTTTACCCTGTGGATGCAGGGGGGCTCCCGAAACGCGCGGGTGGCCTGGATCGCGGCGGCACCATCCAGAATCCGGCTGCAGGTTTTCGGCCTGCTGGGGCAGGGACAGCTTTCCCTGGCCGCCGACGGCCGGCGCATTTACTACCATTCCCTGTCCGACGGCCGGTTTTACAGCCGCGGCGCCGATGACCCCGACCTGGAGAAAGTGGTCGGATTCCCCATCAACGTATCGGACCTGGTGGCCCTTCTCATGGGCCGGGTGCCCCTGCGCGACCACTCCCGCACGCGGGTTCTGCGGGATGCCGAGCACAGCGGCGGCATCATCCTCTGCCTGGACCGGTTCTGGGGGGGCATCCGGGAAAAAATCTATTTTGACGCCGACGGCCGCGTGCGGCGGGTGGATTTTTTTGGCGTCACGGGCCGGCTGCGCTACCGGGCCGAAACAGGGGCCGTGTGCATGGTGGACGGGTTCGCCCTGCCGCGGCAGCTGCTGCTCACCGGAAGGGGCGGCCGGCGCTTGCGGCTGGCGGTATCGCGCTGCTGGGCCAATCCCGTGCTTGCGCCGGATGTTTTTACGCTCCAAGAGGCCGGCGGCACGTGAACACAGATCCATAGAGCCTATAAATTTACCCAGAATTTTATCCATAAATACCGGATATAATTCTGGATAAGCGCAACTATCTTGATAGCAGCCGAAATATTGGCGTCTATCCGCTGAAACGATTTTGAAACCACGTACAGAGGCCAGTGTCTCCGAACTCCGCTTTGCCGCCGAAAACACCCTCGGCAAGCTGGCCAGGTGGCTGCGCATCCTGGGGTTCGACACCCTGTACCTGTCCCGGCCGGACCCCGAGGGGTTCCTGCGCCTGTGCGCCCGCGACCGGCTGCTGCTGACCCGCACCCGGCGCGTGGCCGCGCGCCTGCCCGCCGGGCGCGGGCTGCTCATAGAGTCCGATGACCCCCGGCGGCAGGTCCGCCAGGTGATCCGGCAGATGGGCATCACGCGCTCCCGGATCAGGCTGTTTTCGCGCTGCCTGCGGTGCAACACGGAAGTGGCACCCATCGAGCGCGACGCGGTTTTCGGGCGGGTTCCCGACTACGTCTGGGAGACCCACCGTTCGTTTTCGACCTGTCCCGACTGCGGCCGCATCTACTGGTCCGGCAGTCACCGGCAGCACTCGCAGGAGATCGTGGAGACTTTTTTTACGTCGTGAACCAGGCTCCCAAAGCCATCGCCCTGGAGGGAAGACTGCGCCGCTGCCGCAACGTGCGCACCCTGGGGGTACGTCCCAATTTCACCGACTACAGCCCGGATGACCGCCGTCGCATCATGGAGGCGTCCTGCGTCTACTATCCCAGCAGCTTTTACGCCGGACTGCTGTCGGCCGCCGGCCGGCGGACCTTTCCGGGCTACCACACCTACCAGTGCGTGCAGGACAAGATCCGGCAGACGGCCCTGTTCCAGATGACCGGTATTCCGCACCCGCGCACGCGTGTCTTCTATGGCCGCCGTCAGCAGGGGCGCATCGGCGATTATTTCGACTACCCCTTCGTGGCCAAAACCGCCCGGGGGTCGGCCATGGGAAGGGGTGTGCACCTGATCCGCGGTCCACAGGAGCTGGAGGCCTACTGCCGGGACCGGCACGTGGCCTATATCCAGGAGTATCTGCCCCTGGATCGCGACATTCGGGCCGTGGTCATCGGCGGTCGCGTGGTGCACGCCTACTGGCGCCTGGCGCCCGAGGGCGGCTTTCTGACCAACCTTTCGGCCGGGGGCCGCATCGGCAGCGACCCCGTGCCCGGGGAAGCGCTGGACCTGGCCCGCAGCGTGGCCCGGCGCTGCCGCTGGGACGATGTGGGCGTGGACATCTGCCGCAGCCGGGGACGCTACTACGTGCTGGAGGGCAACATGAAGTACGGCAAGCAGGGGTTCCGGCACTTCGGCATCGACTACGACAGACTCATGGAGTCACTGATTGAAAATGGACGTATCTGAACGACCCAGCCTGGAGGCCATTCACCGGGAGTTGAACCGGGCCGAGAAAAGGCGCTTCGCGCCGGCGGCCACACCCAGCGCCGACGGCATTCGGCGGCGGCCCGAGGCCCACCTGGAAAGCGGCTACCGCCAGAGCTTCTCGGTGGACGTGGACCGCATCCTGCACTCGCTGGCCTACACCC
Organism: uncultured Desulfobacteraceae bacterium; assembly: GCA_964442705.1. Taxonomy (GTDB): domain Bacteria; phylum Desulfobacterota; class Desulfobacteria; order Desulfobacterales; family JALSRD01; genus JALSRD01. The sequence continues at coordinate 9,295 of CAYUAQ010000127.1, forward strand.
GTTACGTGGACAAGACCCAGGTCTTCTACCTGATTCAGAACGACCACATCACCCACCGGGTGCTGCACGTCCAGCTGGTGTCCAAGATCGGGCGCACCATCGGCCGCTTCCTGGGCCTCAACGAGGACCTCATCGAAGCCATCGCCCTGGGGCACGACATCGGCCACGTGCCCTTCGGCCACGACGGTGAGACCCTGCTCTCGCAGCTGTGCCGCCAACACGGCATCGGCTGGTTCCACCACAACGTGCAGAGCGTCGAGTTCCTGGAGCGGGTGGAAAAAAAAGGGCGCGGGCTGAACCTGTGTCTGCAGACCCTGGACGGCATTCTGTGCCACGACGGCGAGGTCCACGACCGCTGGCTGCAGCCGCGCTCCGGCAAGACCTTCGAGGAGCTGGACCGCCAGGTGGCCGAAGCCGCCTGGCACCCGCGGCTTACTTTCGTGCCCATGACCCTGGAGGGCTGCGTCATGCGCATGGCCGACACCATCAGCTACATCGGGCGCGACCTGGAAGACGCCATCCGCCTGGGGCTGGTGCCCCGCCGGGACATCCCCCCGCACTGCGCCCGGGTGCTGGGGCGCAGCAACGGCACCATCGTCTACCGTCTGGTGACCGACATCATCGAAAACAGCTACGGCCGGGAGGCCGTGGGCTTCAGCGCGGAAGTCTCGGCGGCCCTGAAGGCCCTGAAAAAATTCAACTACGAGCGCATCTACCTGAGCCCCATGATAAAGCGCCACACCGAAGCCATCGGCGCCCTTTTCAGGCAGCTGTTTGAAACCTACCTGGCAGACATCGAAAAAGAGCGGCGTGACTCGGTCATCTTCACACGCTTTCTCAAGAACATGTCGCCCGAGTACATTCAGCGCCGGTCATCGGCCGAGATCGTGCGGGACTTCATCGCCGGCATGACCGACCGCTATTTCCTGCGCCAGTGCGGTGCCGATGGGGCCGCGCTGCTGAGTGGCGGGTGACGTCCATGGCCGGGCATCGCCAGCGCACCTACCGCCGGCGGGTGCGGCACCCGCAGCTGACCGCCTTCCGGGTGGTGGTGCAGGAGACCGACCTGCACGTGCAGGCCGAACAACCCCTGAGCGATGTAACCCGGGAGCTCGTCCTGGAGTACCGCGGGCACATAGAGGGCTACATCCGGCGGTTCCCGGATTTCCGCACCAGCTTGGTTCCCTGGACCCTTGCCGGGCCGGCGCCCCCGATCGTGCGCGACATGGCCGCCGCCGGCGCCGCCGCCGGGGTGGGGCCCATGGCGGCCGTGGCCGGTGCCATCGCCGAGCGGGTGGGCCGCCGCCTGCTGGACCAAAGCGCCCAGGTGATCGTCGAAAACGGCGGGGACGTATTCATCCGCACCGCCCGGCCGGTGACGGTGGCCCTGTACGCCGGGCGGTCGCCCCTGAGCATGCGACTGGGTCTGAAGGTCGACAGCGGCCGGAGCGGCCTGTGCGTGTGCACCTCCTCGGGAACCGTGGGCCACTCCCTGAGCCTGGGAAAGGCCGATGCGGTGTGCGTGCTGTCGGCCTCGGGCGCCCTGGCCGATGCCGCCGCCACGGCCGTGGGAAACGCCGTGCAGACCGCCGCGCACATACCGGCGGCCGTGGACCTGGCCCGTGAAATCCGCGGCCTGACAGGGCTGGTGGTCATCTGCGGCGACAAAATCGGCATGTGGGGGGATATCGAGATCGCGGCGCTGGCGGGAAAAAAAGGTTGAGTTTTGGCCCCCGACAAAGTAAAGTGCCCGAATTGATATCGGTTACAGCCTGCGGAGACGGCCATCGTGAAGACCATGTGGGCGCCCTGGCGCATCGAATACATTCTGGGGGAAAAAGAGCCGGGCTGCGTATTCTGCAACGCCCTGGCCGATGACGCCGAGTTCACGCTCTACCGCGGCCGCTTGAGCATGGTGCTCATGAACAAGTTTCCCTATATCAACGGGCATCTCCTGGTGGCCCCCCGCCGGCACCTGTCGGCGCTGGAGGAGATGACCGCCGAGGAGATGGGCGACCTGCTGGCCACCGTCAAACAGTCCGTGACCATTTTGAAAAAGGCGATGAAACCGGACGGGTTCAACGTGGGCCTGAACCTGGGCAGGGTCGCCGGCGCCGGCATCGAGGAGCACCTTCACTTTCACGTGGTGCCGCGCTGGTTCGGAGACGTCAATGCCCTGGCGGTTTTCGGCGAGGTGCGGGTCATTCCGGAGCACCTGCGGGCCACCTGCAATAACTTGAAGCCTCATTTTATGGAACTGGATATATCCAGATGAATTAACAGGAGAAACAGAATGAAGAAATTTAAATTTTTTATCTGGTTCATCATCGTCCTCGGCATAGCGGTGTTCATCTTCTCCAACAAGGCATTTTTTACGGAAAAGCAGGCCTACACCCTCAACCTGCTGTTCAAGGAATACAACCTCGGAGAAATCACCAACTGGATACTGTTCGTCTCCTGTTTCATCGTCGGGATTATCCTGGCCTATATTTTCAGTT
>CAYUAQ010000128.1:0-11755 GCA_964442705.1 uncultured Desulfobacteraceae bacterium
GTCCTCCTTTCTGTCATGAGCGGTTTCTCAATGGCCCAGCATCACCGGGCAGGCCACCAGGTGGCTGGGTCCGGCTTCCACCAGCGGCGGCATCTTCTGGGCGCACGCCGGCCGGGCGTGGTCGCAGCGCGGGTGGAAGCGGCACCCCGAAGGGGGCGTGATGGCGCTGGGGATCTCGCCGCGCGGGATGGGATGGGTGCGCTTAAACTTGGGGTCCGGCACCGGCACGGCCGCCAGCAGGGCCGTGGTGTAGGGGTGCACCGGGTGACTGAAAACCTCCGTCAAGGGCCCGATCTCCATGATTCTGCCCAGGTACATGATGGCGATGCGGTCGCAGATGTACTTGCAGGTGGCCAGGTCGTGGGTGATGAACAGGTACGTCAGGTCGAACTCTTCCTTCAGGCGGATCATCAGCTCCAGGATCATGGCCGAGACGGACACGTCGGCCATGGCGATGGGCTCGTCGGCCACCACGAACTCGGGCCGCGTCACCAGGGCCCGGGCGATCACCACCCGCTGGCGCTGGCCGCCGGACAGCTGGTGGGGATACTTGTCGTAGAGGAAATCGGCCGGCGACAGGCCCACTTTTTCCATAATTTCCAGGGCGCGGCTGCGAACCTCGCCGGCTTCCAGGGCGGCGTGTATTTTCAGGGGGTGAGCGATGGAGTCACCGATGCGCATACGCGGGCTCAGCGATGCGAAGGGGTCCTGGAAGATGACCTGCATCCGGGCCCGGCGGCGGCGCATCTGCTCGTCGCTGTCGGCCAGGATGGACTCCCCGCCGTAGGTGATGCGGCCCGCGGTGGGGTCCAGCAGGCGCAGCACCAGGCGGCCGGTGGTGGTCTTGCCGCAACCCGACTCGCCCACCAGTCCCAGCACCTCGCCCTTGCCGATGTGAAAAGAGACATCATCCACGGCGTGCACCACCCGGCGGTTCTTGGAGAACAGGTGCGCCAGGATTCCCTTGTCCACCGGGAAGTGCTTGACCAGATTTTCTACCCGCAGCAGTGGTTCCATGTTCCTATTCCCATATTTTTCCACCGCGGAGCAACAGGCGCGTTTCGGTGGAGCGACATTGTTTATCCGGGCAGCCGACGAACGCCCCGGATGAACACCATTGGCGAAGCCGAAATCCGTATGTTGCGGAATCCCTACGCATACAGCCAGCAGGCCACCCGCATGCCGGACAGGTTGAACTCCAGGGGTCGCTTCTCGTGGCACTTCTCCATCGCCTGGGGACAGCGCGGCGCGAAGACGCAGCCCGGCGGCGGCGCCACCAGGTCCGGCGGTGCGCCGGGCATGGTCTTGAGCTGCGGTTGGTCCAGCTTGATGTTGGGAATCGACGCCAGCAGCCCCTGGGTGTAAGGGTGCCGCGGGTTGTCGAAGACCTCCAGGGCCGGGCCGGACTCGACGATGCGGCCGCCGTACATGACGGTCACTCGCTCGGCCATCTGGGCCACGATGCCCAGGTTGTGCGAGATCAGCAGGATGGTCAGGTTGAACTGCTCCCGCAGCCGGTTGAGCAGGTCCAGGAACTGGGCCTCCACGATGACGTCCAGGGCCGTGGTGGGCTCGTCGGCGATGAGCAGGCCGGGGTTGAGCACCAGTCCCATGCCGATCATGATGCGCTGGCGCATGCCCCCCGACATCTGGTGCGGGTACTCCGAGAGCCGCTCGGGGGCGATGCCCAGGTGCTGGAGGGTCTTTTCGGCCCGTGCCCAGGCGTCCCTGGGCTTGACCCTGGGTTCGTGGGTGCGGATGGCCTCCACGAACTGGTCGCCCACGCGAAAGAGGGGGTTGAGGGACGTCAGGGGGTCCTGGAAGATCATGGACACCTGGCGGCCGCGGAAGGCCAGCAGTTCCCTTTCGTCCATGGTGACCACGTTTTTACCGTCGTAGAGGATCTTTCCGGCCGCGATCTCTCCGGGCGGCCGCAGCAGCCGCAGGATGGAAAAACCCAGGGTCGATTTGCCGCAGCCCGATTCGCCCACCAGGCCCATGACCTCCCCGCGCCGGATGGCCAGGCTCACATCGTCCACGGCCCGTACCGTGCCGATGTGAATGGGGAACCTGACGAGCAGGTTCTTGATTTCCAGGATGTTGTCTTCGCTCACGCTAGCGCTCCAGCAGCCGCGGGTTCAGGATTTCTGCCAGCCCCTCGCCCAGCATGGTGAACCCCAGGGCCAGCAGGGAGATCATGCCGCCGGGGAAGGTGATCAGCCACCACTGGCCCGAGGGCAGAAATTTCTTGCCCATGGCCAGGTCCATGCCCCAGTCCACCACCGAGGGCGGCAGCCCCAGACCCAGGTAGGTCAGGGCGGCCTCGATCATGATGGCGTCGCCCACGTTCATGGTAAACACCACCACGGTGGTGGCGATGACGTTGGGAAAGATGTACTTCCACAGGATGACCTTGCCCGGCGCGCCGATGGCCTGGGCCGCCTCCACGTAGAGCTCTTCCTTGATGGACAGGGTCTGGCCGCGCACCAGCCGGAAGTAGGTGGGGATGTAGATCACGGCCACGGCGATGGTGATGCTGAGGATCCCCGGCTCCAGCATGGCGGCGAAGGCGATGGCCAGGATCAGGCCCGGGAAAGAGTAGACCGAGTCCATCACCAGGGACAGGGCTTTGTCCATGAAGCCCCCGGTGTATCCCGATATCAGGCCCATGGTGATGCCGATGGTGGACGATAGCAGGGCCGCCAGGATGGCCACCCCCAGGATGGTGCGCGCGCCGAAGATGATGCGCGACAGCACATCGCGCTGCAGGTTGTCGGTGCCCAGCCAGTGCTGGGCCGAGGGCGGCGCCAGCTGCGGGCCGGCGGCCTGGTCATGGGGGCCGTAGGGGGCCAGGGTGTGGGCGAAGACAGCCATGAAAATGATGCCGGCGATGATCAGGGCGCCGATGACCAGGATCCACCATTCGACGCCGTACTTGCGGCCCATCCTGCCCATGCGGCCGATCAGCTGTCCCAGGGCGGCGGTGGGGGAATACTTCATGGCAACCAGTCTCCTAGTACCTGACCCTGGGATCTACCAGGGCGTAGATGATGTCCACGATCAGCGAGACGAAGGCCACGATCAGGGCGAAGATGACGATGATGCCCTGGATGGTGGGGTAGTCCCGCAGGTAGATACGCTCCAGCAGGAGCCGGCCCATGCCGGGCCAGGAAAAGGTGGTCTCGGTCAGCACGGCGCCGGCCATCAGCAGGGCCACCTGCAGTCCCATCATGGTGAGGATGGGCACGAAGGCGTTTAAAATGGCGTGCTTGTAAACCACGCGACGGTGGCGGATGCCGCGGGCTTCGGCGGCCAGGATGTAGTCCGACTGCAGCACGTCCAGCATGTTGGCGCGCGTCAGGCGGATGAAGATACCCGACAGCACCAGGCCCAGGGTCACCGAGGGCAGCACCAGGTGCAGCAGCACGTCGCCGAAGGCCTCGAAGTCGCCCACCAGCAGGGTGTCCAGGGTGTAGAAACCGGTCTTTTCGAAGGTGGACACGAACACCCGCGCGCCGGTGCGCCCGGCCACCGGCAGGATGTCCATCCAGACGCCGAAGATCATCTGCAGCATGAGCCCCAGCCAGTAGACCGGTATGCAGTAGATGACGATGCCGTACAGCCGGATGGCGTAGTCCTGGGGTGAGCGGCGCTTGTCCGCGGCGTAGGCGCCCAGGGGAATTCCCAGCAGCAGGGTGATGATCATGCCGAAGAAGGTCAGTTCGATGGTGGCCGGGATTTTGTCGCCGATGGCGTCCAACACGCTCTGGTGCAGGATCATGGACTGCCCGAAGTCCAGCCGGCCGATTTCCAGCAGGTAATTGCCGTACTGCACGATCAATGGTTTATTGAGCCCCAGTTCTTCCCTTTTCTGGTCGATGACGCTCTGGGGGGCGTGCCCGCCCAGCATGGAGGACACCGGATCCCCGGGCATGACCCGCACGACCACGAACACGATGGTCAGCAGGATCAGCAGCATGGGAATGGTCAGCAGCGCCCGGCTGATGACATATCGGATGAGGTTTTTCATGGCCGTTCCGATTCGGTGCCTGGGAGCCTGTCGCGTTTGTCGGGCGGCGGGTTCTGCGGGCCGGCGTTGCGGTGCCGATGGTGATCCAGGGGTGAAAGGGCCGCCGGCGCAGTGCGCCGCCGGGCGGCCCGGTGGTTACGGTTCAGACGCCGATCTTATTTCACCTTTTCGATGGGCGCGTAGATGAACTGCAGGGTCGGTGAGATCATGACCCCGCGGATGTCCTTCTGTGTGAACAGGTACAGGCTGCCCTGGAAAATGGGCACCGTGGGCACTTCGTCGGTCCACATCTGCTGGATCTTCTTGTAGATCTCGGCTCGCTTGTTCTGATCCGGGTTCTTCTGGGCCTCCACGAACAGGGCATCCCACTGCTTGTTGGAGAAGAAGATGCCGTTGCCGGCCGAACCGGCGGTGCCGGCGAAGGCGGCCGTGTAGTTGTCCGGGTCGATGTAGTCGGGATACCAGCCCAGCAGGTAGACGTTCATCAGCTTGTCGCGCCAGTTCTGCTTGTAGGTGGCCCACTCGGCCGATTTAACGGTGACTTCGATCACGCCCGTGGCTTCCAGCTGGCGCTTGATGACCGCTGCCATGTCCACTTCGGTGTCGCCGTAGTGGCTGGGGGTGTACCAGAACTCGAACTTGAGTTTGTTGTCGGCGTTGTAGCCGCGGGATGCCAGCAGCTTCTTGCACATCTCCACGTTGCCGTCGCCGATGTCGGTCAGGAAGTTGTCGGTGTGGGTCCACATGCCCTTGGGAACCATGGAGTAGAGGGGTTCGTTCTGCCCCAGGAAAACCTTCTGGATGATTTCCTTGCGGTCGATGGCCGCGGCGATGCCCCGGCGCACGACCTTGTCGTCGAAAGGCTTTTTCTGGCACTGGAAGCAGATGTACCGGATGTAGGGTCCCTGGCCCTTAATAGTATTGAGTTTATCGGATTTCTGCAGGTCGGCGATGTCCGAGGGGTTGAAAGTCTTGAAGGCGAAATCCAGTTCCCCCTTCTCCAGGGCCAGGCGCATGGTGGTGGCATCGGCGAAGTAGCGAATCACCACGCGGTCGTTTTTCGGCTTGGGGCCTTTGTAGTAAGGATTGACGTCCAGGATGATCTCTTCATCGCGTTTGAAGGAAATCATCTGGTAGGGCCCCAGGCCCACCAGCTTGCCGCCCTTGAGATCGGTGGGATCCTTGACGATCTTGCCGGCCGGATACACGTTGGGGTTCAACGGGTAGTAGGGCACGGTGGCCACCAGGGAGGGAAAGTAGGCGCAGGGGTTTTTGAGCACGTATTTGACCGTGTAGGGGTCCACCACCTCCACGTGGTCGACGAAATCCGTGACCAGCCAGGAGGGGTCGCCCTTGAGCTTCATGACGCGGTCCAGGGACCACTTGACGGCCTTGGCGTCAAAGGGCGTGCCGTCGCTGAACTTGAGGCCCTTCTTCAGCTTGAAGGTGTAAGCCTTGCCGTCCTCGCTGACGGTGTAGGATTCGGCCAGGGCCGGCACCAGGTTGGTCTTGCCCGGCGGATAGCCCAGCAGACCCTGATAGATATTGTAGAATATTTCCCAGGTGTGAAAATCGTAAGCGTTGGCCGGGTCCATGTCGGTCACCTTTTCGGTGGTTCCGTAGACCAGCACGACCTTCTTTGTGGCCATGACGTCCGCGGCGGCGAACACCATGGCCAGGATGAGCATTCCTGTCAGCAGCCATCTGAGCTTTTTCATCGTGCGTTCCTCCTTTTTTCTTGTGGTTCGGCCATCAGCGGTGCGTCAGTGCATCACTTTTTCAGCGAGGGAAGCGATCGGGGCGGGGAACTGATCAGCACCCAAGTGAGTATGGCAAATGGGCCGCCGGGTGTCAAGTTTTAAGCCGGCCGGCGCAGGACGCGAAGCGGGCTTTCAGGCAAGGTGCGGAAAATGGCAGGCCGTCAGATGCGTGGGGTTGTCGGCACGCTGCACAAGGGCCGGTTTTTCCGCGCGGCAGCGCTCCCGGGCCTCGGGGCAGCGGGGCGCGAAGGAACAGCCCGGCGGTGGGTCTACGGGCGTGGGCGGGTCGCCCTCCAGCAGGATGCCGCGGTGGGGCGCGTCCGGGTCCAGGGAGGGCAGGGACGACAGCAGCACCCGCGTGTAGGGGTGCTGGCACTGGCGGAAGATGTCCGCCGTGGTCCCGGTCTCCACCATGGAGCCCAGGTACATGACGCCGATGCGGCTGCTCATGTAGCGCACCACCCCCAGGTCGTGGGAGATGAAGAGATAGGTCAGGCTGAACTCGCGCTGCAGCTCCTTGAGCAGATTTAAGATCTGGGCCTGCACCGACACGTCCAGGGCCGAGGTGGGCTCGTCGAGGATCAGCAGTTCGGGGTGCAGCACCAGGGCCCGGGCCAGGGCGATGCGCTGGCGCTGACCGCCGGAAAACTCGTGGGCGTAGCGGTACATGTGGTCGATGCTGAAGCCCACCCGCTCGAGCATGGCCAGCACCTTCCCGTCGATCTCGTAGCCCTCGGCCAGGTGGTGCAGCTTGAGGCCCAGGCCCACCAGGTCGCACACCGTCTTGCGCGGGTGCAGCGAGGCGTAAGGGTCCTGGAAGATCAGCTGGATGGAGCGCGCACGCTCGAAGGCCGCCCGCCCCTCCAGTCCCACGATGCTGCGGTCCTTGAAGCGGATCTCACCAGCCGTCACCGGCGCCAGCCCCACCACCGCGCGCCCCAGGGTGGTCTTGCCGCAACCGGACTCGCCCACCAGGCCGAAGACGTCGCCGGGGAACAGGTCCAGGCTGAGGGTGTTGACGGCCTTGACCGTGGCCTGGTGCTGGCGCAGCACGCCCTCCTTGATGTGAAAGTGGACGTGCAGGTCTCGGATGCGCAGGAGGGGCTCGGCGGGCGAGGCGCCTTCGCGCGCCAGCGGCACTTTTTGGTGCCGGGCTTCTACCATGGGGCGGCTTTGCGGCGACGTCTGCATCACGGCGGGACCACCTCCGCTTTTTCGGCGTGCAGGAAACAGGCGGCCTGGTGGCCGTCCTCCAGGTGAACGTAGGGTGGCAGTTCGCGGTGGCAGCGCTCCATGGCGTGCTCGCAGCGCGGGGCGAAGCGGCAGCCCACGGGCGGCTGCAGCAGGCTGGGCACGTTGCCGCGGATGGAGTACAGGGGTTGCTGCGGGTTGGCCCTGTCCGGAACGGTCTGCAGCAGCCCCTGGGTGTAAGGGTGCCGGGGATTTTTGAGCACGCTGCGCACCGGGCCGGTTTCCACCATTTCGCCGGCGTACATCACCGCCACCCGGTCGCAGGTTTCGGCCATGACGCCCAGGTCGTGGGTGATCATGAGCACCGAGGTCTTGATGTCGCGCACCAGTTTCTTCATGAGCTCCAGGATCTGGGCCTGGATGGTGACGTCCAGGGCGCTGGTGGGCTCGTCGGCGATGAGCAGCTTGGGCCGCGTGACCAGCATCATGGCGATCATGACCCGCTGGGCCATGCCGCCGCTCAGCTCGTGAGGATAGCGTCGCGCCACGCGGGTGGGGTCCGGGATGCCCAGCTGGACCAGCATGTCCACGGCCCGGGCGCGGGCCGAGCGACGGTTCAACGAGCGTTCGTGGATCAGCAGGGTCTCGGCGATCTGGTCGCCCACGCGGATCACGGGGTTCAGCGACATCTTGGGCTCCTGCATGATCATGGAGATCTGGCTGCCGCGGATGGTGCGCATGGTGGCCTCGTCCAGGGTCAGCAGGTCACGGCCCTCGAACAGGATGCGGCCGCTGATGATTTTCCCCGGCGGGTCGATGAGCCGCAGCACCGAGCGGGCCGTGACCGACTTGCCGCAGCCGGTCTCACCGGCCAGTCCCAGGGTCTCCTGGCGGTTGAGAACGAAGCGCACCCGCTCGAGGGCGTGCACCACGCCCCGCAGGGTGTAGAAGCGCACTTTAAGGTCCTCGACGCGCAGCAGGGGTTCCGTGTTCACCATTGTCATATTCAACTCTGTCGCTGGTGGGGGTCGAGGATGTCGCGGATACCGTCGCCCACCAGGTTGAAGCCCATCACCACGATCAGGATAGCCACGCCGGGTAGGGTGGACACCCACCACTGGTCCACCAGGAACTGCCGGCCGTCGCTGACCATCAGCCCCCACTCGGGCGTGGGCGGCTGGGCGCCCAGGCCGAGAAATCCCAGGCCGGCGGCCGTCAGGATGATGGTGCCCATGTCCAGGCTCAGGCGCACGATGATGGACGACAGGCACATGGGCGTGATGTGGCCCACCATGATGCGCAGGTTGCTGGCGCCCATGCTGCGGATCACCTGGATGTAGTCGTTGTTGCGCACCGCCAGGGTCTCGGCGCGCGCCAGCCGCGCGTAGCTGGGCCAGTTGGCCACCGCGATGGCCACGATGGCGTTTTCCACGCCGGGCCCCAGGGCGGCGGCGAAGGCGATGGCCAGGATCAGCTTGGGAAAGGCCAGGAAAACGTCGGACAGGCGCATGAGGATCTCGTCCGTGGCCCGGCCGAAGTAGCCCGACACCACGCCGATGGCCATGCCCAGGGGTGTACTGATGACGGCCACCAGGAAGGCGATGGCCAGGGTCACGCGCGATCCGTAGATCACCCGCGAGTAGATGTCGCGGCCCAGGCTGTCGGTGCCGAAGAAGTGCTGCGCCGAAGGCGGCTGCAGTCGGTCGGCCAGAATCTGCCCATAGGGGTCGTGGGTGGCCAACAGCGGTGCGCAGGCGGCCACCAGCAGCAGGAACACCAGGATGGCGGTGCCCACCACCATGAGGTGGTTGCGCCGCCACAGCACGAAGCTGTCACGCAGGTACTGGAGACGGGCCTCGCGGCGCCGCCGGCGGGCTTCCGCCTTGTCGATGACGCGGGTCGTGCTCATTCTTCTGCCAGGGTGATCTTGGGGTTCAGGAGGGCGTACACCAGATCGACGGCCAGGTTGACCAGGCAGTAGGTCAGGGCCACCAGCATGGTGCCGCCCACCACGGCGTTGAGGTCTAGGGTCAGAAAGGCGGTGGCCAGGTAGCGGCCCAGCCCGGGCCAGGCGAAGATGGTCTCGGTCAGCACCGAGCCTTCCAGCAGGCCGCCGTAAGTCAGGCCGATGACGGTGACCGCCGGAATCAGGGCGTTTCGCAGGGCGTGGCGCGTGAGCACCATAAACTCGCTGAGCCCCTTGATGCGCGCCGTCTTGATGTACTCGGCCGAGAGCACGTCCAGCATGCTGGAGCGCACGATGCGGGCGATGCCGGCCAGTCCGTAGAGGCCCAGCACGGCCGCGGGCAGGGCCATGTGCTTGAGCGCATCCCAGAACACCTCGAAGTCGCGCGCCAGCAGGCTGTCGATCGTCAGGATGCCGGTGACGCGGGTGGGCTCGATGAGCATGATGTCCAGCCGCCCCGGCTCGGGAAACCAGCCCAGCTTGAAGTAGAAGATCAACAGCAGCACCAGACCCAGCCAGAAGACCGGCATGGACACCCCGATGAGGCTCAGGATGCGCGAGAAGTGGTCGATGGGCGAGTTGCGGTACACCGCCGACAACACCCCCAGTGGGATGCCCACGACGATGGAGATGATCAGCGCCACGGTGGCCAGCTCTAGAGTGGCCGGAAAGTAGTGCAGGATGTCGTCCAGCACCGGCCGGCCGGTCTGGAAAGACGTTCCCAGATCGCCGTGAAACAGGCGGTTCATGTAGCGCCCGAACTGCACGTAGACGGGCTGATCAAAGCCATAGAGCACCCGCAGGCGGTCGACGGTCTCCTGGGGCGCCTGGGGACCGGCGATGGACGCCAGGGGGTCCACCGGTATCACCAGGGAGATGAAAAAGGTCACCACCATGATCCCCAGCAGGGTGATCACGAGGGTGACGGTGCGGCGCAGCAGGTATTGAAGCATTGGCAATAAAAAACCGGCCGTCCGGGTCGCGGGCGACGGCCGGCCGGGCTGGGTCAGGCGGCTATTCCTTGCGGATGGTGTACAGCTTCCACAGGTCGAACATGGGCGCCACGTAGACATCCTTGATGTTGTTGCGCACGGCATGCTGGTACATGGGCTGGAACAGCAGCGCGTAGGGCCCCTGCTCCTGGATGATCTTGTTGGCCTGCTGGTACAGGGCGAGGCGCTTGTCGTTGTCCATCTCCTGGCTGGCCTTTTCGATCAGGGCGGAGGTCTCGTCGTTGTAGTAGGCGTTGCGCCAGCACAGCTGCTTGGCCTTGTAGTCGGCGAAGGGCTGGGCGTTGGTGTGCGGATCCACGTAATCCGGTCCCCAGCGCGCCAGGATCAGCTCGTGTTTCTGGGCGCGGTACTTGGGCCACAGCTGGGACGAGATCAGCTTGTTGAGTTTGACCCTGATGCCCACGCGGGCCAGCGAGTTCTGCAGGGCCTGGGCGATCTCGGGGTTGGGCGGCTGGTCGCCGTGATCCATGGAGATCTCGAAACCGTCGGCATAGCCGGCATCTTTCAGCAGGGCCTTGGCTTTGGCGAGGTCTTCCTTGTAGTAGACCACGTTCTGGTAGCCGGCAAAGCCCTCGGGAATGAAGGTGTTGATAGGCTTGGCGGCCCCGCCCATGATGTTGTCGATGATGCCCTTGTAGTCGATGGCGTGGCGGATGGCCGTGCGCACGCGGTTGTCTTTGAGCGGCCCCTTGGACACGTTCATGCCCACGTAGTAGATCAGCGTGGCCGGCGAGCTCTCGATGCGCAGGTCCTTGTTCTTTTTCAGTTCCTTGATCTGGTCCGGCAGCATCTCCCAGGCGATGTCGATATCGCCCTTTTCCACCTGCAGCCGGCGGCTGGTGGCCTCCACGATCTCCTTGATGACCACCCGCTTGACCTTGGGCGGATTGCGGAAGTGGCCGGGGAAGGCGTCCAGGATGGCCCGGTCACCCTTTTCCCACTTGCGCAGGATAAAGGGGCCCGAGCCCGCCGAGTTGCGCGTCAGCCAGGTCAGGCCGCGGTCGCCGTCGGGGTACTTGTCGGTCTTCTGTTCGTGCTGTTTGACGACCTTGGCGTCCACAATGCTGGCCACGCCGGCCGACAGGCAGGAAAAGAAGATGCCGGAAGCGTACTTCTTGTCCAGCGTGATCTGCACGGTGTGTTTGTCCAGGGCCTTGATGGAATTTTCCTTGATGCCGAACTGCGTGAGGATGAACGAGGGCTGGTCCTTGAGGTAGACCACCCGCTGGAAGGAGTAGACCACGTCGTCGGCCGTCAAGGGGTTCCCGCTGTGGAACTTGACGTCCTTGCGCAGGTGGAAGGTCCAGACCCTGCCGTCGGGCGAAACCTCGTAGGATTCAGCCAGGGAGAGCTCGGGCTTGGTGAACTTGCCGGCCGGAAAATCCAGCAGGCGGTCGTACACCTGGGCCTCGACACCCACCCCGGAAAACTCGAAGGCCTTGGCCGGGTCCAGCGAGATGATGTCGCTGGTGGCCATGCCGATGACCAGTACGTCCTTGCGCCCCGCGGCGTCGGCATCGACGGGCAGCCCCATGCCGATGAGCACGATCACCGCGGTCAGGCCAATGACCAGTTTCTTTAACATGTTTCCTCCTTTCCGGTTACGGGGGTTAACTCAGCCGCCGGTTGGGCCTCCGCTTTCCGGGGCCTTGCCGACTGAATGCTGTTTAGCATCCAGTCCGCCGGCTGTCAATCACCGCGCAGAGCAGACGTCATGCATGCAGGCTGTTCGCCGCGGCAGGCAGGTATCGTCTGCGCTCCGTGAGCCCCGGCGGGGATGCTCCGGCCGCCGGCG
>CAYUAQ010000129.1:0-11696 GCA_964442705.1 uncultured Desulfobacteraceae bacterium
ATCGGGTTCATCGACATCGAAGGCTACCTGCAGGTCACCGACCGCATCAAGGACGTCATCAAAACCGGCGGGGAATGGATCTCCTCCCTGGAACTGGAGAGTATCGTCAGTCAGCACGAGGCGGTCTCGGAAGCTGCCGTGATCGGCGTGCCCGACGAAAAATGGGGCGAACGTCCCCTGGCGGTCGTGGTGCTCAAGGAGGACTTCAAGGGCAAGGTGCAGGAGCAGGATCTAAGGGATTTTTACCTGCTCTTTGTCGAAGAGGGGACCATCCCCAAGTACGGAGTGCCCGACCGCGTGGTGTTTGTGGACAGCGTCCCCAAGACCAGCGTGGGAAAAATCGACAAGAAGGAACTGCGCAAGCAGTATCGGTAGAAAGCGGCGACCATGCGCAGCATGCATTTCGGTTTTACTCCCTTGAACACCCGGGAGACACCAGGAGGGACAACGGCCATTCCCACTGCAACGCCTTCAGTGCTGTAGAACCGTCGCCTCTGATTTCCGGTGAAGCATGGAAAATGTCTGGCAAGAGCGCAATCCCACGGATGTGTTTGCTGAAACGGATCCTCAGTAGAAGCGCTTTCTTTGACCATTGAGAAAGAATGTTAGTATGAAACAAACTTTCTATTGACAATGATAGGACGAACCGCGAGCTCCGTACCCCACTGACACTAATGCTCGCGGCTCATCCGCGGCCGATAGCTGTGTTTGAGTGACAGGGGAACTCCCATGATTACAGATTTACCAAAGGGTTTACACATCAGAAATTGTGAACCATCAGATCATAATAGAATAATAAACGTGTTAAAAGACTGGTGGGGTGGTAGAGATTTGACATGGATGTTGCCGAAATTATTTCTAATACATTTTTGCAACTCATCATTTATCATCGAAAAAGATGACAAATTAATAGCTTTCTTAATCGGTTTTCTATCGCAATCGAATACAGATGAGGGTTATATTCATTTTGTCGGGGTTCATCCGGATTATCGCGGTATTGGGATCGGAGAATATCTGTATGAACAATTTTATAAGGTATGTAAAGAAAATAAGCGTGACACCATCAGGGCCTGTACATCACCAGTAAATAAAGGATCAATTGAATTCCATAAAAAAATTGGATTCCAAATTGAGCAGGGCAATGCAGAATTTGATGGCATACCAGTTACTCTCGATTACGACAAGCCAAACGACCCGAAGGTACTGTTTAAAAAAAGAATCAAGTTTTTCAGCTGACAATTCGCTGGAGGGGGATCGGACAAAGCTGTGCCATTTTTGACCTGAGCTTGGCCACTTCATGATATTCTTGCTTCAGCTCTATCCCGATATACTTTCGGTTGAGCGTCTTGGCGGCGATGCAGGCGGTTCCTGTCCTGCAGAATGGACCCAGCACCAGCTTCCCTTCACAGCTGCCCATAGTGATGAGGTATGAAAACAGCTTTATCGGTGTTACCGTTTTTTGAATTCATAATCTATCCCCCTGTTCTTAGAATTGTGAGGGCGACGGGAAATGCCCTTCTGTCTATGGGGAGATTCGTTTCTTCCGGGGGGTAGGAGACGATTTTCTGTAAGGGAAGGGCCGGAAAGGCGGGGTAAATATTTTTGTCCTTGACCTGCACCCAGGTGCAGGTCTTATGGTATGCGGGGAGGGTGACGAGATGCCTTTTTATACCATCGGCCAGCTGGCCAAGGAGGCCGGGGTAAACCTGGCGACGGTGCGGTAC
Source organism: uncultured Desulfobacteraceae bacterium (assembly GCA_964442705.1). Classification (GTDB taxonomy): domain Bacteria; phylum Desulfobacterota; class Desulfobacteria; order Desulfobacterales; family JALSRD01; genus JALSRD01. Next base: position 1,725 of record CAYUAQ010000129.1, read on the forward strand.
TATGAGCGTCGGGGGTTGCTGCGGGAACCGCCACGCACGCCTAGCGGTCACCGGCAGTATAGCGATGACGACCTGAAACGCATCCGGTTCATCAAGTCGACCCAGGCGCTGGGATTTTCCCTGACGGAAATCGCGGAATTGCTTTCCATGCGGGTCACCGCGGACGGCACCTGTCGAGACGTCCGGCAGCGTATCGAAGACAAGTTGTCGGATATCGAGGATAAAATAGCGGCCCTGCAGAAAATAAAAAAGGCGCTGCAGAACCTGGAAAGGAGCTGTCCGGGCGCCGGCCCCCTGGACGATTGCCCCATACTGGCGGCCCTGGACAGATAAACCCGCGTATGAAAGTACGCTGAGAGTGGCGAGCCCGTTCGACCGCCGGCACAACAAAGAGCGAAAAAGGGGTGTTTTATACCCCCTTATGAGCGATATCGACAGAAGAGGGAGTGGGAGAATCCATGAACGACGGCCTGTTTGCCTACGTAGTGACCTTGTCCGCTTTTGCCTTTTTCGTGGTCTGCCCCCGGCTGGGTGCCATGACCAACTTGCTCAACAAGCACTCGCCCTTTTCCATCTACTGGCTGGTCATCCTGGGAACCTTTGCCAGCATCCCGATGCTCATCCTGATGACCTGGCTGATCCGCCAGTACGGGCTCATGGCCGGCCTGGGTCTGGCCATCGCCACGGACCTGGCGGCAGCGCTCATCCTCACCTCGGTCAGCGCCAAGGTGGCGGTGGCTTTTGTGGGAAGCAGGATGTTCTCTTTCCAGCAGGGATTTTTTACGCTTCTGGCGGTATTGTACGTCGCGGTCGGATTGCTGATGATTTTTTCCAAGTCCCTGCTTCACAAATTGCGCAATATTCGGATCGCCCGATTGCTGGGGTTGGATTTCGGGGAGGGGTCCCTCAAGCGCCTGGGGTTGATCGCCGGCCTTACGATCCCGGCATGTGCCATACCGCTGCTGACGGTTCTAGTGGGACAGACCCTTTTCACGGGAAAACTGCTCATGGGTTTCGTTTCCCTTTTCACCTTCGGCCTCGCCTTGACGGTCCCTTTGGCCGTTTTTTCGTTTTTCAGGGCAGGGACAGCATGGTTGGGCTGGATTGCCGCAAGAGCCGGGAAGCTCAAGGTCCTCGGCGGTATCGGTCTGGTTCTCATCGGCATTGCAACCTATTTCAGCGGTTCCTATTGGAGCCGGGCGTTCCTGTCTGTCCAATGATCATTTGAGGAGTCACCATGGAAGAGATGATCTGTTACTGTTTTAATTACACGGCCGCCGATATTGATCGGGATGTCATGACCAACGGCCGCTCCACCATCATGGAAAAAATTCTGTCAGCAAAGAAAGCGGACGGTTGCCGGTGTACCGAGAAAAACCCGAAGGGTCGTTGATGCCTCGCCGATGTTCGCCAGGTGGTGAACCGAACAGCAGGAGGGGGCGCTGTCGACGCCCTGCACCAGGCCCGGCTGAAGTGAAGTGAATTGAGGAAAAATATTGTCCTATGAAAAGGGCTCGTTGATCTCGGCGATCATTTCCTGCTGGCAAGATGACTGGTGTAATTCACCCATGTATGGGTATCCAGATGAAAGGACAGATCCTCTTGATACGGCGATATCCCTTAGGGAGCAAGATTGTCGCTGAGGCGGCACCCGGCCATAGACAAAGCAATGTTCTGGTCGTTGTTTCCTGTTGCCGTGTTGCCGATGATGTTGCTGGGACAGAAGAGCTTCATTCCATTAGCGCTGTTCCCACTGGCTATATTTCTTGTGACAGTGCTGTAGAGACCTATATGTAACCCATTCTTATCATTGTTCGAGACCCTGTTTCCGGTAACAGTACTTCTGGTACCCACATTTATTCCATGATGGCCATTGCCTGAGGCGGTGTTGCCGGCAACAATGCTGCCAAAACCTACGAGGATTCCGATAGAGCCATTATTTGAGGCCGTGTTTGCGGTGACAATGCTTCCGGACGACACATTGATGCCAACCCGGTCATTATTTAATGCCCGTATATTTTCAACCGTACTATTACTTCTGGGACTGAACTCGATGCCATTTTCAAATTCAGTGATCATGCCGTTACGAACGACGATACCCGAATGAGGGGCGCCGTTATCCCCCACCCCGTTTCCTGTTCCGTCACCTAAACCTTTCAGCGTGAAGCCGTTCAGATCCAGCGTGACAAAATCGGCATCAATGACAATACAGCTGCCGGCCGTCTTCCTGGTGGCCTGCAAATTTTTGTTTACCACATAGGACCCGGATTTGTTGATAGTCATGCATTTGTTGATTTTCTTTGGCCCTGCGGCCATTGCGTTGCTGTATACAAGTGAGGTCAGCAGTATAACCGTTATCAATGAGATTATCTTTTTCATGAAATTTTCCTTTCCCATTTATCAGCGCGATTTTTTACTATTGAGCACTGCGGTTTTGCCCCAGGCGAAACTCCTAGGGGGCAAGGTTATCGCTGACAAGGCAGCCGGCGGCGTCCAGTTTCATGTTCTGATCGATATTGTTAACGGCCGTGTTGCCGATGATGTTACTGGGGCAGCCAATCCAAAGTCCATCAGAACCGTTGGAATAGGCAGTGTTCCCGGTCACGCTACTCTTTGAACGCACATGTATTCCATCACCGCCATTATCGGAGGCAGTATTTCCGGACACGGTGCTGCTGTTACTCACACTTATCCCGTGCCCGCCATTGTCTATGGCTATATTGCCGGTGACGGTGCCTTCTTGAAATACAATGATGCCTTCAGATCCATTAACTGCGACGGTGTTTCCGGTGACGGTGCTTCTGTCGGGTATCCGCATGCCCCATCGGTTGTTGCCGAAGGCCCTTATCTTTTCGATCGTGAAATCCCGGCCCAGGAAAAAATTAATGCCATCGCTAAATCCGGTAATCATGCCGTTACGGACCACGATGCCTTGATGAAATGTGTTATTGCCCCACACCCCGGATCCAGTTCCGTCCTCCAACCCCGTCAACGTAAAGCCGTTCAGATCAAGGGTGACGAAATCGGCATCGATGACGATGCAGTTGCCGGCGGTTTTGGTGGTGGCTTGCAGATTCTTGTTCACCACATATGATCCGGACTTGGTGATCGTGGTGCATTTGTTTATTTTCTTCGGCCCTGCGGCCAGTGCATCTCCGTAGATAAATCCGCCAAATAGTACTACCACTATCAATAAAATGATCTTTCTCATGGGCTTCTCCTTTCCCGTTTATCAGAGAAGAATCAGGGTGCTCGAAGACTTTCTACTGCATGTCAGACTTTTTGAGAAACAGTGTCGACAGCCCAGTTCGATATACCACTATGTGGTATTATTATACCATAAGACCTTACTCTGTGCATGTCAATTACCAACTGAAGCACGGCGTACAAACAGCGTATAGTGGAGGCAGGCAGCCTTTCAGTCGATTCCGGATTTCAGTGCTTTGAAATTTGACATTTGGCCGAAACCTGAGTAAAATTTCAATATCATGGAATATATGATGTCTTTTCCGATAGTTGCCTGACATAAAGGGCATGCCGGTTTAAAAAACCCCCTTTTTGTGCTATATTTTTAATACGAATATTGGCTGCAAGCGCGATAACCTTGAGAAGCCCAACAAGACTGTGGTTTCGGTAAAATGACATGGATAGCGATGAACAGGTCTACATCAAGCTGCAACAACACCTGGACAGGCAGGCGGTCGGTTTTCCGGCTACCCGGTCAGGGGTTGAAATCAAGATTCTGAAATACATCTTCACGCCCCAAGAGGCCGAAGTCGCCACCTGCTTGAGTTACAGGATGGAGACGGTCGAAGCCATATTCGAGAAGGCCGAGCACCTGGTCGGCTCTGCCGGGGAACTGGAAGCGATCCTCGACCGCATTGTGAAAAAGGGCGGCATCGAACTCAAGATAAAAGAGGGCCGCAGGCACTATTGCAATGCACCGCTGGTCGTCGGTATGTACGAGTTCCAGGTCGAGCGTCTCACCCTGGAATTGGTGAAGTACTTCGATGCGTATTTTTCAGACCGCGCCTTCGGCATCGAATTCCTGAGCACCGAGCTGCCCCAGATGCGCACCATTCCCGTGGCCAGGAGCATCCACCCGCGGCACAACGTCAGTACCTTCGACGAGGTAATGACCCTTCTCCAGCGGGCCGAGACGCCTTTCGTCATCCTGGAATGCATCTGCCGCAAGAAAAAGTCCATGGAGGGAAAGGCCTGCCGGGTAACGGACCGCCGGGAGACCTGCCTGGCCCTGGGCAGCGGCGCAGACATGCTGCTGGTCAGTGGCATCGGCCGGGAGATCACCAGGGACGACGCCGTGTCGATCATAGAGCAGAACCAGAAAGACGGCCTGGTGCTTCAGCCGGCCAACACCGAAAAGCCGGAGTTCATCTGTTCGTGCTGCGGGTGCTGCTGCGGCATGCTGTCCATGCACCGGCAGATCCCCAAGCCGCTGGACTACTGGGTCTCCAATTTTTACGCCGCCGTGGACGCGCAAACCTGCACGGCCTGCGGGGTCTGCCAGCGGCGCTGCCAGGTCGGCGCGGTGGCTGTTTCCGAAAAAACACAACTGGCCGTGGTGAATCCGGGCCGCTGCCTGGGCTGCGGCCTTTGCGTCACCACCTGCCCAGCCGGTGCCATAACGCTGGTCAAAAAGCCCGTGGAAACAAGGCCGCCGGAAACGCGGGAAGAGCTGTTCGATATCATCATGGCCAACAAAAAGCGCACCTTGGGGAAGATCAAATTGGGGGGGAAATTTGTTTTGGACGCCATTCGCACGGGACAGACCCATCTGCTCAAATCGTGAAGTTTAATTCTGCCAGTCGCCGGGTTTCCGGCCGGGGGCAAAACCGTGCCCAGGTGGACCTGTGCCGGCGACGGGCACTGGTATACCACGGGCCCTGAAGCGTAGAGGTGCGATCCTGGGGGGCACAGGAATGCAAAAATTTGAATACAAGTGTGTTTTTATCTGGGGCTGGAGCCAGAAAACATCGAAGATACTGACGGAATATGGCAAAGATGGCTGGGAGCTGGTGGCCGTCAACTGGGTGTGGTTCTATTTCAAAAGGCCGGTCGCGCTTCACCCCTGAGCCAGCTGCCGAACCACCGCTTTTGCTGGTCAGGGCATCCGGCGGTCGACCGGGCCTGCCTGCATAGATGCACGCGATAGAACCCGCTTGTTTCGCAGACGGAATATGGCGCGTTCAATCTGCAGAAAAAGAGGGCGCCCGATCCAACGAAGGGTGGTGGTCAGGCGGCGTGGCCGTTTTTTTCGGCGGACAGGGGCTTTTGCGGCAGGGGGGTGAAATCCGTGACGCCCAGGAAGGCGGCGAAGCGCTGCTGGGCCTCGATGAAACCGCAGCGTTCCCGCAGCATGATCAGGTCGTAGATGTCCCAGCCGCGGTTGCAGTCGCCCAAGCAGTGGAAGCGCACCTCGTCCTCGCCGTCCACATAGACCCGGAAACTGTTTTTGGCGTCGGCGTGAAAAGGGCAGGGCGACCGGAAGCGCATCTTGCCGGTGGGTTTGAACTCGACGTTCAGCAGCCGGCCGGCATAGGCCAGGATGGGCTCGATGTAGTCAACGGATTTGAGGTCTCTGTAGGTGCTCATGCCAGGGCTCGCCCTTTCCGGTCGCAGTTGGTTTTTTCATCCGCCGATGCGCTCTTGCCGCCCCTAACGGCTGCATGGGATGCAAACGACCCCGGGCATGCACGCCCGCACGCCAATCGGGCGCACCCGCGGCTCATCGGTTTGCTCTGATTATCGACTGTTTGACCGCAAAGCTTGAGGGCAAAGGGGCCCTGGGGTTTTCGTCGGGCGCGCGCCCGCCCCGGGGCGCTGCGCACGTCTGCCGGGGTCGACAGCCCCGCCGTGTAAAACGAGCACAAAAATCCTAAAAAAAATAAATAGCTTGCTTTCGCGGAAAAAAGTGTTACCATAGGAACCATCAACAAGGCTTCGCCTGCAGTCGGCGGAGCGGTTTTTTTCTGAAGGAACGACTCATTTCTCAATGCTGCATCCTCCAGTTTAAAATTTTGAATATTTCTAAAGAAAGGAGGATGTCATCATGGCCAACGGAACAGTCAAGTGGTTCAACGACCAGAAAGGGTTCGGCTTTATCGAGCAGGAAAACGGACCCGATGTGTTTGTACACCATTCCGCCATCAACGCCAGCGGCTTCAGAAGCCTCAGCGAGGGCGACCAGGTTTCCTTTGACATCGAGCAGGGGAACAAAGGTCCTTCTGCCGCCAATGTCACGGTAAGCTGATTTCAGTACCGGGGGCATGTCTCCAGTGATGGGATGTGCCCCTGTTTTTTTAAATCAGAGTGATTTCCGGAAAAGACGGACACACGCAAGCTCCCGCCTTCGGCACCACCCTTCGGACATTTCACTCGCTGCCGGGTATCTTTCTCTGCGTTGGAACCACAATCCGCCCCTCTCACGCCGGGGTCAGCCGGTCTGCCACGGGCAACCGGCCAAACGATGAAGAGCGAAAGGTATTTTGCATGAACATCTACATTGGAAATCTGTCGCACGGCACCACCGAAGACACGCTCAAGGCCCTGTTCGCCGAGTTCGGCGAAATCGCCAGTGTCAAAGTGATCAAGGATCGCTTTTCCGGCCGGCCGAGGGGATTCGGGTTCATTGAAATGCCCAGCAACTCCGAGGCGGACCAGGCCATCAAGGCGCTCAACGGCAACCGCATCGACGGCAACAACATCAAGGTAAGACCCGCCGATTCAGGCGGGAAAAAACGCAAAAAACGACCCTTTCGAAGAAGGGGTTATTAAATAAAAAGGAATTAACTCGCTTGAATTTTAACACATTTTCATTTCACCCCCGCGTGGCGGCCGGTATCGCCGCCGCCGGATACACCACCCCCACCCCCATTCAAACCCAGGCCATTCCCGGCGTTATGCAGGGCCGGGACGTCATGGGGCTGGCCCAAACGGGCACCGGAAAAACGGCCGCCTTCGTGCTGCCGATACTGCATCGACTCATCGAGGGGCGACGCGGCCGTCTGCGCGCCCTGGTCATCGCCCCCACCCGCGAACTGGCCGAACAGATCCACGAGGACATCCAGAGCCTGGGCGCCAAAACCGGCCTGCGCAGCGTTTCCATTTACGGCGGCGTGGGCATCCAGCCGCAGATCACGTCCCTGAGACGCGCCGACATCGCGGTGGCCTGCCCGGGGCGGCTGCTGGACCACATCAACCGGCGCACGGTGGACCTCTCCCAGGTAGAGGTATTGGTGCTCGACGAAGCCGACCAGATGTTCGACATGGGCTTTCTGCCGGACATCCGCCGTATCCTGACACACCTGCCGCCGTCCAATCGCCAGACGCTGCTGTTTTCGGCCACCATGCCGCCGCAGATACGCCGCCTGGTGGGGGACATTCTGAAGAAGACGCACCTGCGCGTGCAGGCCGGCCAGGACGCGCCCGCCGAAACCGTCAGCCACGCCTTTTACCCGGTGGCCAAGCACCTCAAAACCGCGCTGCTGCTCAAGCTGCTCGGCAACACCAGCACCGAGGCCGTGCTGGTCTTCACACGCACCAAGCACCGCGCCCGGCAGCTGGGGGGCAAACTGGCCAAGGCCGGCTACCGCTGCACCTCGCTACAGGGCAACCTGTCCCAGTCGCGTCGCCAGGAGGCCATGAACGGCTTCAAGTCCGGCAAATACCAAGTGCTGGTGGCCACCGACATCGCCGCCCGCGGCATCGACGTCTCCAACGTCTCTCACGTGATCAACTATGACATCCCCGGCACGCCCGAAGCCTACATCCACCGCATCGGCCGAACCGGCCGGGCCGAGCGCAGCGGGCAGGCCTTCACCCTTATCACCACCGAAGACCGGCAGATGGTGCGGGCCATCCACGGGGCCATCGGCGCACCCGTGGAACAGCGCACCCTGGCGGACTTCGACTACCAGGCGCCGGCGGCCGGCACCGCCGGCCGGCCTGAGCGCCGCAACCCACGGCCGCTGCACAGCAGCGGCGGCCGCCGGCACAGCCGCAGACCAAATCGCCGGGCCGCCGGCGGCGCCTTCGGCTTTCTTTCACCCCAGAAGGCTTAGCCTATCCGTATGGCATCGCCGGGCCGCCGGCAGCGGCCTTTCTGCTGGCAGTCCGGCTGCGTTTTTTTTGTGCCGAAATTCATGTCACTGACAACAGCGCAGGAGGTGCAGATTGGCAAGATCACATTACAGTTTCAAGAAGCGTCAAAAGGAATTGGCCAAGAAAAAAAAGAAGGAAGAGAAGAGACAGCGCAAGCTGGACAAGCTCAACGAAAAATCAGAAGAGCAGGGTGAGCAGCCGCCGGAAGCGGAAACGAGTCCAGAGAGCTGAAACAGCCGGCCCCTCTTCATAATCGGTATGCCCGGGGCGGTTTGACGCCGCACCGGGTATTTTTTTAAATCCTTGACAGCGCACCCTCAAATGGTCTTACTTTGCATGGCATCCCGTTGCCGGCCGCGCTGAAAAGGTCTGGCAAAACCGGTGAAAAGGAGGGGGTCGCCAGATGAAGCCACTGCTCAAAGGCCGCCGGTTCAGGTTCGAACGCTTCGGCCGCACCAACCACCTCAGAATAGACACCTTCGAAGACCTGGAGGCGGTGCTGGAACTCGATGAGGCCCACTGGGTGGCCACCACCGCACCAACCGCCACCATCAACTGCGATCCGGTGTTTCTGGACATGATGGACACCGACCAGGACGGCCGACTGCGCGCCGAGGAAGTAAAAAGCGCCATCCGTTTCCTGTTTGAAAACCTCGCCGACCGCAGCGGCATCGTCCCGGGCAACACCCGCCTGCGCCTGGACACGATCAACACCGCATCGGAAACCGGTGAACGCATCCACGCGTCGGCCGCCAAGATCCTCAACCGGACGGGGAACGCGGATGCGCACATCACCCTGGAACAGGTCCGCGCCATCAAGGCCGAGGTCCAGCAGGGCGGTCTGGACGAGGCCGGCGTCGTGCTGCCGGAAGCCGCCGGCGACGAGCGCATGCGCCGCTTCATCGCAGACATCATCGCCACGGTGGGCGGCAGGCCCCACCCGGCCGGAACCGAGGGGATCGATGAAGAATGCCTGAACCGGTTCCTGGAACAGTGCCGCCAGTACCTGGACTGGCGGCAACAGGCCCTGTCGGCGGAGGGCGAAACGGTTTCCGAGATCCTGCCGCTGGGGGAGGCCACCCACGAGGCCTGGGAGCTGTTCCGCGCGCTGGAAGACAAGATCGTGCAGTTCTTTCTGCTCTGCAGCATCCAGCGGCTCGACCCGGATTTTCTGGCCCAGGCCCTGTCCCCGCAGGAGCGGTCGGCGGCCGTCGACCTGCTGGATCTGTCGGCGGCCGAGGCCTACCTGGCCGGTGCGCCGATGGCGCCGCCCAATGCCGAAGGGGTGCTCGACCTGGCCGGCAACGTAAACCCTTACTACCGCCGGGAGTTGCAACGTTTTGCCGACATCGTGCTGAACCCGCTGCTGGGCAGGGGACTCCGGCAATTGGACCAGACCGCCTGGCAGACGATCCGGGAACGCTTCCAGCCCTACCGGGAATGGATGGAGGCCAAACCGGAGGTGGCCGTGGACCAGATCGACACGGAGGACGTGCGGCGGTACGTGGAAGATCCCTTTTTCACCGACACGGCCGCCGAACTCATCGAAAAAAGCCACCGCACCGCCTTCGTGCTGGACAACATCCGGGAACTGGAGCGCCTGATCCTGTACCAGGCCCACATCCTTGCCTTTGTCAACAGCTTCGTCAGCTTCCCCCAGCTCTATGATCCAAACGGCCGGGCCCTGTTCGAAATGGGCACTCTGGTGATGGACGGGCGCCACTTCACCCTGGCGGTCAAGGTGCTCAACCGCGACGACCACGTGGAATCCAGCATCGCCAGCAAAATCTTCGTCATGTATGTCGAGGTGTATGGGAAAAAACAGGAAAAGCTCTACGAGGTGGCCCTGCC
>CAYUAQ010000130.1:0-11585 GCA_964442705.1 uncultured Desulfobacteraceae bacterium
TCAAAGTTGGGAACGGCAAAACGCCTGTGTCTCAAAAGCAGGCCAATGAACGCTTATAGGAAACCGCAGGGATGAAGTCAAGCGAACGGAAGGGGGCGGGCCGGTCCGCCGGCCGTTCCCCGGCAGGTGTGCGTGCCCACAGGCGTGTCCGTCGGCCACGGGAGACGAACGCTATTTCACGGAAGTAACCGGACAGGACGCTTTTAAAATCACGTACTGGGCCGTGGAGCCCAGCAGCAGCTTACGCGTGCGGGATTTTTTTTCGATGCCCACGACGATGTGGTCGATACCGTTTTCCTCGGCGAAACGCACCAGGTCCTCACCCGGTGTCAGGCCGCGGGCCAGCTGTTCGGTCTCGCAGGCCACGCCGTTCTGCTCCACAAGCTGACGGGCTTTCTCCAGGTCTTCTTTAACCCTCCGGATCTCCTCGATCTTTTCGCCCGTGCCGCCCTCCATGGAAGCCACGATATACACCTGGCCGTCCACTTTCCGGGCCAGATCCGTTGCAAAGGCCACCGCCGTTGTGGCCACATCGGACCCGCTGTATCCCACCAGTATCTTCATCGTCTTTTCCTCTTCGTAACACCGGGCCTTGGACGGGCCCAAGGCCGCCCGTTACATCCAGCGTTTACGCCGTTTGTAGGACTTGACTTCCTTGTAGGATTTACGTCCCCCGCCCTGGGTCAGTCCCATGTAAAACTCTTTGACGTCGGGGTTTTCCTGCAGTTCTTTGGACGGCCCCTCCAGCACGATCTTGCCGGACTCCATGATATAGGCATAGTCGGAGATGTCCAGGGCCACCCGGGCGTTCTGCTCGATAACCAGGATGGTGGTTTTCAGGTCCCGGTTGATGCGCTGGATATCCTCGAAAATCTCCTTGACCAGCAGCGGCGCCAGTCCCAGGGAGGGCTCGTCCAGCATCAGCATCTTGGGTGCCGCCATCAGCGCGCGCGCGATGGCGATCATCTGCTGTTCGCCGCCCGAGCAGTATCCCGCCAGCCGGTTGGTGATCCGCGACAGCCGCGGAAAATGCTCGTACATGAGGGCGTGATCGCTGTTGATGGCCTTGATGCCGTCCTTGCGCGTGATGGACCCCACGCGGATGTTTTCATCCACGGTCAGGTGCTTGAACACGCGGCGGCCCTCCGGAACCATGACGGCGCCCTCTCTCACCACCTGGGTGCCCAGCTTGTTGGTGAGATCCCGCCCCCGGAACTTGATGTACCCATCCTTGATGAAGCCGTTTTCGGGTTTCAGCAGCCCGCTGATGGCCCGCAGCGTGGTGGTCTTGCCGGCGCCGTTGGTTCCCAGCAGGGATACGATGCCGCCCTCGGGCACCTGCAGGCTGACCCCGCGCAGCACCTGGATGATGTCGTTGTAGACGACTTCGATGTTGTTGACTTCCAGCAGGATATGGTCGGTATTTTCTTGGGTCATCGATCTGTTTTCTTTGCCGGAGGGACCTCAGCGTAGACGGCCCCCCGGCGGAGGAAGCACACACCATCAGGTGTTGGGCCGTGCGCTGCCGGCAGTGGCCGGATCAGCCGCCGACGGCCCGTATCCTGATTCATTGGCAGGTTATTTTCGCTTGTAATACTTGGGCACGAACGGGGTGCCCACGGCCTTGAAGACACCACCCTGCACGCTGTAAAGCTGCAGCTTGTCGACGCCTTCCTTGTCGGTTTTGGAATAGTCCACAGGCGCCACCGTGGTCAGGGGCGAATAAGCCCGGTCGCCGTGCATGGCCAGCAGTTCCTCGTACAGGGCCTGGCGGGTAATTTTTTTGCCGGCCGCCTTGGCGCGCTTGATGGTCTCCACGGCCACCTGGGCCACCATCATGCCGTTGGTGTAGTTGTGCGAGTTGGCAGTCCTGTCGTCGCGTCCGTATTTCTTGGCCAGGGCCAGCTGAAAAGTGGTGCCTTTGCTGGGGACTGAGGTCAGGGTGTATCCTGTGGTCCAGAAGAAGTTTTCGGCCGCCGAGCCGGCCAGGGCGATCAGGTCGTTGCCGCCCGTGTAGTGGCATCCCATGAAGGTGATCTTGCCCTTTTCACCGAAGCTCTTGGCGGACAGATCCAGGCGCTGGGCATCCTTGAGCAGGGTGGCCACCGGCGACTGCACGGTCTGGCAGATGACGTACTGCACGCCCTTTTTCTTGAGCCGCTTCAGCATGGCGGTGTTGTCCAGGTCCTTGCCGTGCTCCACCACCTCGACGATGTCGATCTTGAGGCCGGCCTTGACGGCGTTCTTGGTGTCTTCCACGGGTCCGCGCCCGAAGGCCGAGGGGTGGATGAACAGCGCCACCTTGGGGACCCCGCCGCCCTTGTGCTTGTCGGCAACATATTCGCCCAGGGCGATCATCTGGCCGGAGTAGGACAGTATGGGCAGGAAGATGTAGTTGGAATCCACCAGGTTGCCGGCATGAAAAGAAGCCGGGATGACGGCGATCTTCTCTTCTTCGAAATCGCGCTTCAACCCCAGGGTGCTGCCGGTGGAGTAGTTCAGGTACAGCACGATGCCCTTGTCCAGGAAGTCTTCGAAATTGCGCTTGGTGACCGCGGTCTTGTACTGGTCGTCACGGATGAAGCACTCCACCTTGTCGTCACCCAGCAGTTTCTCGTCGTTTACATACTTGATGTAATCTTCCGCCCCTTTGGCATAAGGTGCGCCCGCATCGGACGTCGGGCCGGTGATTGCCAGCGACAAGCCCAGCTTGTAAGTCTGTCCCGCCAGGGCCGGACCACTGAAAACCGCGGAGAACACGAATACCAAGGCCACAGCGATGAGCGTCAATTTCCCGATTTTCATTTTACTCCCTCCTTCTTGTTTTGGAGTTAACCAGTGGCGGGACCCATATGAATTCCCACCATCTGCACGATCATGAAAGCTTACGTGAGAGCCCTGCGCTCCCCGCTAATAGCGGAACGGCCACAGCTTGAGATAACTGCGCGCGATGCGCCACCAGTTGGCGATTCCTCTAGGTTCATACATCAGAAACAGCACGATTACCAGGCCGAATGACAGCGGCCGCAGGGCCGTGGCCAGGTTGCCGGCCGCCGGCAGGAAATTGCCCGCAAACTCGGCCAGCTGCTCCACCTGCAGGTCCAGCAGGATGATGAACACCGGCCCGAAAAAGGAACCGATCAGCGTCCCCAGCCCGCCCACGATGGCCATGGCCAGCTGGGAGATGGACTCGTGCAGGGTAAAAGACTCGAAACCCACTCCCCGGTACAGGTAGGCATGCAGCCCGCCGGCCACTCCGGCCAGGAAACCGGCCAGGGCGAAAGCGTACACCTTGGTGAAGCCGGGGGACATGCCCATGGCGTCGGCGGCCCGGTCGTTGTCCCGCACCGCGGCCAGGCAGCGGCCGTGTCTGGTGCGCAGCAGGTTGCGGATGGCGAAGCCGAAGAGCACGATGACCACCAGGATCACATAGTACCAGAAAACGTAATGGTCCCGCCGGCCCACTTTGCCGGTCAGCCAGAACACGCGTCCTACGAAAATGGTCTGCCCCTGGTTGAAAAAATTCATGAAATTGATGACCCACTGGAAGATCATCTGAAAAGAGAGCGTCGCGATGGCCAGGTACAGATGCTTCAAGCGGAAAGCGGGCAGGCCGACGATGGCGCCGAAAACGGCCCCCGTGCCGCCGGCTATCAGCAGCATGAAAGGCCAGAAATGGGTGATCAGCACGTGGCTGTCGCCCAGCACCTGCGAAAAGGAGGCGATGGTGTACGCCCCCACACCCACGAAGGCGGCATGGCCGATGGAGATCAGGCCGGCAAAACCCGTCACCAGGTTCAGGCCCAGAATGGCCACCACCGCCACCAGGATATTGTCGATGACCAGCATGTACTTGTTGCTGACGGTGATGAAAAGCGGCCAGGCGAACACGGCGGCCAGAAAGACACAAAAAACCAGCCGGTCGATGTTGGTCAGGAAGATGCGGTTTTCTTCCCGGTAGGTGGTGAAAAAATTTCCCGTGGCTAACCAGCGATTCGCGGACATAAGCTACACCCGTTCGATTTCATGTGTGCCAAACAGGCCGTGGGGTTTAAACAGCAGGATGACCAGCAGGATGATGTAGGGCAGCACGTCGGCGGTGCCGTTCAGGCCCCAGTTGCCGTCCAGATACCCGGAGGCGAACTGCTGGATCAGCCCCATGATGATCCCCGCCACCACGGCGCCGAAGATGGAATCCAGGCCGCCCAGAATGACCACCGGAAACACCGTGATGCCGAAAGCCTGCAAAGTTTCGAAATTCAGTCCCGTGATGTTGCCGATGATGGTGCCGGCCGCCGCGGCGCTGAGTCCGGCCGTGGCCCAGGCCAGCCCGAACACCCGGGGGATGGAGATGCCCACGGACATGGAGGCCAACTGGTCGTCGGATACCGCCCGCATGGAGATGCCCACCGTGGATTTCTTGAAAAACCAGGAAAATGCGGCGATCAGGATGGCGGTGATGATCACGCCCACCAGCTGGGTCCAGGAGATGGAGACCCCGCCCATGGTCAGCGGCGTCTGGGGGAGAAATTCGGGAAAGGAAAAGTTTTCCGAACCGAAGGGCGTTAGGAAAATCAACCCGTCGATGATGGACATCAGGCCGATGGTGACCATGATGACCGAGATGATGGGTTCACCGATGAGCCGGCGCAGAAAAATGCGCTCCACGCTCATGGCCAGAAAGAAGGTGATCACCAGGCTCAGTAAAAATGCGATGTAAATTGGAATGCCCACCCACGCGGTCAGCATATAGGTAATGTATGCGCCGGCGGCGATGATCTGCCCGTGGGCGATGTTGAGCACCCGGCTGGATTTGTAGATCAGCACAAACCCCAGGCCCGACAGGGCGTAGATGGATCCCACCACGATGCCGCTGATGACCAGTTGAAAGAAATAGCTCATGCGTCGTCTTCCATGGTGTAGAATAAAAGGGTTGTCTTGACCGTCGTCGTCTGCCCGTCCTGATACTGGAAGAAGGCTTCCACTTCCTTTTCGCTCACCGACTCGTCGTAGAGGGCATCGTAGAGATCGGCGTACTTTTCGCGGATGAACTTGCGCCGGATCTTGCCGGTCTTGGTCAGCTCCCCGTCGTCGACATCCAGCAGCTTGTAGAGGATGGCGAAACGGTGGATCTTGAAATGCGGCTTTTCGACGCTGCGGTTGAATTCCACCACCTGCTGCCGGACCAGCTCGGCCACTTCCGGCTTCTGGGACAGATCCATGAAGGTGGTGTAGGAGATGCCCCGGTCCTCGGCCCATTTGCCCACCACGATGGGGTCGATGTTGATCAGGGCGGCCACGAAATCCTCCTGGTCGCCGAAGATGACCACCTCCTTGATGTAGGGGCTGAACTTGAGCTTGTTTTCCAGGAACATGGGGCTGAACATCTCGCCCTGCTTGTTGTGCATGACGTCCGAGACGCGGTCGATGACCACCAGGTGGCCGTTTTCGTCGATGTAGCCGGCGTCGCCGGAGTGCAGCCAGCCGCCTTCCAGCAGCTCGGCGGTCTTTTCGGGCAGCTTGTAGTAGCCGGCACACACCGAGGGGGACTTCGAGAGGATCTCGCCCTCTTCGGATATCTTGCACTCGGTGCCCGGCAGCGGTTTTCCCACCGTGTCCGGCCGCACGTCGCCGTCGCGGTGCATGTAGGCGATGCCGGTGATCTCGGTCTGGCCGTAGATCTGCTTGAGGTTGACCCCGATGGCCTGGTAGAAGGTGAACAGCTCCGGGCCCAGGGCGGCACCGCCGGTGTAGGCCCTGCGCAGGCGCAGCATGCCGATCTGGTTGACCAGCGGCACGAAGACCAGCATCTTGCCCAGCCAGGCTTGAAAGCGCAGCGACAGGGGCATCTTGCGGCCGGCCATGCGGTAGCGGGCCGCCTTTTCCCCCACCTTCATGAAATATTCGTAAAAGAGGCGGTTGAGCCAGTAGGACTCGTCTATTTTCAGCCATATCTGGGAGCGGATGGTCTCGTAGATGCGCGGCGCCCCGAACATGAAATGGGGGCCGATCTCCTTGAGATCCTCCATGGCGGTTTCCACCGACTCCGGGAAATTGATGGTGATGCCCGTGGCCAGCGCCACGCCGAAGGAGTTCATCTGTTCGCCGATCCAGGCAAAGGGCAGAAAGGAGACGTACTCGTCGGTGTCTTCCAGGGGATCGACCTTGGTCAGCTGGAGGCCCATGTTGATGTAGTTGCGGTGGGTCATCATGGCGCCCTTGGGAAGACCCGTGGTGCCCGAAGTCAGGCAGATGTGGCAGACATCGTCGGGGCTGCCCTCGTCCACCCAGGCCTCGAAACGCTCCATGTCCTCTTCGCGGGCGGCGTCGCCCAGCGCGTAGAGCTCCTCGATGGACATGAACCAGTCGTCGGAGCGGTAGCTGCGCATGCCCCGGGGGTCTTCGAAGATGACCTTCTTGACCCGGGGAAGCTGGTCCCTGACCTCGATCAGCTTGTCCACCTGTTCCTGGTCGTCGCAGAAAACCGCGCTGACCTCCAGGTAGTTGAGCACGGCCTGGATCTCGTCGGGCAGACTGGTCTGGTAGATGCCCACCGAAATGGCACCCAGGGCCTGGGCCCCGATGGAGACGATGAGCATCTCGGGAATGTTGTCGGTGATCAGGGCGATCTTGTCTTCCTTCTGCAGCCCGATTTTATTGAGACCGAAGGCCGTCTTGCGGATCAGGCCGTAATACTCGTTCCAGGTGATGCAGTTCCAGCAGCCGAAGTCTTTTTCTCTCAGGGCGACCTTGTCGCCGGAGGTTTTCACCCGCCAGCGCAACAGCTGGGGGATGGTGTATTTTACCAGGTCGTCTCTGTCTGCCATGCCGATTTATTCTTCTCCGATGTAAGCTTCAATGATCTTGGGGTTGGCGGCCACTTCCTCGGGCTTGCCGGATCCGATCAGTATCCCGAAGTCAAGGACGAATATTTCATCCGAGATGTCCATGACCACGCCCAGGTCATGCTCGACCAGCACCACGGAGATGCCCCGCTCCTCGCGGATGTCCATGATGAAGCGCACCATGTCCTCTTTTTCTTCGATGTTCATGCCGGCCATGGGTTCGTCGAGCAGCAGCAGCTGCGGCGCCAGGGTCAGTGCCCGGGCCACCTCCACGCGCTTCTGAACGCCATAGGCCAGGTTCCCCACCATCCGCTTGCGGTAGGGTTCCAGTTCCATGAAGTCGATGACATCTTCGACAAAGGCGCGGTTCTCGGCCTCCTCCCTGGCGGCCTTGCCGAAATACACGGCCGCCTGCAGCAGGCTGTACTTCAGCTTGGTATGGCGGGCCAGCATGAGATTGTCGATGACGGACAGCCCGCCGAACAGCTCGATATTCTGAAAAGCGCGGGCAATCCCCAGGTTGGTCACCTGGTGCGGCGAGGCGTGGGTCAGATCGTTGTCCCCGTACCGGATCCTGCCCGAAGTGGGGTGATAAAAACCCGAGATGCAGTTCAGCAGGCTGGTCTTGCCCGCCCCGTTGGGGCCGATAATCGAGACGACCAGTCCCGGCTTGATTTCCATGTCCAGATTGGAGAGCGCGTTCAACCCCCCGAAAGTGAGTGTCACATCTGAGACGATTAATGTTGTCATGGTTTCAATTCAGCCCCTGGAACACATCCCCTGAACACGCTGTTGGCAGGGCAAAAAATAAAAAAAAAGTCAGGCAGTGACCTTTTCAAGTTCTCCCAGTAAATTTCGACCGCTGTTTCGATGACACCATCCCTGCTACCGGGTGGTAATGCTCAATTTCCTTCCATAGACGCCCTTCCTCGGCAAACGTGAGTCCCGACGATCTTGGCGGACTTTTTTTAACCCCTGGCTTGAATGGCGTTCATTTCGTAAAAAGCTCTTATTATATAGCTAAAATTTAGTCAAGAAGGAAAAATATTACCCATCCTTTGAAGTCGCTGTGCCCCACCGCACACAGCCCCTCCATTCGACGAAAAAGCTATTTTATAGCCACATTTTCATCGAATATCGCAGTTTGGCCCCACAATGTCAAGCATATTGTTGGCCGCCTGCAACCGACGCAAACGGCGCAGCGATCATCGGAATCTGCCATAACGCCCCGCGGCGTTCAAAGCCCTCGAGAGCCGTCCCGGCCGGGCCACATTTTTTCGGGCAAATGAAAAACTTTTTATCGACATTTACCATTCTCATACATATTATATTAGTTTTAGAAAAACCGTATGCCAGCTTTTTGCACGCCTCCCGGCATACGGCAGGGTTTATTTGACAACCTATCCCCGCCTGCAATTGGACATCGCCGGCGGCCGCGGCACACGGCCTCCGATGCGGATGACGCCATGAACGACGAGGCTTTTCTGACGGAAAAAGCGACCATTGTCAACGACTTGGGCCTGCACGCACGCTCGGCCGCCAAGATCGCCGAAATCGCCGCGCGCGCCAGGGGCGGGGTGTACTTTATCAGGGACAGCGAAACCGTCGACGCCAAGGACATGCTGGATCTTCTGACCATCGCCTGCCCCCGGGGCACCACCGTTACCATCAGAATCGACAGCCCCGAAGATACGAAGATCCTGGAAGCCCTTGTCCAACTGATTCACAACGGGTTTGGAGAGTAACGCGGCCTATGGCTCCGGACAGCAAGGAAGAAAAAATTCTACAGGGAATCGGTGCCTCCCCCGGCATCTGCATCGGCAAAGCCTATTTGGTGGACACGGAGGGGGTCGACGTGGTGGGCAAATATTTCATCCATCGCGATCACCTCAACGACGAGGTCAAGCGGTTCAAGACCGCGGTTCAGCAGGCCCTGGACGAAATGAAGAAGATCATCGACGACACCCCCACAGAGCTGCGCGAGCAGTCCGACATCCTCGAAACCCATTCCATCCTGATGAAGGACAAGATGCTCTACGACCGGACCATCGACACCATTCGGCGTGAGGCCATCAACGCGGAATGGGCGCTGAAAAAGGTCGTCTCCAGCCTCAAGCGCATGTTCCGCGACATGGCCAACGGCTATCTCCAGGCCCGCGCGGACGACGTCAGCCAGGTATCGGACCGCATCCTGCGCAACCTGGTGGGCGCCCCCACCGTCAGTATCGGCACCATCGACAAGCGCGTCATCCTGGTGGCCCACGACCTGTCTCCCGCGGAAACCAGCCAGATCCACCTCGAGCGCATCATGGGGTTTATCACCGACCGCGGCGCCCGCACATCGCACACCAGCATCATCGCCCGCACCCTGGAGATCCCGGCGGTGACCGGGCTGAGAAATGCCTCCAAGATCATCCACAACGACGACCTGATCGTTGTGGACGGCAATCTCGGCGTGGTCATCGTCCACCCCACGGAACAGACCCTGGTCAAGTACGAAGAGAAGAAGATGGGCTACCAGCGTTATCGCGCGGCCCTTTCCAAAAACAGCCACCTGCCGGCCCGCACCCGCGACGGCCGCCTCATGACGGTGATGGCCAACATCGAACTGCCCGAAGAGGTGGTGCCGGCCATCGACCACGGCGCCGACGGCATCGGACTGTACCGCACCGAGTTTCAGTACCTGGGCGCCGGGCGATTTCCGGACGAGGAGCAGCTCTTCGACAAGTACCGCGACGTGGTGGAGGTCATGAATCCCAGGCCGGTGACCATCCGCACGCTGGATATCAACGGCGACAAAACCATGGGCGAGCAGGGCGACTGCGGGGAACCCAACCCGGCCCTGGGGATGCGCGCCATACGCTACTGCCTGAAAAACCCGGAGGTTTTCCAGACACAGTTGCGCGCCATCCTGCGGGCCGCACTGTACGGCAACGTACGCCTCATCTTTCCCATGATCTCCTGCCTGACGGAACTGCACCAGGCCAAGGCGGCCCTGCACCAGGCCGCCAAGTCCCTGGGAAACCGGGGAGCCGAAGCCCTGGAACGGATCAAGACCGGCATCATGATCGAAGTGCCGGCCGCCGTCATCATGGCGGACCACATGGCCCGCGAGGTGGACTTTTTCAGTATCGGGACCAACGACCTCATCCAGTACACCATGGCCATCGACCGGGACAACCGCGATCTCATCTACCTCAACCAGCCCTTGGCGCCCCCCATCATCCGCATGGTCAAACGGACCGTGGACATGGCCAAAAAACAGGGTATCGGGGTCTACATGTGCGGCGAGATGGCCGCCGACCCGCTGCACGCCCCCGTGCTGGTGGGGCTGGGACTGAATGAACTGAGCATGAACCCCCAGTCGATTCCGGTGGTCAAGAACATGATACGTTCGCTGGATGAAGGCGAGGCCCGCAGGGCGACCCAGGAAATCCTGGGAAAGGCTTCCCTGGAAGAGGTCACCGAACTGCTCAAAACCCGCTTCGGCGACCTGCTGCCGGCCGCTTTCAACGGCGGATAGGCAGCGCAGGGGCCGCACCCGAACCGGCAGAGAAGATCACCATGGCGCAGGATCACATCAAAATAGTAGCCCAGAACCGCAAGGCCCGCTACAACTATTTCATCGAAGACGAGATGGAGGCCGGCATCGTGCTGCGCGGCACCGAGGTCAAATCCCTGCGCCTGGGCCGGGTCAACCTCAAGGACGCCTATGCCCAGATCAAAAACGGCGAAGTCTTCGTCTACCAGATGCACATCGGCCCCTACCCCTTTGCCTACTACGGCAACCACGACCCCCTGCGGCCGCGCAAGCTCCTGCTACACAAATACGAAATCAAGCGCCTCTACGGCAAGGTCAACGAAAAGGGCATGTCCCTGGTCCCCCTGAAAATCTATTTCAAAGAGGGCAAGGTCAAAGTCACCCTGGCAGTGGCCCGCGGCAAGCGCAAGTACGACAAACGCGAGACCATCCGCCGCCGGGACGAACAGCGCGACCTGGCGCGCCATCGCCGGAACTATTCATAACCTGCCGGCCCCACCAGCGCCCCGTTTTTCCGCCAATCCTTGACAAAACCCGCGTCATCCCTTATTTTACAGTCAACACCGCTCTTTAAAATACCCCTCCCGATGCGTTTTCCTCATGGGGGCGAAACGGCTTCGACGGGGATAGAGAAGCACAGGCTGCATACCGAGGTTCCCATCTGCTCGTAAAACGGTGGGGATTAAACATAATCGCAGATGATTATGCCTACGCCGTAGCTGCTTAAGCCAGCTACCGTCCTTTCGGACTTTTCCTGCGGGTCCGAAAAGGGCGTCGACTAGCAGGATAGCCGAATCCGTCCGCCTGCGGCGGAAACGGCGAAACTCTCAGCAGGCTAGCCTGCCGGGAACCCGGCCTGAAGGGGTCCCGACCAGGCGAACCTCAAAATTCAGGATAAGTATGTAGAGGTCTGTGTGGATTATTCTCGGACGCGGGTTCGACTCCCGCCGCCTCCACCATTTTTATCCATTATTTTCAGATAGTTCCAAATCACCATCCGCTGGGTCTGGTAGAATGCTGGTAGATTTCCAGGCACTTTCGAGTTTCAGGCCGTCGTCATTGGCGGGCACAAATCGGTAATAGTGCTCCACAATCATCTTCGTGTTCACGTGGCCGACCTGTCTCTGAATGAAACTCATCCTCTCGGTGTCACTGGCGATCTGAAAATGCCCCCAAACCGGCGGCCTGAAAATGCCGTT
>CAYUAQ010000131.1:0-11540 GCA_964442705.1 uncultured Desulfobacteraceae bacterium
CGGCCGGGGCCTGCCGCCGCGGCCCGGTCCCTGGCCCTCCAGGGCGGTGATGCCGTCCACCAGGGTCAGGCAGGGGCTGACGGCCTGATATACACTCACCAGCAGGCGCGCGAACTGGTCGCGGTCGATGCCGCAGCGCAGGTGCCACTGGGGTTTGGCCAGCCCCACCACGCAACCGAAGAGGTTCTTGACCCCCAGGGTCAGCAGCATCTGGGTGTGGGTCTTGACCTTGGCCAGGTTGACCACGGCGTCGGCGGCCAGGGCGCCGGCGGCCACCTCGATGCGCCCGAAGGGCGGGCCCACATCCACGGCCGCGGTCTTTTCAAAGGGCTTTATATCCACGTCCAGGCCCTCCAGGGCGGCCGCGTATCCGGTGCGGCGCACCACACGGTCGAAAGGCCCCACGGCCGGGCTGTCGGATACCTGGATGCGCACCTTTTTTTCCAGCAGGTATTCCACCGCGGCCCGCACCACCAGCGGGTGGGTGACGATGCCCTCGTCCGGCCCGGCCGCCATCAGCAGGTTGGGCTTTACCAGCACCCGCATGCCGGGCGCGAACAGTCCCGGCCCCAGGGTTTCCAGCATACGGAACACCACGGGCCGGAGTTCATCATAGGCGTAGCTCCCCTTTTCGATCAGCACCACATCCATGGCCGTTGCCTTTATGATTCGACGGGCATTAAGGGCCCCGGAAAGAATTGAGTCCACGATCCATACAGAAGCACGTCGCCGGTTTTCAGGTGGCGGTGCCCGGCCTGAAATCATGATGATTGTACCACTGCAGCGTCAGCGTGTCAGCACGAAATCGGGTATCTACTCAAAAACTCCCGGTAAAGGATTGCCAGAGGAGCGCCACAGGCGTTTCGGTGGAGCGGTATTGGGCATCCGGGGAGGAAGCCATCCCGCCGTCCGGCGTCAAGAATTTCAAGCTGTTTGAGGAGCTTGCGACGAGTTCTTGAAATTCGGACGGACGGCTGGAGGGCGCCCCGGATGTCCACAGCCCTGAAGCCGAAAGGCCTGTGGCGCGGGATCGCCGGAGTTTGTTGGGAACATACGAAATCGGGCCTCAGAGAGGTGAAAAATCTGAAAATGGAAAAAAGGAGGGGGGTGGGGGACTTGCGAAAACCATGTCCCCCAACCTGTCCGGAGGGCCTAAGTGGTCCGGTTCGGAAATACGGTGACGCATCGAAGCCGTCGAGGCGCCCGTCTGGCGAGGCGCGAAAAACTTCGGATATCTCGAACATGTCGTGGTTTTCGCAACGCCGCCAGACGGGATGCATTGACCGATGAATGCCATCGTATTTAAGAATCGGGCCACTAAAGCCGGCAGGAGATTATAGTGCGGCTTTATAGATCTGGATCACATCTTCCAACGTGGGCAGTCGGGGATTGGTCAGGCCGCAGGCGTCTTTCTGGGCGTTTTCCGCCATGATGGGCAGATCTTTCTCTTGCACGCCCAGTTCTGTCAATCCGGACGGAATGCCGACATCTTTTGAGAGCGTCTGGATGGCCTCGAGCGCTTTCTCGGCCGCAGCCCGGCTGGAGAGCCCCGCTACATTTTCTCCCATGGCCTTGGCAATATTGACGAAACGGCCGACTTTGGCAATCAGGTTAAAGCGCTCGACATGCGGCAGGAGGATGGCATTGCAGACCCCGTGAGGAAGATCGTAAAAGCCCCCCAGCTGGTGGGCCATGGCATGGACATGCCCCAGGCTGGCGTTGTTGAATGCCATTCCCGCCAGGTACTGGGCGTAGCACATCTTGTCCCGGGCATCCATATCGCCCCCGTTGGCCACGGCGGCCCGCAGGTTGTCGGCGATCAGTTCAATGGCTTTGAGGGCGCAGGCATCGGTAATGGGGGTGGCGATGGTGGATACATACGCTTCCACCGCGTGGGTCAAGGCGTCCATTCCGGTTGCCGCGGTCAGTGCCGGCGGCATGCCCGCCATCAAAAGGGGATCGTCGAGGGCGACGTTGGGCGTCACCCGCCAGTCGACGATGGCCATTTTTACCTTACGGCTGGTATCCGTGATAATGCAGAAGCGGGTCATCTCGCTGGCGGTGCCGGCGGTCGTATTCACGGCGATGAACGGCGGCATGGGCTTGGTCGACTTGTCTACGCCTTCATAATCTCTTATGTGGCCGCCGTTGGTGGCCACAATGCCAATCCCTTTTCCGCAGTCATGGGCGCTTCCGCCCCCCAGGGAGATGATGATATCGCATCCGGATTCCTGGTACAGGGCCAGGCCATTGTGAACATTGTTGTCCGTGGGGTTGGGTTTGGTATCGGCGTAAATCACCGGCGCCACCCTTACATCCTTTTCTATGATGGCGGCGATCTGATCGCCGATGCCTGCGTCCATGATTCCTTTGTCCGTGCAGATGAACGGTTTGGTTCCACCCAGGGTTTTAATCTGGTTGCCGATTTCCTTGTGAGATCCAACGCCCATCAGTGACACGGTGGGAATGAAAAAGCCGAAAACCTGTTCTTGGACTGACATGATGAATCCTCCTCGATTGCGTTTTGGTGTTGGTGATGCGTTGATTTTTGTTGGGGGTGGCCAACCCTGTATCTTCGTAAACAGCAAATTCGGGGCCGGCATGGCCGGATTGCCATGGAACCGGGGGGGCATCCTGGCTGCATTGGTATTTAAAAACAGTATCTTAAAAATTTTTAACGTTGGGGGCTTTTCCCAAACGAATGGAGAACTATTGGCGGGGGCTCTGGGTTTGAGAAGAGGCGGGCCGTAGTGACCCGCGCCAACAGGGGCGTCGGGTCAATTTGTCACGGTTTCTCAGGAACCCCTTCCATGGATACGGGAGCGGAATCGCAAAGGTTCTTGCTGACGGTGCCGGAACTTATTGAGAAGATACGCAAGGTCAGTCTAATATATTGAAAATAAAGTGATCTTGACAAATCGTTCCTCAAATTTTATAGGTGGCTCCATGGACGTGAGAAAATTTTCCATACCTGAAATCCTGTTTGGGCAGGGAAGCCTTCGGTTTGCCGGTCAGTCCGCCCGTCAGCTGGGCGGGGAGAAGATATTCCTGGTCAGTGATCCCGGTCTGGAAAAGGCGGGATGGGTGGCCAAGGTGATCGAGAACCTCCAACAGGAGAATCTTGAATGGTGCTATTACGGTAACGTGGTCGCCAATCCTCGGGACTACCAGGTCACCCAGGGAGCCCGGCTTTACCGTGAGAACCACTGTGACGTGGTCATGGCCCTGGGCGGCGGCAGCCCCATGGACGCGGCCAAGGGGATCGCGCTGGTGGCCAGCAACGGCGGCAATGTTCATGACTATGAGGGCGCCAACCGTATCCAGCGCCCCCTGCCGCCCATGGTGTTCATACCGTCCACCGCCGGCAGCGGCGCGGATATTTCCCAGTTTGCCATCATCAACGACATGCAGCGGCAGGTGAAGATGTCGATCATCAGCCGCACCCTGGTGCCCAATATATCCGTAATCGACCCGGCCCTGCTGCAGACGAAACCTCGCGACCTCATCATTGCGTCCGCCATCGACGCCCTGGCCCATGCGGTCGAGTCTTATGTGTCCCTGATCGCCAACGCCCTGACGGAGACGCATTCTCTGAAAGCCATCGACCTGATCCTGGCCTATCTTCCCGTGGCGCTTGAAACCAAATCTCCCCACGCTCTGGAAAAGCTTTGCCACGCCGCCACATCGGCAGCCATGGCGTTCAGCAATGCCAGCCTGGGGCTGTTGCATGCCCTGGCCCACTCTTTGGGCGGAAAACTGGATATTGTTCACGGATTGATTCATCCCGTGCTGCTGCCCCACGTGATGCGCTATAACCTGCCAGCTTGTGAAGAGAAGCTCGCCGATATCGGAGAGATCATCGTGGGGCGGCGGCGGGATTCGGACGCGGCGACCGCCTTGAGCGGCATCGAGAAACTGGAAGCGTACTTCCGGTCACTGAAGATCTCGACCCGCTTGCGGGAAATCGTTGCAGACCCCGCTGTGCTGGAGCAGGTCTGCCGCATGGCGGAGCATGATGCCTGCCTCCTGACCAACCCCCGGCCGGCGACAGGGGAAGACATGTTGAAGATATGCAAGGCGTCCTGGTGATGAAGTCAGCCACCAAAATAGAAGACATCATCGGACTGGGGCACACCAAGCTGGGCTTTTTCAAGGAAGTGCAGGAAAAGATGGCCCAGCTGCAGAAGTCCAACCTTGCCCTCGAGCGGGAGCGTCGACAGGTCCAGGCGGTTCTGGATGGAATTGCCGACGTGATCGCCCTCGTTTCCCTCGATTTCCGGGTCCGGACGGTTAATCACAGCTACTTCGGAACCTTTCCCAACAAAAACCCCGTCGGCGATTTCTGCTACAGGGTCTTTCGGAACCAGTCCCAGCCTTGCACGGATTGCCCCCTGCTCAAGGCCTGGCATAAAAACCGGATTGTCCGACAAGATGCGATCATTTCCGTGGATGACAAGAACCGCCAGTTTGAAATCACGGCCTCTCCGCTGAGAGATGCCAGTAACACGCCCACGGACATCATCCTTGTGAAGCGGGACGTGACGCTTCAA
The DNA here is from genome assembly GCA_964442705.1 of uncultured Desulfobacteraceae bacterium. Classification (GTDB taxonomy): domain Bacteria; phylum Desulfobacterota; class Desulfobacteria; order Desulfobacterales; family JALSRD01; genus JALSRD01. The sequence goes on from CAYUAQ010000131.1 coordinate 4,551, forward strand.
AAAGAGTATCAGGCCAAATACGTTCAGGCCGAGAAAATGGCCACCATCGGGCTGCTGGCCGCAGGCGTGGCCCACGAAATCAACAACCCGCTGGCCGCCATCAGCGGCTTTGCCGAGGGACTCAAACGGCGTGTGGGCAGGATAGAGGAATACCTGGCCCAGGGAAGGGACATTCAGTCGGATTTCCGGGAAAACATAGAGATCATCCTGTCCGAGTGCAACCGCTGCCGGGATATTGTTCAGGGGTTGTTGACCTTCAGCCCGCGGAAAAAGGCGGCATTTTCCCTGGTGAACATCAACGACATGATCCTGGTGGTGTTGAGGCTGCTGCGGCAGAAATTGAAAAAACGGTCGCCGGATTTCCTGGGGCTGGCACTCGATCGGGACCTGCCCCGGATCAGGGGGATCGCCGCCGAGCTGGAACAGGTGATTTTGAACCTGGTGCTCAATGCCATCGATGCCACCCGGGAAAAGGGGCGCATTACCATTCGGTCGCGGTCCGAAAATGAAGAGTGGATATGTATCGACATCGAGGACACCGGTTGCGGCATTGCACCGGACGACCTGCCCAGGCTGTTTGAACCGTTTTTTACCACCAAGCCTGTGGGCCAGGGCATCGGCATCGGTCTGTCCACCTGCTACAACATCATCCGGCAGCACGGTGGAGAAATATTGGTCGAGAGCCAGCTCGGCGCAGGGTCGGTTTTTATGATAAAACTTCCGGTTCAGGGGAACCGTCAATAATAAATGAAAAGTGAATGCAATGGATCCGATACAGGTTTTGGTGGTGGACGATGAACATGCCATCCGCCGGCTGGCCGAAAAAGAGTTGGCCGCCGAGCATCGCAGGGTGACAACGGCCGGCAGCTTACGGGAAGCCAGGGCTGTTTTTAAAAAAGCATCCTTTGACGTGGTCGTTCTGGACATGCGCCTGCCCGACGGCACCGGCCTCGAGTTGATGGGGTGGATTCAGGAACTGGGCGCGGAGATTCAGGTCATTATCATTACCGGCTTCGGGGATATCGATAATGCCGTGGAGGCCATGAAAATGGGGGCCTATGATTATCTCACCAAACCCTTCAGCCTGGACAGACTGGAACTGGTCATTGAAAAGGCCTATCAGCGGGTTTGCCTGCAGCGGGAGAATCGGCTTCTGCGACACTCCCAGGCCGAGCATCCGTCCCGCAAGCTCATCGGGCATTCCGAACCCATGGCTCAGGTGCGGTATCTGATAAAAAGAGTGGCGCCCGCCAATGTGCCGGTATTGCTGACCGGGGAAAGCGGGACCGGCAAAAACGTGGTCGCCAAGAGCATCCACGACCTCAGCCGGCGGCGGGAGCACCCGTTTGTAACCAAGAACTGCGGCACCTTGCAAAAGGAGTTGATGCGCAGCGAGCTCTTCGGCCATCGGAAAGGGGCCTTTACCGGTGCCAATGAATCCCAGGAAGGGCTGCTGTCCATCGCCAACAGGGGGACCCTCTTCCTGGATGAGATCGGTGAACTTTCCGTTGAAGTGCAGAGTGCGCTGTTGCGGGTGCTGGAAAACCAAACCTTCCGGCGCGTGGGCGACAAGGACGAGAAGCGGGTGGATCTCCGGATTATCTGCGCCACCAACCGCAATTTAACCGAAGAAGTTGCAATGGGGCGCTTCAGCCAGGCACTCTTTTACCGGCTGAATGTCTTCTCCATCAAGCTGCCGCCCCTGAGAGACCGAAGGGAAGACATTCCCGCCCTGGTGGAGTATTTTCTTGGCCAGCTTTCCGTTGCCGGGAGACATTTCCGCATCTCGCCAAAAGCCATGCAGTGCCTGCTGGCCTATGATTGGCCCGGCAATGTTCGTGAACTCCAGAATGTCATTGAACGGGGAACGATCCTGTCGGAAGGTGATTTTGTGACCGAAAACCACTTGCCCAAAGAGATGGTGGGTGCCGTCTCGGGCACGCATACCAGCCGTCCTTTCCCGGCGCTCAGGGAGGTGGAGCGGGAACACATTGCCCGGGTTCTGAAGTTTGTAGACGGCAACCGTACGCGGGCGGCGGAATTGCTCGGCATCGGTCGCAAGACGCTCTACAGGAAACTGAAGACGTACGGTATTGAATTCTAGCCCAGCGGGGTCGTAACAGAAATTTTTTCTGGAATAAATTCAAGGCCAAGCCGACACCGTCGGCCCAAGGGCAATCATACTTTGCTCCGCATTGCACCCGTATACATATCAAGCTCACGTTTTCCCCGGTTTTTGGCGTTGGATCGAAAATCCCGATGAGCAGAGATCTGTCAAGCGCCTTTGCAAAACGGGTTAAACGGCGCATAACCGCCCGTCGGTGGGACTTTTTTGCCGTCACCGCACCTGGCCTGGAGACCCTCTGTCGGCGGGAGCTGGAAGCCCTGCCGACGGAGATCGAGGGGCCGAAGACCGTGGCCGGCGGCGTGGAATTCAAGGGCCGGTTGCACGACTTATACGCCGCCAACCTGCGTTTGCGCACCGCCACGCGCATCCTGATGCGCATCGCCCGTTTCGGGGCGGAAACGTTCGACCGGCTGGAAAAGCGGCTTGCCGCCGTGGACTGGGAGCTGTTTCTTCCGTCCGGATGCGCTCTGGACATCCGGGTGAGTGCCCGTCACTCCCGGCTGTACCACAGCGACGCCGTGGCCGAGGTGGTGCGCAAGGCGGTATCCAACCGGCTGGCCACCGTTGCCCCTGGCCGGGGGCCCCTGCAGCGCCTGCAGCTGCGGCTGTCTGACGACCGGGCCGTGCTGTCCCTGGACACCAGCGGCGACCCGCTGTACAAGCGGGGGCTCAAGTCGGCCGGCGGCCGGGCGCCCCTGCGTGAGACCACGGCGGCGGCCGTTCTGATGACGGTCGGGTTCAAAGCCGGCATGACCCTGGTGGACCCCATGTGCGGTGCCGGCACCTTTTCCCTGGAGGGGGCCCTGCTGGCGCAGAACATCGCACCGGGCCGTTTCCGTGACTTTGCCTTCATGCACTGGCCGGCGTTTGCGCCGGGCCGCTGGAAAGAGGTCCTGCGCCAGGCCGATGGGTGGCGACACCCGGCCGGGAAGCCGTTCATCCTTGCCTCGGATGTCGATCCGGCCGCCTGCGATGCCTTGCGCCGGGTTGTCGCGGCGCATGATGCCCTGCAGCCCATCCGCGTGGAGCAGCGCGACTTTTTCGATACCACGCCCGGCCCGCCGCCGGAGTCCGGAGGCCTGGTGGTACTCAACCCGCCTTACGGCCGCCGCATGGGCAGCCGTTTAGATGCCCGCGCCCTGGTCACGGAAATTTTCCACAAGCTGCTGGCCGATTACCGCGGTTGGAGGCTTGCCATGATCCTGCCAAAAGGATATGTTGAAAAGAAACCGCCCTTTGCCGTACGATTCCGCTCGCTGTACCACGGGGGACTCAAGGTGGTGCTGCTGACGGGAATAGTACGATGAGAAGGCACGCAGGCAATGCCTGCAGAATTCTGAATGTTTACTTTTGAATTCTTAGTGGATGGTAAAATTCTTCCTTCAAAATTGAGAATTCAAAACGCAAAATTAGCAAGCCCGTCTGCGTGGCTTTCCGGTAAAATGTTGTAAAATCGTTTGTAACGGCTGGAGAATGTGGATGAGATGGATTGACTTGAGAAGCGATACGGTCACCCGGCCCACGCCCGCCATGCGCCGGGCCATGACCGAGGCCGAGGTGGGCGACGACGTCTACGGTGAAGATCCCACCGTAAACCGCCTGGAGGCCCTGGCCGCCGAAACGGTGGGAACCGAGGCCGCTGTTTTCGCCGCCAGTGGCACCCAGAGCAACCTCATGGGGCTGCTGTCCCACTGCCGGCGCGGCGACGAGTACATCGTGGGCCAGCAGGCGCACACCTACCGTTACGAGGGCGGCGGTGCCGCCGTGCTGGGCAGCATTCAGCCCCAGCCGCTGGATTTTGAGAAAGACGGCAGCCTGGATTTGGAGCGGGTGGCGGCGGTCATCAAACCCGACGATTTTCATTTCGCCCGCACCCGCCTGCTGTGCCTGGAGAACACCCAGGCGGGCAAGGTGCTGCCATTGGATTACCTGCAAAGGGCCGTGGCATTCGCCCGGGAGCACGGCTTGGGCCTGCACCTGGACGGTGCGCGCCTGTTCAACGCCGCCGTCAAACTGGGCGTTGCGCCGCCCGCCATTACCCGTGGATTCGACACCGTGTCCATCTGCCTGTCCAAGGGGCTGGGCGCTCCGGTGGGATCCCTGCTGTGCGGCCGCCGCGGCCTGGTTGCCCGGGCGCGCCGCTGGCGCAAGCTGCTGGGCGGCGGCATGCGCCAGGCCGGCATCCTGGCCGCCGCCGGCAGTTACGCCCTGGAAAACCATGTGGCGCGCCTGGCCGAAGATCACCGCAACGCTGAATCATTGGCTCACGGCCTGGAGGGCATCGACGGCCTGTCCGTAGACCGGGAGGCGGTGCAGACCAACATGGTTTTCGTTTCCCTGGACCCGGAACGGGATGATTCCCTGCAGGCCTTTTTGAAGGAGCGCGGCATCCTGGTGAGCGGCCGCGGAACCTACCGTCTGGTCACCCACCTGGACGTCTCGGCCGCGGACATCGACACCGCCGTGCAGGCCTTCAGGAACTACTTTGCCTCAGGGCCTGCCAGCCCGGTTTGACAGGGGACGAAACGGTTGTATTTTTAAGGGGAACCAACCCGTTTTCAGACAGGACTCTCTTGTACAGAGGAACCCGCAGGCGCGCACATTCGACAGGAAATCACCCATGGCCGTCAAACTGTTCAAGGGCAGGGACGTTGCCCGCTACCGGCCTTTCTTCAGGCTGGCCTACCGTCTGATCCTGCTGCACTGCGGGACGTTTCGCGCAACGGTGGTCAACGAGGAAAATTGGCTGGATCTCTACCGTGAGGGCCGCAGGGTGCTGCTGTGCAGCTGGCACCAGCAGTTTTTTTCCAGCCTGGGATACTTCAATCGATACCGCTTCGCCCACCCGGCCATCATGATCAGCCGCAGCCGGGACGGGGACCTGGTTTCCCAGGTGGCCGAACTGGCCGGATGGCACCCGGTGCGCGGGTCTTCCTCGCGGGGTGGATTCACGGCGCTGAAGGAGATGATCAGGCATCTGCGCAGATACCGCCTGGCGGGCCACATCCTGGACGGCCCCCAGGGCCCGGCCGGCCACATCAAGCCGGGCATCATCATGATGGCCCTGGCGGCCGGGGCCGTGATCGTGCCCGGCTTCCTGGAAGCGGACCGCTGCTGGCAGCTGCACAGTTGGGACCGGTTTGTCATTCCCAAACCCTTCGCCCGGGTCAGATTCAATTTCTGCGAACCGTTTTACCCCGATAAAAAGAGGGATTTCGAGGCCCAGAGGAAGGAACTGGAGGCTGTCTTGCGCCCCCGCCTCATATGGCCGCCCGGGGAGGCACTGCCCTTTTGACATTGCGAGGTGACACGCACATCATGCCCGCAGCCCACAGCAATACGTCCCCGCCCCCAGGCTTTTTCGGCCGCATGCGACTTTTTTTCACCAGGGATGTCTGGCGCCTGCAGCGCCACGACCTGTCCGGCTTTTGCTGGCGCCTGCTGAAGCTGCTGCGGGTGCTGCTGCTCAGCGCGCGTGGTTTCCTCCAGGATCTGTGTGCACTGCGGGCATCGGCCCTGACCTTCTACACCCTGCTGTCCATCGTTCCCATACTGGCCCTGGCATTCGGCATCGCCAAGGGATTTGGTTTCGAGCAGCGCCTGCAGGCCCAGCTGCTGCAGGAATTTTCCGCCCAGCAGGAAGTCATGACCAAGATTTTCGGTTTTGCCCGCAGCCTGCTGGAGACCACCAAGGGCGGCTTGATCGCCGGCATCGGCCTGGTGGTGCTCTTCTGGTCGGTGGTCAAGGTGCTGCACAACATCGAAGAGTCCTTCAACGTCATCTGGAAAGTGAGCCGCGCCCGCACCCTGGCGCGCAAGTTCGCCGACTACCTGGCCATCATGTTTACCACGCCCGTGCTGATGCTGGTTTCCGGAAGCCTCACGGTGTTCATCACGACGCATATCAACGAGGCCACCGAAAACGTTGCCGTGCTGACCATGCTCAGCCCGGTCATTAGCCTGCTGCTCAAGCTGTTGACGTACGCTCTGATCTGGGTCATGTTCGCCATGCTGTACTTCATCATGCCCAACACGCGGGTTAACCTGTCCGGGGGCCTGCTGGCCGGCCTGCTGGCGGGCAGCCTCTTTCAGGTCGTCCAGTGGGCCTACATCAACTTCCAGGTCTTGATCGCCAAGTACAATGCCATCTACGGCGGTTTTGCGGCCCTGCCCCTCTTCCTCATTTGGCTGCACCTCAGCTGGCTGATCGTGCTCATGGGGGCAGAGTTCGCCTCGGCCTGGCAGCGGGTGGACTCGGTGGACACCCAGTGGGAAAATGTGCGGCCCAGCGCCCGCGCCCGCAGGCTCATGGCGCTGGCCATCGCGCACCTGATCGTCAGGCGCTTTGCCGACGGAGAGCCGGCCCTCACCGGCCTCGAGATCGCCCGGCGCCTGCAGCTGCCCGCACGCTTTACACTGGAACTGCTGGACCGCATGGTGCACAGCGGACTGCTTTCGCGGGTTCAGCCGGAAAACGACGAAATGGAAGCCTACCAGCCGGCCGCCGACGTCAGCCGCTACAGCGTACAATCCGTGCTGCAGGCCTGTGAGAACCACGGCGACCAGGACCTGCCCACGCTGGAGCAGGAACCCTTTGCGCGGCTGTCCCGGGTGCTGGACGAAATGGACGCCGTCGTGCGCACATCGCCGGCCAACCGGCTGCTGAAGGATATTGATTGAGGTGACAGGTGTCAGCTGAATGAAGCTGTCAGGTATCAGCTGTCAGCAATCAGCGAAAGCGTTGCGGGTAAAAAAGCGCACCGTTGGTTTGCCAATCTGCTTGACAAGACCGGTACAATGATTTCAATTTTACCTGATACCTGATACCTGATACCTGATACCTGATACCTGATACCTGATAC
>CAYUAQ010000132.1:0-11534 GCA_964442705.1 uncultured Desulfobacteraceae bacterium
ACGGGTTGCCTACCCCGCGAGCCTCTTTTTGTCAAGAGAAAACCACTATCCGGTCGCCCCGTAGCTGTGCAGGCCGGGCAGCAGATTGACCCCGAAATAGGTAAACATCACGGCCATGAAACCAACGATGGAAAGCACCGCGATGCGTTTGCCGTGCCACCCGCGCATCATCCGGGCGTGCAACAGGGTGGCATAGATAAACCAGGTGATCAACGACCAGGTTTCTTTCGGGTCCCACCCCCAGTAACGCCCCCAGGCCGAGTTGGCCCACACGGCGCCGGTGATGATGCCGGTGGTCAGAAAAAGAAAACCGAACATCACCATGCGGTGGGACAGCTCGTCCAGAACGGCCCGGGAGGGCAGCCGGGCCGTCAGGCCCTCCTTTTCGTCGCTGTCCCCCCTCTGTTTGAACAGGTACATGATGCTCAGGCCGAAAGCCACGGCAAAAGCGGCATACCCGATGAAACAGGTGATCACGTGGGCGATCAGCCAGTTGCTTTTCAGCGCCGGGATCAGCGGCTGGATGCGGTCGCTGATGTTGGGCGACAGCGAGGCATAGGCCATGGCCAGGCAGGCCAGGGGGGCGGTAAAAGCGCTGATGACCCGGCTGCCGGAGCGCCACTCCACCACCAGGTAGATGATGGCCAGCACACAGGCAAAAAACACGAGTGATTCGTACAGGTTGGAAAGCGGGGCGTGCCCGATGCCCAACCGGTACGACTCGATCCATCGCAGGACGATGCCCGCCGCATTGCCGGCCGCCCCCACGACAGAAACCCAAGTGCCCAGGCGGCCCGCCAGGGGCTTGTGGAAAACCCAGCCGGCCAGGTACAGAAACGCCGCCAGGCCGTACACAAAGGTTACGATGGACAAAATACTCGAACTGGTCATGGTTGCACCCCGTATATTTCAGATACCCGGACGCTCCGCGCCGATTATCCCCGATGGTTTCCCCAGGGCCTCTCAGATCCTGAGCCGGGACAGTTTTTCTCCCAGATGCGTCACCTTGCGCTGCATGCCGAATTTGTTCTTGTTGCTGGTGCCCATCACCGTTACCCGGGTCTGGGTGCCGTCGGGGGCGAGCTCCACGCACACCCGTTCGTGGCAGAGGAAAAAAGTGATGAAGCAGCCGGCGATCATGATGACAAAGCCGGCGTAGACCACCGGTACGCCGGGATCGCGGGTGACCTGCAGCCCCGTGTAATAGCGCTGATCGAACCCCGCCACCGCGATCACCAGTGCTCCCCGGCGCATTTTATCGAAGCTGGGAAACCGCAGGGGCAAAATGATGTCCTGGGGCGGCTTGCCCTTGATCTGCAAAGTGGCCTCGAAGGCCTCGCCGATGGGATGCCCCCTGAAATCGGCCGATTGGTTGTAGCGCCTGATCACCAGGCTGCCGCGGCTTTCAGGCAGGTCGACGGGTTTTCCGATGACGGCCTGGGCAGGGTAGACCATGCCGCTGGCGCGGTCGGTGAAAGTGAGTTTCACGCTGTTGGCGGGCAGCGTGCCGTAGCTGGCCTGGAAGATATTGATACCGCCGTATCTCAAGGGGCTGTTGACGATGATGTCGCGGGTCAGCACCGGTTTGCCGTCTTTCAGGATGGTCAGGGTGGAACGGTACTCCTTGGGCGCGCCACTGTCGTAAAAAGACACGTCGAAATCGTCACATCGGATGGCGAACCCCAGGGCCTTGACCTCATTGCCGGGCCGCAGGCGGATGTGATCCACGGTGTCGCCCTCGCCGATGTTTACAAAGCCCTCGAAACCGAGCAGCGAGCCGATCAGACCGCCCACCAGCAGCAGCACCACGCTAAAATGCACGATGTAGACGCCCAGGCGTGTCCAGCGTCCCTTTTCGGCATACAGGCAGACCCCCCGGCCGGACGGCTCCACCCGACTGTAGTGAAAGGCCCTGGCCAGATACGGTTCATAGGCCTTCTGGACCCGGTCGACCTCCGCACCGGCCTTGAAATCGGCCTTGGTGGGTACCTTGCGGAACTGCTTGGGGTTGAAGCGGGGCCTTTTGACGAAGACGATCTTCCACAGGCTCGACAGCCGGTCGATGGAGCACACCACGATATTGGCGGTCAGCAGCACGATGAGCAGGCGGAACCACCAGGAATGATACATGTCGAAGAGATTCAGCAGGGAAAGGAGACGGTAGCCGAACTCACCGTACTTGGCCACGTACTGGGCCGGGCTGCCCATCTGCGGGATGAGGGTGCCGAAGATGGAGGTGACTGCCAGGGTCAGCAGCAGGACCACCGTCAGCTTGACAGAGGAAAAAAAAATCCAGATTTGATGAAACGGCCCGTCGGCAGCCGCTTTTCGGCCCATGTGCGATCCTCTCGGGATGAGATCAAGACTGAAGTCTATAGCAAATCATGGGCCGCGTGGCAATAAGAATACTGCCGGCGGAAAAGGCGGGGCGATGGATCACGCCGGCCGGATCAAGGCCTGAAAAGCTACTTTCTGAAAAAAGCCCACCATACGTACAGACCGAAGGCCAGCCACGACAGGATGCAGATCAGGTAGGCCAGCCAGTTGAAAGGTTTGCGGGCGACGCCCACACGGTTGGCCCGCCCGACCCTGCGGTTGCAGGAAAAGCAGCGCTTGTCCTCGAGTTTCAGGTACACATGGCAGTATGGACACTTTTTGGATGGATATTGAGGGGGCTTGTCGTCTTTCTGATCCATACCCTGCCGTCCTTTCGCCGGCCGGACCGACCCGCCCGGACCGGCTTCGCTGATGGGTTGCCAGCCACCGGGCACGGCGTCGCCCGGCGGGGTCCTTAACTCAACACATTTTCCTCGATACTGATCTCGGCTTTTTCCCGCAACTGGTCGAGCAGGCTGCGAAACACCTTGCTCTTTTTCTGCTGGGCCAGCTGGGTGCGGATGGCGGGCTCCTGTTCGGTAAATCCCTCCCCATCCGGCGCCATGCGGTCGGCAAGCCGGATTACATAATACCCCTTGCCTCCTTTGAGCACCTTTTCGGGCAGCGGTTGCCCGGGGGAAAGCGTAAAGGCGGCGGCGGCCAGCTGCGGCTCGTAGCCGATACCGGGGATGGCGCCGCCCCGGCCGAAGGGTTCGCTGGTGGCCACTTTGAGCTTCAGCCGGTCACCCTCCGCGGCCATGGTCTCTCCTTTCCTGACCGCCTCCAGAAACGCCTGGGCGTCTTTTTCGGCCGCTTTGGCCTGCAGTTCCCGCACCAGGTCGGCCCTCACCTTTTCACGAATTTCATCCAGCGCCGGGATCTTGCCGGCCTGCTGTTCCACCACCTGGATCAGGTAATAGCCCTCGTCGGTTTCCAGGACGTCGCTGATTTCCATGGGCGGCAGTTTAAAAGCTTCTTCGGCCACTTTGCGCCAGGACTTGATATCTTTTATGGGGCCCTGGGCGCTGAAAAAGTCCGTGGTCACGGCCTTCATCTGGCGCTGCTCGGCCACCTGGGCCAGATCGTCCTGTTCCCCCGACGACTCGAAGACTTCTTCGGCCAGATCATAGGCTCTGCCCTTGGCCCGTTCGGCCTTGAGCTTTTTCAAGATTTCGGGTGTGGCCTGCGCGAGCGTCTGTTTGGAGGCCTCCTCGATCTTCTCCACCTTGATCAGGTGCCACCCGAACTGCGTGCGCACCGGTTCGCTGACCTCGCCTGCCTTCATGGAAAAGGCCTTGTCGGCAAACGGTTTCACCATGCTGTCGCGGGTGAAACTGCCCAGGAAGCCCCCTTTTTCGGCCGTGGGGCCCTCGGAGTATTTTTTGGCCATTTCCGCGAAATCCTCACCCTCGCGGATCTGCTTCAATATGTCCTCAATCTTCTTTCGGGCCTCCTGCACGGCCTCCTCGGGAGCCTCCGGCTCCACCTTGACCAGGATGTGGCGGGCTTCCACGGTCTTGGGGGTTTCAAACTCCTCGGGATGCGTTTCGTAGTAGTCCCTGACTTCATCCTCACTGACCTTGACCTCTGATTCGACCTTGGCCGGATCGAAAAAGAGGTAGCGAATCTTGCGTCGGGGCGGCGTCTTGTACTGCTCCTTGTGCTTGTCATAGAATGCCTTGATCTGCTCTTCCGACGGCGTGATGTCCTTGTATGCGGACGGTTGGAAAAGCACGTACTGCACACTGACCTTGGCATTGCGCCAGTCGTACCACCACCGCGCCTCCTGCTCGGACACCTTGACCATGCCGGTGACGAAATCGCGCAGCTTGGCCACGATCATGGCCTGCCGCTGGTAAATCTCGAAATCTTCGGGGGACATTCTCAACTGCCCCAGCACGTTCTGGTAGCGCCGGTTGTTGAACGCCCCGTTGACCTGGAAAACGGGCAGGTTCTTGATGGCATCGGCCAGCTCTTGGTCATCCACCCGTATTTTCAGCCGTTTGGCCTCATCGAGCAGCAGGCGCTGATCGATGAGCTGATTCAAGGCCTGCTCCCTCACCTTCAGGTTCTTGATCATCTCGTCGTTGAGGGCATTTCCAAACCGCCGGCGGAGCTGATCCAGGAGGTTGTCATAGGTCCTCCGAAACTCTTCCACGGAAACGGGTTCGCCGTTTACCAGCGCCACCCGCCCGGCGCGGCGGGAGGTGTAGCTTCCCACGCCCCAGAACACGAAGACCACCACGATGGCCCCCAGCAGGATCTTGATCATCCATGTGCCGGCATTTTTACGCATCAAGCTGAGCATATATAAGGTTCCTAACTTTTACAGTAATGCCTGCCACAGGCCGCAGGCCACCCCTTTCCGGGGCATGTGCCGCCATACCCCCGGGTGTTCCCTCGGCGCTGTTTCAGGGAAACGGTTTACAAAATCAGCGAAATCGGTTTTTGCTGAAAATCCATCTTGGTGCCCACCGACGCGGCGCAGTAAACGCAGCGGTATTCGTACTTGTCCCCCTCGGGGAGCACCAGCAGCAGGTGCTTGCGAACCGGCACCGCCTGCCGGCAGTTGGGGCAGTACAGTTCGGTGGCGTCAAATTCCCTGTATGCATCGGGCGGCTGCCCGGCACCAGAACGGGTATAGTCTCTCGGATTCATTTTCAGCACCTCCTGATCTGTCTCCATGGGAGCTTAACCCGCCGCATAAAATACGTTCTGGATCGGATTGATTTCCGGACAGGGTTTAAACTTGTATTTTTATTTCCTTATAAATATTTTGTCAATGATTATCAGAATTTTCAACCAATAAATCCCCAAGAAATCCACCGCCCAGGGCTGCGCATCCATACCAATTTTTATATTGACAGCCCGGGCAATTACCGCTAATACACAACCAAATTCGCGGGGCTGTAGCTCAGCTGGGAGAGCGCATGACTGGCAGTCATGAGGTCAGGGGTTCGATCCCCCTCAGCTCCACCAAAAAAACAAGGGGTTGCGCAAACTGTGCGCGCCCCTTTTTTTCTTGGCACAATGGTTCTGCCCCGCATCTGCTCCCATTAATTTTCCCCGCTCCTCGACTCTAAAGCACCTGTTCCTGCCCCCAAGATCATGCCCGAAGGGAAAAGGCCCCCTCTTGTCAGCTCTGATAAAATGGGCACCGGCCCGCCGAAACGTCGGCACGCCGGTTTCGCTCCGAGGGAGCATTGTTAATTGCACGGTTCATCCTGAGAGCCGGCCCATCCTTTTTCAGCGCGAAATCGAAATGCGGCGGCAATTGTGTGGGAAGGGTGGTTCTGGCGGTATCAACGGTGGCGCCGGCAGCGTGCATGCGCGGTGGTGGCCCAGTCGCGGAGGTGCCGACGGTCTTTGCAGCGGCGGTGGTGTCTGGTTGATGAAAATGAAAAGGCAGGGGGAGGAACCTCTCACCCTGCCTCTGATGATCGATGGTTTGCTAACTTTTCGTTTTACTTACCGGCATTAGACCTGGCGGCGCATCTCTGGATCTTGCCCTTTTCTCTTCCGGTAATGTCACCGTCCTTTTTCAAATCGTTCAATGCGTGGGACACACACTTTACGAACTGCCCGTGATTTTTCGCCGGTGGGGGGCCATCTTCGCACTGGGCGAATATCTCGTCTACCACCTCGGAAAGCAGCTTGCCGTCGTCGAGGACCCTATCTACAATGCCGGTTTTGCAGCCGTCGATTTCAAAGGGCTCTGCCGAGAAATCCTCTACTCCCACGGACTTGATGTAGGCGGCACCAGCACCGGCAAGTCCGATACTCAAGAAAAGGGGCCCGTTAGCAGGCGAAATCGCTTCAGGCAGCGGGTCCTGGGTATCGTCATAAACCAGCACTTCATTGCAATCAGATGAGGTTTCCATGGTGCCTTCAAACAACACGATTGTGTTGTCAGTCGCCTCGGGATTAGGCCCATAGATCTTGATAGCCAAATCATCGGTAGTGGCGGCAGTACCGGCGGCCAGGCACACGTGTACCTTGTAAACCCAGAAATCATCCGGCAGCGCGAGCTCTTTGATAAACTCTCCACCTGCAACCGTGGTAAAAACGATGCTGCCGGCAATATCACCCTCCAATCCTTTATCGGCCGCTTGGAAAGTGATGCTGTCACCGACGGAACTGGGAAGAAAGCCGCTGAGGCCGATGTTCTCGGTGGTACCAGCCACTGCCGCGCCGGAGACAAAAAGAAACATGAACAGGGTAAGCCATAGGATGCGTTTGCGTACTTTCAATGCAGCTCTCCTTTCTTTGTGGGTTGAACAAGAGAGGGTAGTCCCGAATAAATAACGTATCTCCGCGCAAAAAGTTACACAAAGCGATATCGATTACGTGCATAGAGTCTACAAGCAAAAGTTGCACCAACTATAGTCTATCCGCATGAACCGTCAAAGCATTGTGGAAGGTGTGAACAGCCTCTTAGAATAACCTGCTGTTTTTAAAGGATGATACCAGTTGATTATAGCCCCCCGCCGGTCTCCGGGTGATCAGGGAAGAGGCCAGCTTGGATCGAGCCTCATGCTTTTCTTTTCGTGTTTTTTTGTAAATCCGGAAACAATTTCTGTCAGTTACGTTGCCCTCAAATACCACATTTACGCCACAGCGGAGGTGTGGAGCCTATCTGCAGTCATAATTAAAGCTATATTGCAGCTATTCATTTCAACAGCATCGGACAACCCTCACCGTGTGTAACATCACGAAAAAACAACAGGTTGGTCAGCACCTGACGCGCAGCTCTCGACAACCCGGGATCGGGTTCCAATATCATGAAATAAAGAAATACTGTCTATCAACACACTCACCTGATCTCACACCACATTTCGAACCTGCACCCTCCTCCTTCTGGCACTTAGTTCACAGGCTGCCGGCCCTCCATTTCTTTCAGACTGTTGGATGACACTGCACTTTTTTGCGTGGCGAAGGGAGGTGGTGCCGGACAATCAGCCGAGAAACGGGAAAATCTGTCGATTTCAGATCGAACATCAACCCAGCCAGACAAGAAGGAGGGACCATCATCATGCCGACTTACATTACATTGGTTAACTACACCCAGAAGGGCATCGAGAACATCAAAGAGAGCCCTGCAAGGCTGGAGAGAGTCAAGCAGGCCATAGCAGCCGCGGGAGGTGAATTTAAGGCTTTTTACCTTACCATGGGCCGCTATGACATAGTCCTCATAAGCGAGTCGTCCAGTGATGAGTCATGCGCCGCTACAACATTGGCCATTGGTGCATCCGGAACCGTTCGCACCGAAACGCTCAAGGCATTCACAGAAGAGGAGTACCGGAAGATCATCGACATGATACCGTAATCTGAACAAAGCAACAGCTTTGGGTTGCCCAGCAAAGAGTTGCTCCTTGAAAACGGCGGAGACTGTGTGACCGTGCTTTTCGCAGAAAATCTTGATGGCCTCAGGCGGGCGGTCCAAACCCGGGACTCACTCGGCGGTGTATGTTCGAAAGCGCGCCATGGCCCCTTTCATGATGCGCGTCACGGTGTAGCTGACAAAAAGCGCGCCGGCAAGGAGGCCTAAAGATAACGTCACGGCACCGGCCAAAGCAAAAAACAAGAGGGCCATTACCGCGTACAAGATAGCCGCCCCACTCCATAACCCTGTCCTGCTCATAGCATCCCTCTCCCGTGCGGTCATGCCCAAAGGCCTATCGCTGGTGGTTAATGAGTGTCATATGCCCATGTGTTATTATATCGACCCATCGGCGGGCTTCTTGATCGCCCTCGGTCAGCGATCACGACACAGGCGGGATGAAGCCGCCGCCATTTGCGGCGGGAGGCCGGCGATGGACTATTGGCTTGATGCCAAGGGGTGTTGCGGCGATATGAAAAAAAGGCAGGGGGCCTCGCCCCCTGCCCCGGACCGGCAGTGCGCCATCTTTGGGTTACTTGCCGATATCAGACTTGGCCGCGCACCTTAGAATCCTGCCCTTTTCTCTGCCGGTAATCTGGTGACTTTTCTTAAGGGCATTCAAGGTGTGGGCCACACACCTGACATACTGCCCGTGATTTCTCGGCGGGCCCTCTTCGCACTGGGCGATGAGAGCGGAAAGCATGATGGGGCCGTCGTGGCCGTTGACCAGCCTGTCCACGACACCCGTATCGCAATCGCCGATTTTAAAGGAATCCAGACCCTCCTGGACCCCCACAGCCTTCAAGTACACCGGGGAATCGGCGGCGGTAAAACCGATGCCCAGAAAAAGCGGTCCTTTCGACGGGTCGATTATGCTGGTTGGCTCGGCGGGATCCAGGACCAACACTTCACTGCACGCGGGTAACGTCGTTTCCGGTGGAGTCGGGGCGATGTCCTGCTGAAACAGCACCTTGGTCTGTACGGCCGCCATGGGATCGGGGCTTCCCTGATAAATTTTGACCGTTACCGGGCCCTCGGGGGTATTGCCGGCGGCAAAACAGATGTGCACTTTCGACAGCAAAAAATCGTGCGGCAGATGCAAGGGTTTGACAAACTCCCCCCCGGCCTCGGCGGTAAAGACCAGGCTGCCGGTGATGTCTGTTTCCTTGTCCTGATCGGCCGCCTGGAAAGTGATGCTGTCCCCGCCGGCACTGGGGAGGTAATCGCTGTGTTTAAACAGTGCCGCCTGTATCTTCGCGCAACAACAACGACGGAACGGTTTCAGACCAGGGGCCATTGGGGGATTCCGGTAAGCGGACCCACCATTTCGGTACTCTGGATTACGTCCAGGCCTACTGGAAGATACCCTTCCTTGACAATTCCCCTCTATTTCGTAAGAATAACGCAATTTTATCGATTCACAGCTGACCGAAGACTGTCTCAGGCACGAGAAATATGAAAAAAAGCAGGCACCATCTTCCCACTGACCACCGGGACCGCATCGTCGACCTCCTCTCGGCACATGTTCTCAAAAACCACCCCGAGATTGCGGCTGCCTATATCTTCGGCTCTTTCGCCACCGCCGGCCCCTTCGCTGATATCGATGTCGCGCTCCTGCTGGGGGATCTGCCCACCGACCCATTGGGTTACGAGTTTGCGTTGGAAAGCGATTTTGAGCGTATAGCCGGATTCCCGGTGGATGTGAGGATTTTGAACCCGGCACCGCTGTCATTTCAATACCAGGTTATTCGGCGGGGCAGAATCATTGCAGACAGGGATCCAACCTTTCGGGCGGACTTCATGAGCCTGGCCCTGAAAAAATATTTCGACTTTGCGCCCTTCCGCAGACGCTACCTCCAGGAGGTCTCCAATGCCCCAATATGACCCGGACAAGATGGTCTCGCTGGTATCCCAGCTCAGGATGAACGTCGATCGTTTGAAAAACCGGCGGCATAAAAAAGAGCCGGCCCGGGGGCCGGCTCTTACTTTAGGCTTCCATCAAATCGAGGATCGGTTTAGTCGAAGGCCATGCTGGTTTTCCACTCTTCCCACACCTTGCCGACCAGATCGGGGCCCGGGTTGAGGGTCTTCTTGCCGGGCCGCCAGCCGGAAGGCGTGGCTTCGGCACCCTTGGTTTCGCGCACCAGCTGGAAGGCCTGGATCTGGCGGATGGCTTCGGAGACGTTGCGGCCCACCGGCGGGGTGAGCACCTCGTAGCCCTGGACCACGCCGTCGGGATCGATGATGAATCGGCCGCGGGTCTCCACGCCGGCCTGATCGTCGTAGATGCCGTACACGCTTCCCACCTTGCCGCCCACATCGGACATCATGGGAAAGGGGATGCCGCCATCGACCATCTTGGAAAGTTCGTAGTCATCCCACATCTTGTGCACGAACACGCTGTCGATGCTCATGGAGAGAATCTGAACGCCCAGTTTCTCGAATTCGGGCACCTTTTCGGCAACTGCCGAAAGTTCGGTCGCTCAGACAAAGGTGAAGTCGCCGGGATAGAAGCACAGCACCACCCAATGTCCCAGGTACTCGGAAAGCTTGACGTTGACGAATTTGCCCTTGTGGTATGCCGGCGCCGTGAAGTCCGGTGCCTTCTGTCCGACCATGATCATCTTCATTTCCTCCTTGGCTGTCTTTTCACTGGTTTCATCGGGTTGACTTTCCTCGCTTGCGCCCACGGGACCGCCCGTTGGTCTCGCGCAGGCCAGTTCGAATTCTTCCCCCATACGCACAACCTCCTTTCAGCGATTGATTTGGTGTGGATAAAAGGTAATGGAATGCTGCGGAAAAATCTGCTACCGGTGATTCCATACCAAAAAACTCTCATTTATGCAAATTAAAAAAGGGCCGTGAGATCATTCTGCCGTGGCCGCGGCTCTGTCCTCGGGCGACATGGCGGCCAGCTTGGCGATGTCGGCAGGATCCAGGCCTAGGCCCTGGGCCACGCGTGTGCCGTAGTCGGCGTCGGCCCTGTAGAACAGCGCCGCCTGCCGCCGCTGCAGCCGCCTCTGGGCACCGGACAGGTGGTCGACGATGTTGCCCACCAGGTTGGCGCGGTCGGTGTCGTTCATCACCCGCCGGTACAGCACGCCAGCCTGTTCGAAATCGTCGTTGGGATGGGCAAACACGTAACGGTCGGCCTGCCCCGAAATTTCCAGGGGCGGTCTTTTGTAAGCCGCCTCCGGACCCGGTCCGCCGAAGCTGTTGGGCCAGTAGTTGGGGCCGCCGGCGCCGTTGTCGTCCACGCGCATCATGCCGTCGCGCTGGTAGCTGGCGGCGGAGGCGTTTTTGGGGGCGTTGACCGGAATCAGATGGTGGTTGGGTCCCAGGCGGTGGATGTGGGTGTCGTGATAGGAGAACAGGCGCGCCTGCAGCATCTTGTCCGGCGAGGGCGCGATGCCGGGCACCAGGCTGCCGGGACAGAAGGCGGACTGTTCGACCTCGGCGAAGTAATTTACCGGGTTGCGGTCCAGCACCAGGCGGCCCACGGTGATGGGCGGCACTTCGCTGTGGGGCCAGACCTTGGTGATGTCGAAGATGTCCCACTTGAAATCGCGGGCCTGCGCGGGCGTCAGGATCTGCATCTCCAGGGTCCAGCTGGGATGGTTTCCGTCCGCGATGGCCTGGTAAAGATCCCGCGTGGCGTGATCCGGATCCTTGGCGCACATGGCCCGGGCCTCCTGTCGGGTCATGTTGCGGATACCCTGTTCTGTCTTGAAATGGTACTGCACCCAGAAATAGTCGCCATCGGCATTGATCCATTTGA
>CAYUAQ010000133.1:0-11384 GCA_964442705.1 uncultured Desulfobacteraceae bacterium
GCCTTCTTCAGCTTCGACGGCATCCGGCGCCACCGTCTGCCGTTAGTTGGGGGACGTCCTTAAATAAGTAAATAACTTTTTTAAGCCGTCTCCTTTCCGCGATAGCCTTGCGCAACCGGTAGCGGCCAATGTACCGTGGGCGGTGGTAAGCCAGCCAGTCGATGGCTCATAGCGGGTTTTTATAGAGTTATTGAATTACTTAAGGACGTCCCCATATGCTTTATTTGAAAGACGCGATTTATATCGATGCCGAGAGCCTGGCGATGCGCACGGCGCACCTGGCCGTGGGACCGGGGCCGGACGGCACCCTGGATTTCCCGGAGGACCTGCCCCCCGCCGGCCAACTGGCGGCCGGCGACCGCATCGTCGACTGCCGGGGTCGCCTGGTGACCCGCTCCTTTGCCTGCGGTCATCACCACATCTATGCCACCCTGGCCCGTGGCATGCCGGCGCCGCCGCGCGTTCCCGCCAATTTTGTGGAAGTGTTGCGCTACGTGTGGTGGCGCCTGGACAAGTGCCTGGATCGCGACATGATCGCGGCCTCGGCCCTGGCCGCGGCCGTGCACATGGCCCGGCACGGGGTGACCTTCTGCATCGACCACCATGCCTCGCCCTTTGCCGTGGAAGGGTCCCTGGAAACCATCGCGTCGTCTTTTGAAAAAGTGGGGCTGGGGCACCTGCTGTGCTGTGAGCTCTCCTGCCGCGACGGCGACGGCCCCAAGGAGGCCTGGCTGGCCGCAACCGACGCCTACCTGTCTTCGGGCCGACGGGGGCACGTGGGGCTGCACGCTTCGTTTACCGTGGACGACGACCTGCTGCAACGGGCCGTGGCCCTGGCACGAAAGCACGGCACGGGTCTGCACATCCACGTGGCCGAGGATCGAGCCGACCAGCGGCACTGCCTGGAGACATACGGCACCCGCGTGGTGCCGCGCCTGGACGCGGCCGGCGGCCTGGAGAGCCCCCACACCATCCTGGGGCACTGCCTGCACCTGGACGCGGAGGAGCGCAAGCGGGTGGCGGCGTCGCCGGTGTGGGTGGTCCAGAACGTGGAGAGCAACCAGAACAACAACGTGGGCCTGACCGGCTACGGCTGGATGTCGGACAACCTCATGCTGGGCACCGACGGCATGCACAGCGACATGCTGCGCAGCGCCAAGGCTGCCTTCCTGGCCGGCCAGCAGACCGAAGGCATCTCCCCCGACGGCGTTTACCGCCGCTTTCGCGCCGTGCACCGCTTCATCCGGGAGATGGACGCCCCGGGGGACGGCGCCAACAACCTGGTCATCCTGGATTACGACAGCCCCACCGACGTCACGCCGCAAAATTTCCCGGGCCATTTCGTCTATGGCCTGGAAGCCTGCCACGTGCACAGCGTCATCGCCCAGGGCCGGCTGATCGTCGAAGACCGTCGGCTCACCTGTGTGGATGAAGACGAGGTCCTGGGGTTCGCCCGCCAGCAGGCGCGGCGGCTGTGGGAGAAACTGGAAACATGACCAGCGACAGATTTTTCTGTCCGGATATAACTGTTCTGCTGCGCTGGATGCTTGCCGACCTGGAGGAAAGGGATGAGATCCTCGGCATTCCGGCCGGACTCTTCTTCAGGCCCGCTGCCGCCGACCTTTTTCGCCTGCAGCGCTACGGACAGTTGCTGGAGACCCCCATCGGCGTGGCCGCCGGCCCGCACACCCAGCTGGCCCAAAATATCGTGGCCGCCTGGCTGTGCGGGGCGCGCTACATCGAGCTCAAGACCATCCAGGTGCTGGACGAGCTTACCGTCACCAAGCCCTGCATCGACATGGCCGACGAGGGGTACAACTGCGAGTGGTCCCAGGAGCTGCGGCTGGACCAGTCCTTTGAGCAGTATCTGGATGCCCATGTTCTGCTCTACATCCTCAAAGACCGGCTGGGATGGAACCAGGGCAACGGGCCGGGGTTCATCTTCAACATGAGCGCCGGCTACAACCTGGAAGGCATCCGCAGCCCCGGGGTGCAGTGCTTTTTGGACCGCATGGCGGACTGCGCCGACGCGATCGGCGAAAAGGTGGACCGCATCTCGAAGGTTCACCCGCGGGTGAAAGCGCTGGACATCCCCGCCCGCCTGTCCTCTAATGTCACCGTGTCCACCATGCACGGTTGTCCCCCGGACGAAGTCGAGAAGATCGGCCGCTACTTCATCGAGGAGCGGGGATTCGACACCACCATCAAGATCAACCCCACGCTGCTCGGCCCCCGGGAATTGCGCCGCATTCTGAACGACCGGCTGGGTTTTGACGTGCAGGTGCCGGACGAGGCCTTCGGCCACGACCTCGAATACGACGACGGCCTGTCCCTGATCCGCTCCCTGCGGGCCGCCGCCAAAAAGAAAGGGGTGGCCTTCGGCCTGAAACTGACCAACACCCTGGAGACCGCCAACATCCACCAGAACCTGCCTAAAAACGAACCCATGGTGTACATGAGCGGTCGGGCCCTGCACCCCATCGGCATCGCCCTGGCCGCCCGGTTGCAGGAGGATTTCGGCGGCGCCCTGGACATCTCCTTTTCCGCCGGGGTGGACTGCTTCAACGTGATCGACACCCTGGCCTGCGGCCTGCGGCCTGTGACGATGTGTTCGGATGTGCTGAAGCCCGGGGGGGTTGGCCGTCTTTCGCAGTACCTCGAAATGCTTGCCGCTGCCATGCAGGCCGAGGGCGCCGCCGATCTGGACGGCCTGGTGCGCGGCCGCGCCGGTCTACAGGACCTCCATGCCGCCCGGCTGGCCAACCTGAGCCACTATGCCGCCCGGGTAGTACAGGCACCGCGCTACGCCAAAGCCTGGTTTCCTTTCGAAACCGTCAAGACACCCCGTTCCCTGCCGCTTTTCGACTGTGCCGGCGCCCCCTGCCGGACGGCCTGCGCCGCCGACCAGGATGTTCCCCGCTACCTGGACTACACGGCCCGGGGCGTGTACGAAAAGGCCTGGCGTGTCATCCTGGACAGCAACCCCTTTGCCAACGTGCAGGGCATGGTCTGCGACCACCCGTGCCAGAGCCGCTGCACGCGCATGAACCTGGACGCGCCCCTGATGATCCGGGAGATAAAGCGCTTTGTTGCCGATAACTGCCAAGCAGTCCCCAACCCCCGGCCGGCCCCGGCCAACGGCCGGCGGGTGGCCGTCGTGGGGGCCGGACCCACGGGGTTGTCCTGCGCCTGGTTCCTGGCCCTGGCGGGATTCGAGGTGCACGTTTACGAGGCCAAGGAATTTGCCGGCGGCATGGCCGCCGACGGCATCCCGGCCTTTCGCCTGGACGACGGCAGCCTGCGGCGCGATATCGATGCCATCCTGGCCGCGGGGGTGCGGCTGCACACCGGCGTGCGCGTGGATGCGGAAAGGTTCGCGGCCCTGCGCCGCAGCCACGACTTCGTTTACGTGGCCGTGGGCGCCCAGGAGAGCATCGCGCTGGGGGTGCCCGGCGAAGAGGCCCGCGGTGTGCTGGACCAGCTCCACTTTCTCAGTGCCGTGCGCCGGGGAGAGACGCCCGCCCTGGGCCGGCGGGTGGCCGTCATCGGCGGCGGCAACGCCGCCATCGACGTGGCCCGCACCGCCAAGCGCCTGGTGGGCCGGAAAGGGGAGGTGAGCATCATCTACCGGCGCACGCGCCGCGAGATGCCCTGCGACCCCCAGGAGCTGGCCGAGGCCCTGGAGGAGGGCGTCGTGCTGCACGAACTCACCCAGCCCGAGTGCATGCTGGTGGAAGACGGCCGGGTGACGTCCAACCTGTGTTTCCGCATGCGGCTGGGGGAGACCGATGCCAGCGGCCGGCCCCGGCCCGTCAGGATCGAGGGATCCGAGTTCGCGCTGAACGTGGACACCGTCATCCGGGCCATCGGCCAGCGCGTGGTGCTGGACTTTCTGCCCGGTGGAGAGCTGCACGTAGACCCGGACACCCTGGAAACCCAGCTGGAGGGCGTGTTCGCCGGCGGTGACGCGGTGCGCGGCGCCTCCTCGCTGGTAAACGCCATCGGCGACGGCCGGCGGGCGGCCGAAGCCATCATCAAAAAGGCCGGCCGCGGGGGGCGGGTTCGCCTGGCGCCGGCCGACGACCGCCGTTCCGACCTGTCTGCTTTGCGCAGGCGCCTGGCCCGGCGCGTTTTCGGACCTGAAGTGCCGTGTCTGGCGCCGGAGAAACGCCTGCATTTTAGCCTTTACATCCGCACCCTGGCCGAGGCCGATGCCCGCCGCGAGGCCCGGCGCTGCCTGCAGTGCGACCTGGCCTGCAATGTATGCGTCTCCGTGTGTCCCAACCGGGCCAACCTGGCGCTGGCCGCAGAGCGCCTCCACTACCCCGTGCAGGAAGCGGTTTCCCACGGTGGCGCCGTGCGCGTGGAAACCCGGTCCCGGAAATCTTTGACGCAGCCTTTTCAGATCGTCAACATCGCCGATTTTTGCAATCAGTGCGGCAACTGTGATACCTTCTGTCCCACCAGCGGGGCCCCCTACCGCGACAAATTCAAGCTGCACCTGTCGCAACAGAGTTTCGAGGCCTGCGGCGAGGGCTTTTACTTTCCCCGCGCCGGTTGCCTGGAGGCCCGCCTGGACGGAAAAAGCGCCGTGCTGACGGCGGCGCCGAACGGATTCATTTACGAAGACGAAGAGGTGCGGACGGTTCTTTCGTCCCACAGCCTGGAGGCCTCGCGGGTGGTCTTAAAAAACGGGGTGAGCCGCAAAGACCTGCGGAGGGCGGTGGAAATGGTGGTTTTCTACCGCCTGTTTGAAAGCCATCCGCTTTGCGGAGCGTTGGCGGTTTGCAGTTTTAAGTGAGAGGCTGAGGAGATCATTGCCATGGCCGTAGGGAAATCCGTGACGCGCAAGGATGCCGCCGCCAAGGTCACCGGTCGGGCGCGTTACACCGCCGACCTGGAGCTAGCCGGTATGCGCTGGGCCAAGTACGTGCGCAGCCCCATGGCCCACGCGCGCGTGATCGGCATCGACACCGCCGCTGCGCGCCGCCTGCCCGGTGTGGAGGCCGTCTTCACCTTCGAAGATATCCCGGACAGGCCCTTTGCCACCGCCGGTCACCCCTATGCCCTGGACCCCGATCATGCCGACGTGGCCGACCGCCGCCTGCTGACCGGCCATGTCCGCTACCAGGGCGACGAGGTGGCCGTGGTCGTGGCCCGGGACCGCCTGACCGCCGAGCAGGCGGTTTCCCTGGTGCACGTCGAATACGAGCAACTGCCCGCCGTGGTGACCGCCGAAGCCGCCTTGGCCCAGGGCGCACCGGCCATCCACCCCGGGGGCAACCGGGTAAAGTCTCACCGCTTCAAGGTGGGCGGCCGACTGGAGGAGGCCCTGGCGCAGTCCGACGAGATCGTCCGGGCCCGCTACCGCACCCCGGTGGTTCAGCACTGCCACCTGGAGAATCACGTCGCCTACGCTTACATGGACGACATGGCGCACATCGTGGTGGTGACTTCCACCCAGATCCCCCACATCGTGCGCCGCATCGTGGCCGAGGCCCTGGGCGTCCCCTGGAGTCGCGTGCAGGTGATCAAGCCGCATATCGGCGGCGGCTTCGGCAACAAGCAGGACGTCATCGTCGAGCCCATGGTGGCCTTTCTGACCATGAAGCTGGGCGGCGTGCCGGTCAAAATCGATCTCACCCGCGAGGAGGGCTTCACGTCCACCCGCACCCGCCACGGCACCGTCATGCAAGGACGGGCCGCGGCCACCCGAAAAGGCGTGCTCAAGGCGCTGGACGTGGAGATCTTTTCCAACACCGGCGCTTACGCTTCCCACGGACATGCCATCCTGGGCGCGGCTTGTTCCAAGTCCTGCAACCTGTACCCGCGCAGCGTCATCCGTTTCCAGGCCACCACCCACTACGCCAACGTACCGTCCGCCGGCGCCATGCGGGCCTACGGGTCTCCCCAGGTGATCTTCGGCATCGAGTGCCTGGTGGAGGAAGCGGCCCGCGCCATCGGTATGGACCCTCTCGAGTTTCGCATCAAAAACGTGGCCCGGGTAGGAGACATGAATCCCCTGGACGGCCAGGAACTGCTGAGCTGCGGCTTGGTAGCATGCCTGGAAAAGGGCCGCCAACGCATCGATTGGGATGCCCGCCGCAGGGCCTACCGCCACCAGGACGGCGATATGCGCCGGGGACTGGGCGTGGCCTGCTTCAGCTATGGCACCGGCACCTATCCGTCCTGCGTTGAAATCGCCGGCGCCCGTCTGATCCTCAACCAGGACGGCACGGTGCACCTGCAGGTGGGCGCCACCGAAATCGGCCAGGGCGCGGACACCGCCTTTGCCCAGATGGCGGCCGAGACCCTCGGGCTGGACTGTGATGAGGTCCACGTGGTGAGCTTCCAGGACACCGATGTCAGCCCCTTCGACACCGGGGCCTACGCTTCCCGCCAGACCTACATGGTGGCGCCCGCCGTCAAACAAGCGGCACAAAAGCTGAAGGAGAAGATCCTGGCACACGCCGCCCTGATGACCGGACAGGCGCCGGGGAACCTGGGTCTGCGTGCCGGCCGGGTGGTGTTTAACGGATCGCCGCAAAAACCACTTATGTCACTGGCCGACCTGGCGCTGGACACATACTACCACAAGCAGCGCGGCGGTCAGCTGACCGCCGAGGCGTCACGCAAGACCCAGACCAACCCGGCCTCCTTCGGCTGTACTTTCGTGGACCTGGAGGTGGACATCCCCCTGTGCCGGGTGACCATCCGCGAGATCTTCAACGTTCACGACTCCGGGGTGATCATCAACCCCCTCATGGCAGAGGGGCAGGTCCACGGCGGGCTGGCCATGGGCATCGGTATGGCCCTTTACGAAGAACTGCTCATCGACGAAGCCAGCGGCCGCATCTTCAACGGCAACCTGCTGGATTACAAGATGCCGACCTTCCTTGACATTCCCGACCTGGGGTGCGATTTCGTCCAGACCCGGGAGCCCACCGGCGGTTACGGCAACAAGTCCCTGGGAGAGCCGCCCGTCATCACACCGGCGCCCGCCATCCGCAACGCCGTCTGGGATGCGACGGGCGTCAAGGTCGACGAGATTCCCATGACTCCCAAAGTGCTCTATAAGTACTTTGTCGGGGCGGGCCTGATTTGAACGCATCACGGGAGAGGGCGCATGTTTGCCATCGAACGTTATGAAAAAGCCGACAGTGTGGAAGCGGCCATTCGGTTGCTGACCGCCGATCCCCGCTCGCGGCTCATCGCCGGCGGCACCGATGTGCTCGTTCGCCTGCGCGAAGGCCGCCGGGACTATGGCCGCCTGGTGGACATAAACGGTCTGTCGGAGCTTAAGGGCATCTCCCTGGCCGATGACGGCACGGTGCGCATCGGCGCCCTGGCCACCTTCAGCCAGATCATGGCATCCGGCATCATCGAGCGGCACGTGCCGGTTGTCGCCGAGGCCGTGGGCACTGCCGGCGGTCCCCAGTTGCGCAACCAAGCCACCATCGGCGGCAACATCTGCAACGGCGCGGTCAGCGCCGACAGCGCCGGCGCCCTGCTGGTGCACACCGCACACCTGGAAATACAGGGACCCGCCGGCCGGCGTCAAACACCCTTAGAGGGGTTTTACCGCGGACCGGGGCAGGTGGCACTGGCCCGCGACGAGGTGCTGGTGGCCTTTCACATTCGTCCCGGGGACTATCGCGGGTTCGGCGCGGTTTACTTCAAGTACGCCATGCGCGCGGCCATGGACATCGCCACCATCGGCTGCGCGGCGGCGGTGCGGCTGAAGGCCGATGTCATCGACGACCTGCGGCTGGCCTTTACGGTGGCGGCTCCCACGCCCGTCCGCTGTCCGCAGGCCGAAAAAGCCGCCGCCGGCCGACCACTCACCAAAGACACTCTCAAGGCCGTGGCCGCCGCCGTGGAAAAGGATGTCCAGCCCAGAACTTCCTGGCGGGCCCACCGGGAGTTTCGTCTGCACATCATCCGCACCCTGGCCGGACGGATGGTTCGGCGGGCGGCTGAGAGAGCCGGAGGAAAATGCTGATGGACGAGACCATTTCCTGCACCATCAACGGCCGTGCCTATTCACTGCGCGTGGATATACGGCAGTCCCTGCTGGACCTCCTGCGGGACCTGGGGCTGACCAGCGTCAAGGAAGGCTGCGGGGTGGGGGAGTGTGGTGCCTGCACCGTGCTGGTGGACGACCGCGCCGTAGACAGCTGCATCTACCTGGCCGTCTGGGCCGACGGCAAGGCCGTCCGCACTGCCGAGGGAGAAGTCCGGGACGGTGAATTGTCCGCGGTGCAGCAGGCTTACGTCGACGCCGGGGCCGTGCAGTGCGGTTTCTGCACACCGGGCCTGATTATGGCCTCCACCGCCTTCGTGGAAACCCACCGCGGCAGGACCGTTTCCCGCGACGAGATCCGCAGGGGGCACGCCGGCAACCTGTGCCGCTGCACCGGTTACGAGAACATCATCCGCGCCGTGGAGAAATGCCTGGCGCGGGACGATGAGCCGGCGGCCGATGATGCCACCTGGTTTCCAACGCGTTGCGGAAGCGTGGTTTCTGGATGCCACCGACGAGGCCCTCAAAGTGGGGAACCCGATTCTGGGCAACATCATGACGATCGCGGCGCTGGTGGTACTGAGCGGTCTTCCCGCCGGCCGCAGGGACTTTGAAAAGGTGATCGCTAAAATACTGCCCGCCGACCAAACAGAAGTCAATCTGGCTGCCTGGGATCTGGGGGGCAGACTTTCATGGACCCATGACGAAGACGGCTGGTAAAGGCGCTGCCGGCTACCTGCGCCCGCTGATGCTGTGCTGCCTGGTGGTCTTCGGCTGCTACTTGAGCGCGTCCATGCGGTTTCCCCTGGTGCCGCTCTATGCGCATTCACTGGGCATCAGCACGGTGGTCATCGGGCTGATCAGCGCCGCCTATTTTTTCTTCGCCGGGCTGTTTTCCTTTCCGCTGGGCATGCTTTCGGACCGCAAAGGCCGCAAGCCAGTGGCCGCTGCCGGTCTGCTCCTGTTGTCCGGGGCTACGCTGCTGCTGTGTGTAGGCCGGACCGGCGTGGAGCTGATGGCGATATACTTGCTGCTGGGCTTCGGCATGGCGGCCTTCGGACCGACCATGATGTCGTATCTGGCGGAAATCTCGCCCGGCACCCACCTGGGGCGCTCCTACGGGTGGTACACCACAGCGCTTTTTGCCGGTATGAGTGTGGGGCCGGCAACGGGCGGAATGCTGGCGCAGCAGATGGGGTTCAAGCCGGTTTTTGTGCTTTCTGCGGTGTGCCTGCTGGTCACGTTGGCCGTGCTGATCTTTCTGCTGCCGGCCACCCCGGTGAATTCTACCGGTGGGCTGGAGTCGGGTGGGCAGGGCCGTTTTCGGCTCCTGTGGCAGAATCACGCTTACACCGGCTGCCTGCTGGTTACCCTGGGCGGTGCCTTCAGTTCGGGGCTGTTTTTCACCTTTGTGCCCCTGCTGGCCAAAGACCGCGGCCTGAACGTGCGTCAGATCGGGATAATCTTTCTGGTGCAGGCGCTGTGCAACGCGCTCTCGCGGATACCCATGGGCTATTTCAGCGATCGGGCCGGCCGCCGCAACCGCTTTGTTGTTGCCGGCGGCCTGTGCACGGCGTTGAGCATTTTCGGTTTCGGTATCGCCCAGAGCATGATGGATTTCATGGTCGCCGCCGCGGCACTGGGAACCAGCATGGGCCTGGCCTTTACCTCGGTGGGCGCTCTGATCGCCGAGTGCGTGCCGCCCTTCATGCGGGGAATGGCCATGGGAGGGTACAACACCGGCATCTATTTCGGAATGATGATCAGCTCGGGCGTCATGGGATCGGTCATCCAGGCGGTTGACTTCAAATCCGCTTTTACGACCACGGCATTTGTGACCGCCGCCCTGACCGGCTGCTTCGCCTGGCTGGCCCGGGATTACAAGCCTGTCCATTGAAAGTGGCCGGGAGCAGCGCTGGGTGTACTGGATCGAGGAGGACAAATTTTCAGGGGACTGCCGCCAAGACAGCATTGGCCGACCCCTTGTGCAAATGATTTACAACACGGATGACAATCGGAGACCATCGCCATGCCCGCTACTTCCGCCAGAGTGAAGCTGTTTACCGAATCTGTGATCCGCGAAATGACGCGGATTTCCAATCAGTGCGACTGCATCAACCTGTCCCAGGGGTTTCCGGATTTCCAGCCACCGGAAGAACTGGTGGCCGCGGCCCGGCAGGCCCTCGACGACGGCTACCACCAGTACGCCATCACCTGGGGATCGCCGCGCTTCCGCCGGGCCCTGGCCCGCAAGCAGCGCCACTGGATGGGGCTGGACCTGGACCCCGACCGAAACTTCGTGGTCACCTGCGGCAGCACCGAGGCCATGATGACTGCCATGCTGACCGTCTGTAATCCGGGCGACAAGGTCATCGTTTTTTCCCCCTTCTACGAGAATTACGGAGCCGACACCCTCCTGTCGGGCGCAGTTCCCCTATACGTGCCCCTGCGGCCGCCGGATTTCACCTTCGATCCCGACGAGCTGCGCCGGGCCTTCGAGCAGAACGTAAAGGCTCTGATCCTATGCAATCCTTCCAACCCCACGGGCAAGGTCTTCACCCGCCGGGAACTGGAGATGATTGCCGAGCTGGCCGGGGAATACGACGCTTTCGTCATCACCGACGAGGTTTACGAGCACATCGTTTTCGCTCCCCACCAGCACACCTACATGGCTACCCTGCCGGGGATGTTCGAGCGCACCCTTTCCTGCGGCTCGCTTTCGAAGACCTATTCCATCACCGGCTGGCGCCTGGGGTACATCATCGCCCCCGGGGATATCATCGACGATGCCAAGAAAGTGCACGATTTTCTGACGGTGGGCGCACCCGCCCCCCTCCAGGAGGCCGCGGCCGTGGCCCTGGATTTCCCCCGGCAATACTATGATGCCCTCACGGCGGATTACACGCGCCGGCGGGACCTCTTCCTGGGATATCTAAAAGAGGCCGGGCTGCACTATTCCGAACCCCAGGGCGCTTACTACGTCCTGGTGGATTTTTCACACCTGGGGGTGCAAGACGACATGCATTTTTCCCGCTGGCTGGCCTGCGAAGTAGGTGTTTCGGGCGTTCCGGGCTCCAGTTTTTTCAGGGAGCCTGTCAACCATCTGGTGCGGTTTCATTTCGCCAAGAACGAAAGCACCCTCACCGCGGCCGGGGAGCGGCTGCAGCGTTTGAAGGATCTCAGCTACCGGCCCGCCCGGACCGCCGAGAGGTGAAGCAGGTGCCGGGGCCAAAAGCGCGCTGGCCCCGGCGGATCGATTTTCTGCGACGGGAACGGTTTTTCCTAGGCGAATTTTTCAAACGTGCCGTAGACGACCACGTCGCCGTCTTTCACCATGACCTGTCCCATGGCCAGCACCGTG
>CAYUAQ010000134.1:0-11243 GCA_964442705.1 uncultured Desulfobacteraceae bacterium
GGGTTTTCGGGGCGCGGCTTGACAACTCCCAAAACAGTATATTAGTATACTTTTATATTGTATACAGTACCCACCACGACGAAACAGCGGGGCCGAAAGGAGCCATCCATGAAGCAGAACTATAAAATCGGCGTTATACCCGGCGACGGAACCGGTCCGGAAGTGATCGCCGAAGGACTGAAAGTCCTCGAAGCAGCCGCCGATAAGGCCGGCTTTGCCTATGAACTGGTGCACTACGATTTCGGCGGAGAGCGCTACCTCAAGACCGGCGAAACCCTGCCGGACTCGGCCGTGGAGGAGATGCGGCCGCTGGACGCCATCTACCTGGGCGCCATCGGACATCCGGACGTCAGGCCGGGCGTGCTGGAAAAGGGCATCCTGCTGAAACTGCGGTTTTCGCTGGACCTCTACATCAACCTGCGGCCCATCAAGCTGTATGCCGGCGTCGACACCCCCCTGAAAGACAAGGGGCCGGCCGAGATCGATTTCGACGTGGTACGCGAAAACACCGAGGGGCTCTATGCCGGGGCCGGCGGCTTTTTGAAAAAGGGCACCGCCGACGAGATCGCCGTGCAGGAGTCCATCAACACGCGCAAGGGCGTCGAGCGCTGCCTGCGGTTTGCCTTCGAGCACTGCCGCAAGCGTTCCCGCCGGAAACTGACCCTGTGCGGCAAGACCAACGTGCTGACCTTTGCCTTCGACCTGTGGGAGCGCACCTTCAAAGAGTTGGCCGCCGAATACCCCGAGGTGGAGACCGACTACGCCCACGTGGACGCCATCTGCATGTGGATGGTGAAAAACCCCGAGTGGTTCGACGTCATCGTGACGGACAACATGTTCGGCGATATCATCACCGACTTGGGGGCCATGATCCAGGGCGGCATGGGCATCGCCGCCGGCGGCAATATCAACCCCGAGGGCACAGCCATGTTCGAGCCCATCGGCGGCTCGGCGCCCAAGTACACTGGCAAGAACGTGATCAACCCCCTGGCGGCCATCATGGCCGGCCAGATGATGCTCAGCCACCTGGGCCAGGCTGAAGCCGCCGACATGGTCGAGCGGGCCGTCATGCGGACCATCGAAAAGGACCTCGAGAGCATGAACGCCGGCCGCATGGGCATGGGCACCACCGAGGTGGGGGACCGCGTGGCGGCCCACCTGGCGGCGCTGTAAGGGCAAGGCACAGAGGGGCACAAAGGGTAAGGGCAAGGCACAGAGGGGCAAAGGCACAGAGGCACAAAGGGGTAATAGCGGGGTACAAAGGCATAGAGGCCCGAAGGGTAAGGGCAAGAAACAGAGGCACAAATGTTTAGGGGGGTGCGGGCTTTGCCCGCGTTGATTGCTTACCGTAAAAAGGAGGGATCCCATGAAACGTTCAAACAGACTCGGCATCGTCATCCTTACGTTAGTCATCTTTTCGCTGGTGCTGCCGTCGGCCCTGCCGGCGGCCCAGACCTCGCTGCTGGACACCATCGCGGAGCGGGGTCATATCCTGGTGGGGACCACCGGCGACTACAAGCCCTTCAGCTTTCTGAATCCCGATACCGGCAAATACGAGGGCCACGACATCGACGTGGCTAAAAAACTGGGGCAGGCCATGGGGGTCGAGGTACGCTTCGTCAAGACCACCTGGAAGACCCTGGTCCAGGGGATTCTGGAGGGCAAGTACGACGTGGCCATGTGCGGCATCACCCGCAACCTGTCGCGGCAGAAGAAAGTAGGGCTCACCGCTCCCTACATCAACGTGGGCAAATCGCCGCTGATCCGCAAGGCCGATAAAGACAAGTTCAAGACGCTGGCCGACATCGACCGCCAGGGCGTCAAGGTGGCTGTCAATCCCGGTGGCACCAACGAAAAATTCGTCAAGGCCCACATCAAAAATGCCCAGATCGTGGTTGTCCCTAAAAACCTGGACATTCCCGCCAAGATCGCCGCCGGCGAGGTGGACGTCATGATCACTGACAACGTGGAGGCCATGCTGGTGGCCGCCCACAACGACAAGCTCTACGCCGTGTCACCGGACAATCCCTTCACCCGCGACGATTTCGGCTACATGGTGCCACGCGACGACCAGCCTTTCCTGAACTGGATGAACCTGTTTGTCCACCAGATGAAGGTCAAGGGCGAGTTCGCCAAGTTAAAGAAGAAGTGGATCGCGGAGTAGCCCGAATCCGGCGGGGCCCCGTCCCTGTGGCGCGCTGATCGATGGCGGGGGAAGCTTTTTCCTGCCGGTGACATAAAAGGACCGTTATGAATCTGCCGGATGAAGTAATGCTGCGGGAGGTGGCGCTGCGGGACGGGCTGCAGTCCCTGGACCGCTGCGTTCCCACCGAACAGAAACTGGAGATCATCGATGCCGTGGTGGCCGCGGGGATTCGCCAGGTGGAGGCCACCTCCTTTGTCAGCCCCAAGGCGATTCCCCAGCTGCGGGATGCCGCCGCCGTGATGGCGGGCGTTCCCCGGGGCGAGGCTGTCTATGCCGCCCTGGTGCCCAATGTCCGGGGAGCGCAGGATGCCGTGGCCGCCGGCGCCGACGAGATCGTAGTGGTGATTTCGGCCAGCGAGGCCCACAACCGCGAGAACGTCCGGCGCAGCGTCGACGAGTCTCTGGCCGGCCTGGATGACGTCTTCGAAACCGCCCTGACCGCCGGCGTGCGCGTCATCGGATCGGTGGCCGTCTCCTTCGGCTGCCCGTTTCAGGGAGACGTGCCCGAATCCGATGTTTTCCGCATCGTGGGCGAATATGTGCGCCGCGGCGCGCACGCCGTCATCCTGGCCGACACCACCGGCATGGCCGGGCCCACGCGGGTCGAAAGGCGCGTGATGGCCTTCCGCGAGCGTTTTCCGGATACCCGCCTGGTCCTGCACTTTCACAACAACCGCGGTGTGGCCATGGCCAACCTGCTGGCCGCGCTGCAGGCCGGGGCCGCCTGCTTCGACACGGCCCTGGGGGGCATCGGCGGTTGCCCTTACGTGCCCCGGGCGGCCGGCAACCTGGCCACTGCCGATGTGGTGTTCATGCTGGAAGAGATGGGCGTGGCCACGGGCGTGGATCTTGAAAAACTCATCGCCGCCGCCCATCGGCTGGAGAAAATCCTGGGATTTACCCTGCCCGGCCAGGTCATGAAAAGCGGCCCGCGCGATCCGCGCCTGGCGGCCCGCATCTGCGGGGTGGGCGGACGGCCCCGTGACGAAACCTGACAGCTGACACCTGTGACAACAACGAGGTGGCGATGCCGCTTTCCGGAATAAGAGTCCTGGACATGACCCGCGTACTGGCGGGACCTTTCTGCACCATGCTGCTGGCCGACTTCGGGGCCGAAGTCATCAAGGTGGAAACGCCCCAGGGGGATCCGGCGCGGGTGGCCGGCATCACGGGAGAAGGGGAAAATCCCTTTTTCGTCAACATCAACCGCAACAAGCGCAGCATCGCGTTGGATCTGAGGGCGGACGAGGGCAAGACCGTCATCCGGCGCCTGGCCTCCCGGGCGGACGTGCTGGTGGAAAATTACCGCCCCGGCGTCATGGAGCGCATGGGGCTGGGCCGCGAAGCCCTGCAGGCAATCAACCCGCAGCTCATCTACGCCGCCGTGTCCGGCTTCGGCAAGAGCGGACCTTACAGCCGCCGGCCGGCCTTTGACTTCATCGCCCAGGCGGTTTCCGGATTCATGAGCCTGAACGGCAGCGCGGACATGGACCCCCTGCGGGTGGGCATCCCCATCTCCGACACCATCGCGGGCCTGTACGCCGCTTTCGGCATTCTGGCGGCACTGCACCGACGGGGGCGGGACGGCCGTGGCGAAGAGGTCCAGGTGGCCATGGTGGACAGCCTCATCAGCATGTTCACCTTTGCCTCGGGCGCCTATTTCGCCACCGGTGAGCTGCCCCCGCGCACCGGCAACGATCACATGGTGGTGGCCCCTTACGGCGTTTTCCACGCTTCGGACGGCCCCCTGGCCATCGCTCCCAGCACGGAGAAAAACTGGCTGAACCTGTGCCGCGCACTGGACATGGAGGACGTGCGCCAGGATCCGCGTTTTGCCACCAACCGGGACCGACTGCGCCACCGCAAAGCTATCAACCGCATCGTGGCGGACCGCATCGCCGTGCGCACGCGGGCGGAGTGGATCGAACTGCTCAACCGCGAGGGCGTGCCCTGCGGCCCCATCAACAACCTGCGGGAGGTCTTTTCCGATCCCCAGGTGCGGCACCAGCAGATGGTGCTGACGTCGGACCAGCCCTCGGGCAGGGTCAAAATGCCGGGTTTTGCAGTCAAGATGACCGAGACACCGGCCCGCTTGCGCCGGCCGTCCCCCCGGATCGGAGAGCACACCGACGAGGTGCTGGCCGAGGCCGGTTTCGAACCCGCAGAGATCGACACGCTGAGGCGCAAGGGGGTTATATGAAACGGCTGGAAGGCTTCCTCCCCGGATGCCCGATGCCGCTCCACCGAAACGCCTATGGCAATCCATTACCCGAGGTTTTTGAAAGATTCGCCTTGCAGGAGTAACATACTAACAATACACACTAACCGCAAAAGGAGGAGGATTCCATGAAAAAGAAGATTGTGTTGGTTTTTGTGGCTGTGCTGGCCCTGTTCCTGGCCGCCGGCCAGCTGTCGGCAGCGAACATCAACATCGATGTCAACTGCACCATGAAACCGGGCGGCTCCGAAGAGGCCGCCATCAAGAAGTTCAAGGAGATCGTCGAGAAGAAGTCCAACGGACGTATGCAGGTCAAGATCTTCATGAGCGGCCAGCTGGGCAAGGAAAAGGCCGTACTGGAACTGATGAAGATCGGGCAGACCCAGATGGCCCTGACGGGCGGCATCTTCCGCACCATGTTCGCCAAGGAGTACGACCCCATCACCATACCCTTCTACATGCCCTCGTGGGAGAGCATCGTGGCTTACCTGCAGGGACCCATGGGCGACAAGATCCGGGAGCTGGCGGCCCAGAAGGGCGGCGTCATCGACTTCGGCCCCCAGAAGCGCGCCCCGCGCCAGATGACCGCCAACCGCAAGATCGTGGAGCCGGCGGACATCAAGGGCCTCAAAATGCGGCTGCCGGCCATCCCCATCTGGGTGGATGTCTGGAAGCAGCTGGGTGCCCTGCCCACCGTTATCCCGGCCCCCCAGATTTACCTGGCCATGAAGACCGGGCAGGTGGAAGCCCATGAAAACTCCCTGGTCTCCCCGTATTCGCGCAAGCTCTGGGAAGTGCAGAAGTACATTATCCTGACCAACCACGTTTACTTTCCCTGGCACTGGGTGGCCAGCAAGGTGTGGTTCGACAAGCTGGGCCCCGCGGACCAGAAGATCATCCGCGACGCCGTCACCGAGGCGCGCAACTACGGTTCCCAGGTGGAAGACGAAAAGGATGAGTTCTACGCCGCCGAGCTGAAGAAGCACGGCATGATCTTCGTGGAACCCGATCGGGCCGCCATCCGCAAAGCCGCCATGCCGGCCATCAAGCGGGCGGCCAGCAAGCTGGCGCCGGGCGTGGCCGAAGAGGTGGAGAAGGCCGCCAAGGTGAAATAAGCATGTGAAAGTACTGCTGCGGTTTTACGATATCGGGGCGCTGGTGTGCTTCAGCGCCATGATGGTCTGCATTCTCATCGAGGTGGTCAGCCGCAACCTGCTGAACCTGCCGACCACCTGGGCCGAGGAGGCCTCCCGGCTGATGTGCGTCTGGAGCGTGTTCCTGGGGTCGGCCGCGGCCTGGCGCCGCGGCGCCCACATCGTCATCAACGTGGTCCTTGACCGCCTGGGCCGCCGCAGTGCCGCACTGCTGCACCTGGCGGTCGACATCCTCAGCCTGGTTTTCCTGGGGTGCGTGTGGGTCGGCACGCTGTACATCATGAAAATCAGCTACCCTTCCAAGACCACGGCCCTTGAAATCAGCATCAGCTACTTTTACCTGGGGCTATTTCTGGGTATCACCGGCATGGTCATCTTCCAGGTGGCCAATTTTGTCAACACGGCGCGCGCTCTATCCGGGCAACGGCCCGCCGCCGTGGAGGAGCGCTGATCCATGGAGATGCTGGTGCTGTTCATCGGCCTGCTGGTCGTCTTTTTCATCATCGGGGTGCCTGTCAGCGTCTCCATCGGGCTGACCTGCATGGCGGTGCTGTGGATGGAAAATGACTTTGCCAGCATCCCCCTGACGCTCTTTCCCCTCAAGATGATGCACGGGGTCAACAGCTTTCCCATCCTGGCAATCCCCTTCTTCATCCTGGCGGCCAATGTGATGAACAAGGGCAGTGTGACGCCGCGCATTTTCGATTTCGCCAACGCCCTGGTGGGCCACCTGCGGGGCGGGCTGGGACACGTCAACGTACTGGCCAGCATGATCTTTGCCGGCATGTCGGGCACCGCCGTGGCCGATGCGGCCGGTCTGGGCACCCTGGAGATCCGTGCCATGAAGGAGCAGGGTTATCCGCTCGCTTACAGCACCGGTATCACCGGGGCCTCCTCGGTCATCGGGCCCATCATTCCGCCCAGCGTGGCCATGGTGATCTACGGATGGCTGGGGGATGTCAGCGTGGGGGCCCTCTTCATCGCCGGGGTGATTCCCGGCATCCTGCTGGGCGGCAGCCTGATGCTGATGACCTGGCTGCTGTCGTTCCGGGTGCAGATGCCCATTCAGCCGCGGCCGCCCGTGAGGGAAGTCTTGCGGCTTTCCCGACGAGCGTTACTCTCCCTGATGACGCCGGTGATCATTGTGGGCGGCATCTGGTCGGGCATATTCACCCCCACCGAGTCCGGTGTGGTGGCCAGCGCCTACGCCATGGTGCTGGGCATGGCGGTCTACCGCGACATCACCTGGAAGGACCTGCTGGAAGTTTTCTACACCACTATCGAATTCACCGCCATCGTGCTGTTCATCATCTCCATCGCCGTGCTGTACGGCTGGCTGCTGGTGCGCATCCAGATCCCGCTGACCCTGGCCGAAATGATCATGCAGGTGTCCACCAATTCCACCGTGCTGCTGTTCATCATCACCTTCTTTTTCCTGGTGGTGGGATGCTTCATGTCGGTCATCGAGTCGGTGCTCATTTTTACCCCCGTCATGGTACCCATGATCAAGATGCTGGGCATCGATCCGCTCTTCTTCGGCGTGCTGATGGTCATCTCCCGTTCGGTGGGCGTGATCACGCCGCCTTTCGGCAACGTGCTCTACGTGCTGGTGGGCATCACCAAGATGCCCTTTGAAAAGGTGGTGCGGGCCATACTGCCTTTCCTGGTGCCCATCATCGCGGTGATCGCCCTGCTGGTGCTGTTTCCGCAGCTGGTGCTGGTGTTGCCCCGCTGGATGTCGGGATAGCGTCAGGCAGGATCGGAGAGGGAAGTAATATTACGGTAGATGTAGCGGTCGCCGCGGAAGAACATGTGGGTGACCTCCACCGGGCCGCCGGCGGCGGGCGAGTAGATGTTGGTGATGAAAAAGAGGGGGGCGCCGAAGTCGATGGCCAGCACGGCGGCCACGTCCATGTCGGCCGTGGTGGCCTCCACGTGCTGTTCGATCCGGTCGATGACAATGCCGCTTTTGTGCTGGAAGACCTCGATGAAATTCTTCTTCTTGAAATCGGCGCTGCGGACGAGTTTCATCAGTTCCGGAGGAGCGTAGTTGATGTAATAGGATATGGGTTCGCGTTTTAACTTGCGGATGCGCTTGAGCCGCCAGATGTCGCTGCCCGGGGCCCTTCCCAGGGCCGTGGCCACCGGGTGGGGGCAGGGGACCAGGCCCATCTCCAGAACCTCTATGGTCAGCTTCTGCCGTCGGCTGAGGGCCGAGTCCACCCAGTCCCCGAAGTTGCCCGTAATCTTCAGGGGGATGCGCTGGTCGTCGGTTTCCAGTACACGCGTGCCCACACCGCGCCGGCGCACCACCAGTCCCTGTTCCACCAGCAGGGACATGGCCCTGCGGATGGTGATGTTGCTGACCCCGAATTCGGCCGACAGGTCTTTTTCGGACGGCAGCAGGTCGCCGGGCGGGTACTCCCGGGCTTCGATGCGGCCCTTCAAGGTTTCAGCCACCTGATAATAATAGGCGATGGTGTTGTCGCGTTCCACGCTTTTCCGCCCTGCGAAAATGGAAGTTTGGACATTTTGCTAGACCAAATGATATAAAAGTATATCTTTATACGAAATAACTGTCAAGACTCCAGCAGCAACCATTCAGGGCAATCTTTGCCCGCAGTCCAATTGTCGGACGCTGCCAGGTTATCGCCGACTTGAAAATCATTGATCTCAACCGCTTGCGCCTGTGAACGGGGATGTACATCTTGGCTGATGCTGAAACCCGGGAAAAATCGGCCCTTTTCGTTGCCACGCTGTCTTCCTTCATGGGGCCGTTTATCATCTCATCGGTCAACGTGGCCCTGCCGGCCATTCAAAAAGAGTTTTCCGCCGATGCGGTGGCGCTGAGCTGGGTGGCGACCGCCTTGCTGCTGGCGATCACCATTTTTCTGATTCCCATGGGGAAGATCGGTGATATCTATGGCCGCAAAAAGGTATTCACGTGGGGGCTGGCGGTGTACACCCTGGCGTCGCTGATGGGCGCGTTTACCAACTCCATGCCGATGCTCATCGCCGTGCGCGTTTTTCAGGGACTGGGGGCGGCCATGTTCGTGACCACCGGCATGGCGATTCTGACGTCCGTGTTTCCCCCCCACAAGCGCGGCCGCGCCATCGGGGTCTATGTGGCCGCCGTGTATATCGGTTTGTCCGTGGGGCCTTTTGCCGGCGGCTTCCTGACCCAGTATCTGGGCTGGCGCAGCATTTTCGGCGTTGTGGTCCCATTCGGAGTGGCATCGGTTTGGGTTACCCTCAGGTACCTGGAAGGCGAATGGGCCGATGCGCGGGGACAGAAGTTCGATATGACCGGCAGCCTTCTGTATGCCGCCGGCGTGTTTCTGCTGGTCTATGGCACTTCCCGGCTGCCGCGGCTGATGGCCGTGTATTTTATTGTTACGGGTGCCCTTGCACTGGCCCTTTTTGTGCGCTTCGAGCTTCACGTGCGAGACCCGGTTTTCGACGTGCGCCTGTTCAGCGGCAACAGGCTGTTTGCCTTTTCCAGCCTGGCGGCGTTGATCAACTATGCGGCCACCTTTGCGCTCACCTTTCTGCTCAGCCTTTACCTGCAGTACATCAAGGGGCTCGACCCCCGGACGGCCGGCAGCATCCTGGTTGCCCAGCCGCTGGTTATGGCCATTTTTTCTCCCCTGGCAGGACGGCTGTCGGACCGGATCGAGCCACGGCTGATTGCTTCGTCCGGCATGGCCCTCACCGCCTTGGGCCTGCTTCTGCTTTCATTTCTCGGGACCGCAACGCCAATCGCCTGCGTTATCGCCACTCTGGTGATGCTCGGATTCGGCTTCGCCCTGTTCTCTTCGCCCAACATGAACGCCATCATGGGCTCGGTGGACAAACGGTTTTTCGGCATCGCCTCGGGAACGGTGGCCACCATGCGGCTGCTGGGCCAGATGACCAGTATGGCCATCGCCATGGTCGTCTTTTCGGTTTTCATCGGCCGGGAACAGATCGCTCCCGCCAACTACCAATCTTTTCTCAAGAGTGTCCAGGTGGCCTTTTTGATCTTCTTCGCTCTGTGCACTGTTGGCATCTTCTTTTCCTTCACCCGCGGGGAATTGCGATCCAAATAAGGAAGCTAGCCTGGCAGAGACTTGTAAGCACCGGCCCCGGTTTTAAGGACTAGGGGACATGTCACTTACCCAAATCATGAATCGGATCGACGCCATTTACAGCGAGCACCCGGACCGTCTGAACGATGCCGTAATAGACGTGATATGGCGCGATGCGAGGAGCCCGCTACCGCCGCCACTACCGCTGGTAACCCCTCATGGTGACGTCGCTGTTCAAACCGCCCGCTTTACGTCCCATCTACTATCCCGCTGATTGAAGCCGCGCTTTTATCGGCAGAAAACATGACGAGGGTGTTAGCTGCAATGCCGAGTTCATCGGCTAAGTCCAGCAGCTCACCCACCGTGTCGTCTATCTCCATCATACCATCGGCGTAGATGTCATAGCCGCTCTTCCCTTTGTATTTTAGAGAAAGATTGGTTCGGTAATGCATCCCCCCTGTGTCAGCAGTAAAGGGGCTCAGGCCTTGGGATGATGATTTTGTTCTGTGATACACTACCGTGCATCTTCATTGTTTCAAGATTTCCAATGGAACGGGTGATAAATCCTGGTGGGACGAATTCACTCCGATTTTTCGAAACGCAACTGGGAAAAAACGGCATTTATGAGCAACCCGGTCGGTTTGCCATGGGTGTCTCTCAATATCTTGCCGCTCATGTTGCCGAATATCGGATTGGGTATGAAAAACCGGTTGTCGGCTTCAAAAAGAAAGCGAATTTTTTGTCCGGCCAGCCGGCCGGCCAATCCTTTTGCCTGCGGGAACAGTTCCAGGAGCAGTTTATTACACCGATACTTTCCCGCTGCTGTCGTCATTATTTTTTTGTCCGGAACGATGAATCTTTTCTCTGGTCCCGACGGCAGCATGGCCGGAAGGAGATGGTTAATGAGCATTCCCATGAACTGGAATTCGAGGATGGAGTTGTAATTACCTCCGGTAAAAACTGCCACAGCGTCCAATGTCGGGCAGACGAAAATGACCTGTCCGCCGTTACCTTGGGCCCAGAAGCCCTCTATGGAGTAGCCGTTGATGATCTGCCGCCCTTGCCACCACAGATAACCGTATCGCATTCCATATTCCGACCGCACATGAAAACGGGTCGACTCGGCCAGCCATGCTTCGGAAACGATCCTTTGGTTTTTCCACAGCCCCCTGTTCAGGCACATCAACCCGAACCTGGCCATGTCTCTGGGGCGCATTGAAGCGCTTCCGGCCAGCCAGGCACGTCCTTTAGGGGAAAATCGCCAGCGGAAGCCGGTAATGCCTAAAGGTTTCATGAGATACTTATCGGCAAAAAGCGGCACCGACAGGCCGGTTGTTTTGGCAATGATTTCACTGAGCAGAATCAGGCTGGCAGAATTGTAGGCCCAGTGTTTCCCCGGTTGGCGAGCCATCGGCAGATTGAGGGCGAAGTCGACCCAGTCCCCGGCCTGGTACATAGCCTTTTCACACTCAAATGATTCACCACGGTGATCGTCACAATCAAACCCTGACGTCATGGTCAGAAGAGATTTTATTGTCACCGCTTTGGCGCGATCGTCCCTCTTTGAGGTTCGGTCCCTGAAATACGGGTAGATGGGT
>CAYUAQ010000135.1:0-11110 GCA_964442705.1 uncultured Desulfobacteraceae bacterium
GGGCCAAAAAATGCGGTTTGCCGGCCGGCCGTCGTGGCCTGGCGAGGGGTCGGCGCAAACCGCGGGGAGCGTGGACAGCGATGCAGATGGAGTCACGAAAAGCAGGGGCGCCGTTACGGCCGCCGCGGCTGAAGGCGGGCGATGTCGTGGGCGTCGTGGCGCCGGCCAGCCCTTTCGACCGGCAGGCCTTCGAAAAGGGCCTGGCCGTGCTGGAGGATATGGGTCTGGAAGTGCGCCTGGCCGAGGGGTTGTTCGCGCGGCGCGGGTACTTGGCGGGCGGGGACGAGGAGCGGGCGCGGCAGGTCAACGGCTTCATCCGCGACCGGGACGTGCGGGCCATCGTCTGCGCCCGGGGCGGGTACGGCAGCATGCGCATCCTCACGCGCATCGACTACGCGGCGCTGGCGCGGCGGCCGGTGGTGTTCACCGGGTTTTCGGACATCACGGCGCTGCACGCCGCGGTGTACGCCCACTGCGGCCTGGTGACCTTTCACGCGCCCGTGGTGACCAGCCTGGGGACGGGCGGCGCGCGCTGCCGCAAGTCTTTTGAAGCGGCCCTGTTTTCGGGAAGGGCCTGCGTGCTGACCGCGGCCCGGCCGCGGGTGCTGCGGGACGGCACGGCGCGGGGGCCGGTGGCCGGCGGCAACCTGGCGCTGCTGACCGCCCTGGCGGGCACGCCGTACTTTCCGGACCTGCGCGGCCACATCCTGTTTATCGAGGACACCAACGAGCAGCCCTACCGCATCGACCGCATGCTCACCCAGCTGAAGCTGGCCGGGTGCCTGGAGGGCCTTTGCGGGGTGGCCCTGGGACGCTTCGACCGCTGTGGGGCGCTGGAGGAGATCCACGCGGCCGTGGCCGATGTCTTCACCGACGCCGGCATCCCGGTGCTGGCCGGTTTCGAGGCCGGGCACGGGGGCGAGAACCTCACCTTTCCCCTGGGGCTTACGGCGCGGCTGGATACGGCGGCCGGCACCCTGGCCTGGGAGCGGGCCGGCACCGCGGGAAGGGAAAACCGTGATGGCTGAGCGAGCCGGCCGGCTGAAGGAGGCGCCTCCCCTGATGCAGAGAGGCGTCGCAGACGGCGTCTTTCCGGGTGGCGTCCTGTTGGTGATGCGGGAGGGGGAGGTGGTTTTCACGGGCGCCTACGGTGTGTGCGATCTGACCACGCGGCGGCCCGTGACCGAAAAGACCTTCTTCGACCTGGCATCACTGACCAAGCCCCTGGCTACTACCCTGGCGGTCATGCGCCTGGTGCAACAGGGGCGGCTGGCGCTGGATCGGAAGCTGGGCGACCTGCTCCCGGCCTGGGCCGACGCGCCCGGCGCCGAAATTCCCGTGGCTGCGCTGCTGGACCACACTTCCGGCCTGGTGGCCTGGCGCCCCTATTATAAGGATATTGCCCTGTCGCTGCCGGCCGAGCGCCGCCGGGAGATGCTCACGCGGCGGCTGGTCGCCGAGGTCCCCGGGACCGTCGGCGACACGCTATACTCGGACGTGGGCTTCATGATCCTGGGCCGGGTGGTAGCGCAGGTGTCGGGGCAGCGGCTGGACCGTTTCGTGACCCGGGAAATCTACCGGCCCTTGGGCATCGAGAATCTTTTCTTCATAGAAAGTGACACCGGAGCGGGGGCCCGGCCCGGCGACTACGCCGCCACCGAGGTGTGCGCCTGGCGCGGAGGTCTGGTGCAGGGCCGTGTGCACGACGAAAACGCCTTTGCGGCTGGCGGCATCGAGGGCCATGCCGGGCTGTTCGGAAACGTGGGCGTTGTGGGCCGGCTGCTGGCCCAGCTGATGGCGGATTTTCACGGCAATTCGGCGCAGGCGCTTTTTCCGCGGGACTTGCTGCGGCGTTTTTTCACGCCCCGGCGGCCCGGGGGGCGGCCCCTGGGCTTCGACCGGCCCGATGCCGAAAATTCCAGCAGCGGGCGCTTCTTCTCGCCGCAGAGCGTCGGGCACCTGGGATTCACCGGCACCTCATTCTGGATGGACCTGCCGCGCGCCGTGACCGTGGTGCTGCTCACCAACCGCATTCACCCCAGCCGGCAAAACGAGCGCATCCGCGACTTCCGGCCGCGCTTGCACGACGCGGTCATGCAGGCGCTGTACT
Organism: uncultured Desulfobacteraceae bacterium; assembly: GCA_964442705.1. GTDB lineage: Bacteria > Desulfobacterota > Desulfobacteria > Desulfobacterales > JALSRD01 > JALSRD01. The sequence continues at coordinate 2,111 of CAYUAQ010000135.1, forward strand.
GACAACCGGCGGGTCTTTGGACTGAAATGGTTTCTGCCTGAGGTGGTATTTTTTTGTCCTTGTCTTCCCCGCGTAATTTTGTTAAGCGGGTTTATTTGCAACCGCGAACTTCCTTTTACAGGTTCTGTTAAAACAGCCGATTATTATAAGCAGCGGGATTTTGGCTGCATATACGAAACCACAGGACAGATGCCATGGTCTGTCACCGGGTGCGGATTTTTACGGCGACGGGGCGGCGGCACGATGAGGCGATATGAGTTTTTTCCTGAACGGACTTTTGGGGGCCTTTTCCAATGATCTGGCCATCGACCTGGGAACGGCCAACACGCTGGTGTACGTCAAGGGCAAGGGGATCGTCCTGAGCGAACCGTCGGTGGTGGCCGTGCAGACCGACGGACGCTCCAAGAACCGCGTGCTGGCCGTCGGGCTGGAGGCCAAGAACATGCTGGGCAAGACCCCCGGCAACATCGTGGCCATCCGTCCCATGCGCGACGGCGTCATCGCCGACTTCGAGGTCACCGAGGCCATGCTGCGCCACTTCATCCACAAGGTACACAACCGGCGCCGCCTGGTGCGCCCGCGCATCATCATCGCGGTGCCCTCGGGCATCACCCAGGTGGAGAAGCGCGCCGTGCGCGAGTCGGCCGAGTCCGCCGGCGCCCGCGAAGTCTTTCTCATCGAGGAGCCCATGGCGGCCGCCATCGGCGCCGGCCTGCCCATCACCGAACCCACCTGCAACATGGTGGTGGACATCGGCGGCGGCACCACCGAGGTGGCCGTCATCTCCCTGGCGGGCATCGTTTACAGCCGGTCGCTGCGGGTGGCGGGTGACAAGATGGACGCCGCCATCAAGCAATACATCAAGCGCAAGTACAACCTGCTCATCGGCGAGCGCACCTCCGAGATCATCAAGACCGCCATCGGCAACGCCTATCCCCAACCGGACGAACTGGAGACCATCGAAGTCAAGGGGCGCGACCTGGTTTCCGGCATTCCCAAGATCCTGGCCATCGACTCGGAGGAGATCCGGGTGGCCATCTCCGAACAACTGGACGCCATCATCGAAACCGTCAAGATCGCCTTGGAGCAGACGCCGCCGGAACTGGCCGCCGACATCGTCGACCGCGGCATCGTGCTCACCGGCGGCGGTGCCCTGCTGAAAAATCTCGACAAGCTTCTGATGGAAGAAAGCGGCCTGCCCATCACGGTGACCGAAGACCCGCTCTCCACCGTGGCCCTGGGTTCGGGCAAGGCCCTGGACAGCATCGAAATCCTAAAGCGCGTCGTCATTCCTTAGTCCATGTTTTCTCGCAAGATGCTGGTGATCACCCTGGTGGTCGCCGTGCTGGCCGTCAATGCCATCATACTGTCCGTAACCAGCCGCCGCAGGGATGCCGCCAATCCCGTCGCGCGTTATGCCCTGGCGCTGATCGGCCCGGTCCAGAAGGCCGTGACGCGCACCCTCGATTTCGCCGGCGACATCTGGCGCCACTATTTCTTCCTGGTTTCCGCCGCCCGGGAGATCGACGCCCTCAAGAAGCAACTGGGCCAGGCCATGGCCCTGGGCACCGAGTGCACCGAGGTCAAGCTTTCCAACCAGCGCCTGCGCCGCCTGCTCAATTTTCAGAAGGACATCACCCGGCGTGTCATCGCCGCCGAGGTCATCGGCAAAGACCCGTCGCCCTGGTTCAAGACCGTCATCATCGACAAGGGCCGCGCCGACGGCGTGGTCAAGGGCCTGCCGGTGGTCATTCCCCAGGGCATCGCCGGCCAGGTGGTCAGCGCCGCCGGCCACTACGCCAAGGTCCTGCTGCTGATCGACAACAACAGCGCCGTGGACGCCCTGGTGCAGCGCACCCGGGCGCGGGGCATCGTCAAGGGCGACACGGCCGGACAGTGCCGTTTCGAGTACGTGCTGCGCAAGAACGAGATCCGCATCGGCGACACGGTCATCTCATCGGGCCTGGACGGGGTTTTCCCCAAGGGGCTGCCCATCGGTGACGTGTCCGGCATCGTCAAGCGCAGTTCGGGCATCTTCCAGGAGGTGATGGTGGCGCCCTTCGTGGATTTCGAAAAACTGGAGGAAGTGCTGGTGCTGCTCGAAACCCACGGGTCCGGGGGTGAAAAGGAGCCATGACATACGGGTATCACGCCATCGTGGGACTGCTGCTGCTGGTGATGGAGGGCACCGTCATCCAGTTGAGTCCCTTCCTGAAGAACACCTTCTACGACCTGTTGATTCCCTTCGTGGTCTACCTGGCCCTGTTTCGGCCCCGGCGGGAGAGCCTGGCCGTGGTGGTTTTGCTGGGGCTCATCACCGACAGCCTGTCCGGGGCGCCCTTCGGCATGTTCACCACGGCCTATTTCTGGTTGTTCATGTCCCTGAGATGGGTTACACAGTACCTGCATGCCAGCAACACCCTGCTGATGCCGGTGGTGGTGGCCTTGGGGGTGTTCGTCGAGAACCTGTTTTTCACCATCATTATCGCCGGTTTCGTTCCGGTGGAGGGTTTCATGCCCCAGGCGTTTCAAGCCCTGGGCGCACAGTTTCTGTGGGCACTGGTGACGGGGCCCTTCTTCCTGCTGGCTCTGAGCAGCACGCATCGGCGCTGGGACCGCTGGGTGCAGTCGCGCGCACGGGTCCGCAACGGGGCCGGCATGTAGAGACGTGGCCCCACGGCCACCGGCAGCGCCCTGGGGTGAGTTAAGGTACGCACAGTGAACGACACCTTCGTCAAAAATTCGGACAACAGCGACTGGTTCAAACAGCGCCTGCCCTGGGCCATGGCCATCGTGCTGGCCGTGTTCGGCGCGCTGTTCATGCGCCTTTTCTACCTGCAGGTGCTCGAGGGCCCCGAGTATCGCCGCCTGTCCGAGAACAACTGCATCCGGCTCCAGGAGATCCCGGCGCCCCGGGGGCTGATCTTCGACCGCAACGGCCGCATGCTGGTGGACAACCGGCCCTCTTTCGATCTGACCATCGTGGTCAAGGATGCCCGCCCGCTGGAGCGCACCCTGCAGAAGCTCTCCACCCTGATGGGCGTCAGCGTGGCCGAGCTCAAGTCCCGCATCGCCGCGCGCAAGGCCTCGGCCTACAAACCCGTCGTGCTGAAGCACGACATGGACCGGGACCTGCTGGCCGCCGTGGAGGTGCACCGCTTCGACCTGCCCGGGGTGGCCGTCAGCGTTCAGCCGCGCCGGCAATACCTCAACCGGGACGTGGCCGCCCACCTGATCGGCTACCTGGGCGAGGTCAACCTCAAGGAACTCAAGTCGGCGGGCGGTGAGGGGTACAAGCCCGGCGACTTCATCGGCAAGCTGGGCGCCGAAAAAACATTCGAGAAACTGCTGCGCGGCAAGGCCGGCGGGCGGCAGGTGGAAGTCAACGCCGCCGGCCAGGTGGTGCGGGTGCTCAACACCGTGGACGCCAAGCCCGGTTACAACGTCTTCCTGACCCTGGACCTGGATCTGCAGGCCAAGGCGCGGGACCTGCTGGAGGGGCTGGCCGGAGCGGTGGTGGCCATGGACCCCAACAACGGTGAAATCCTGGCCCTGGCCAGCAGCCCCTCCTTCGATCTCAACGTCTTCGTCAGCGGCCTGACCGCCAGCAAGTGGCGCTCCCTGTCCCGAAACCCCTTCCGCCCCCTGGAGAACAAGGCCATCCAGGGCGAGTACCCGCCCGGTTCCACTTACAAGATCGTCACCGCCATCGCCGGGCTGGAGGAAGGCGTCATCGACGAAAACACCACCTTCTACTGCCCGGGCTTCTACCGCTTCGGCCGCCGCATCTACCGCTGCTGGAAGCGCGGCGGCCACGGAAACGTCAATGTCATCAAGGCCCTGGCCGAATCCTGCGACGTCTTCTTCTACAATGTCGGGCACCGGCTGGGCGTGGACCGCCTGGCGTGGTACGCGCGCGCCTGCGGTCTGGGGAAGCCCACCGGCATCGAGCTGGGCCACGAAGCCGGGGGGCTGATACCCACGGCTTCCTGGAAGAAGAAACGCACCGGTATCCCCTGGCAGCGCGGCGAGACGCTGTCGGTGGCCATCGGGCAGGGGTACGATCTGGCCACACCGTTGCAGAACGTGATGATGATATCGGCCATCGCCAGCGGCGGCCTGCGCTACCGGCCCATGATTCTCAAGCGCATTGAAACCGCCGAGGGGCGTGTGGTCAAGGAGGCCCGGCCCAAACTGGCGGGGCGGCTGCCCATCAGTGGCAAAACCCTGGCCCTGGTGCGCCAGGGGCTCTGGCAGGTGGTCAACGGCAAGCACGGCACGGCCCGCATCTGCCGGGTCAGGGATATCGAGATCAGCGGCAAAACGGGCACCTCGCAGGTGGTGGGGCGTAAGAAGGGCGAGACCGGTGAGGTGGTCCGTCCGGCCCACCGCCGGGCCCACGCCTGGTTCGTGGCCTACGCCCCCTCGGACAACCCGCGCATCGCCGTCTCGGTGGTTGTCGAGCACGGCGAGCACGGCTCCAGTGCGGCCTCGCCCATCGCCCGGGAGCTGATCAAGACCTACCTGGGCGAGAAACCGGTGGACATGAAGCTGATGGTGAAAAACCCATGAGTACGATCAAACGGCCAGGGAGGATGACGTCACCATGATGTTCGACCGGCGTCTGGTGCAGTGCTTCGACTGGGGGCTGCTGGGGATCACCTGCCTGCTGGCTGCCGCGGGTCTGGCCACGCTGTACAGTGCCACCACGGCCGGCGCCATGACGGTGCAGAAGACGCTGTACCTGAAGCAGCTGACCTGGTACGGGGCCGGCCTGCTCGTCATGACGGTCTGCTTCGTCTTCCACTACAAGCTGCTGGACCGCTATGGGTTGGTTCTCTACGGGCTGAGTATCGCGCTGCTGCTGGGGGTGCTGCTCTTCGGGCGGTACATCGCCGGCTCGCGGCGCTGGCTGATACTGGGGCCCGTGTCCATGCAGCCGTCGGAAATGGCCAAGCTGGCCGTGATCATCATCCTGGCGCGCTACTACAGCCGGCACCTGAGCCCCGCCGGGCTGACTTTCCGGGAACTGATCCAACCGGTGCTGCTGGTGGTGCCCGTCTTTATGCTCATCGTCAAGGAGCCCGACCTGGGCACGGCCATGCTGATCTTTCTGATCGCAGCCTCCATGACGCTGTTTGTGAAGGTGGGGCGGCGCACCCTGGCTTGTATCACCGTCTGCGGGGCGGCAGCTATTCCGGTGGTGTGGCTCTTCCTCAAGGGGTACCAGAAGCAGCGCATTCTCACCTTCCTGAACCCGGACCGCGATCCCCTGGGGGCCGGATATCACATCATCCAGTCCAAGATCGCCATCGGTTCAGGCATGCTGCTGGGCAAGGGCTATCAGCGCGGCACCCAGAACGCCCTGTCGTTTCTGCCCGAGCAGCACACCGATTTCATCTTCTCGGTGCTTTCAGAGGAGTGGGGCTTCGTGGGGTCGGCGGTGGTGCTGTTCCTGTTCCTGCTGCTCATTTTCTGGGGGCTGCGGATCGCCCAGAGATCCCGTGAACCCTTCGGCACCATCCTGGCGTTCGGCATCACGGCCATGATCTTCTGGGAAGTGTTCATCAACATCGGCATGGTGATGGGGCTCATGCCCGTGGTCGGTGTGCCGCTGCCGTTTGTCAGCTACGGCGGATCGGCCAACATCACCCTGATGATGAGTGTCGGCATCCTGCTCAACATCAGCATGCGGCGGTTCATGTACGAATAAGCCGTCAACCGGGAACCGTCAACGGATTTTACGGGAAAGCATATGCGCAAAAAGAACAGACGCAACAGCGGCGAGTCGTTTCTGGATAAGGACGTGTCCATCGAAGGCCTACTGGAGTTCCAGCAGCGTATGCGCATAGACGGGCGTGTCAAGGGCCAGGTGCGCAGCCGGGAGGGCACCCTGGTGGTGGGCGAGCAGGCGGTCATGGAGGGCGATATCCACGTGGCCGTGGCCCTGGTCAGGGGCCGCGTCAACGGCACGCTGACGGCGTCCACCAGAGTCGAGATGGAGGCACCGGCGGTCATGGAGGGCGATATCTGCTCACCGGCGGTGTCCATTGCGAAGGGGGTGGAATTCAACGGCAAATGCATCATGGACGGAAAACCGGAAGTTTCTGAAGAGCGGCAGGAAGAGGCTTAAAAAACCTTTGACAATCTCGAGGCAGTGATGTTATACAGCTCCCTTCTAGTTCAATATTCCAGCTCTATGAAAGATACAGGGGGGGCCTGCCGGGACCCGGCAAGCACCAATGGCGGCAGGCTGTTACAACGGATCCACTGCCTAAGGAGAGTGTATGATATCCGTCGATGTATCCTTGTTGATTCAGATCGCCAATTTTCTTTTTCTGATTTGGGTATTGAATATCATACTTTACAGGCCGATCAGGGGGATCATTCGGCAACGGAAGGAAAAATTTGAGAATTTAGAGCAGGGCATCACTTCCTCCCACAAAGATGCGGAAGAGAAAAAAACCTCTTTCATTTTAGGTATCAAGGAGGCCCGCGCCAAGGGCATGAGGGAAAAGGAGGCCTTGATAGAAGCGGCCCAGGAAGAGGAGAAAAAGATCCTGGAAAAGCTCAACCGCAAGGCCCAGGCGGACCTGGCCCAGATGCGCGAAAAAGTCTCCCAGGAAGCGGACACGGTCCGGAAGGCGCTGGAAAAGGAGGTCGACACTTTCGCAGAGGCAATCAGCCACAAGATTCTCGGGAGGGCGGTGCAATGAAAATTTCCGGCAAACGCACTTTTCGGCGAGCGGTTGCACTCAGGATGGCGGTTGTGATCCTGACGGCAGCCGTTTTTTTTCTTGTATCCCCGGCGGCGATGGCCAGCAGCGGCACCGAACACACGCCAAAGGCCGCTGCAGAGCACCAGGCGGCTGCTGAAACAGCGGCCGAGCACGGGGCTGCGGAACACGGTGGCGGGGAAGGCGGCGCGCACGGTGGTGGCTGGCAGGCCACCGACACTTACCGTGTCATGAATTTCGCCGTGCTGTTCATCGGGCTGTTTCTCATTCTGCGCAAGCCGGTGGCCCAGACCTTCAGCAACCGCATCAGGGCCATCCGGCAGCAGCTGGACGAACTGGAGGAGAAGAAGAAGGCCGCCGAGCAGGAGCTCGCCGAGTACAACCAACAGCTGGCCAAACTGGAAGATGAGGCCGAGAAGATCGTCCAGGAGTACATCCGGCAGGGCAACGAAGCCCGCAGCCGGATCCTGGAGGCTGCCCAGGCCTCGGCCAAAAAGCTTGAGGAGCAGGCCCAGCGCAACATCGAGAGCGAGTTCAAGAAGGCCAAGGAGCAGCTGGTGCAGGAGGTCATGGAGAAGGCGCTGGTAAAAGCGGAGCAGAAGATAAAGACCAGCATAACCCCGGATGACCAAAACAAACTGGTCGATGAATACTTGGAGAAGGTGGTGGCATAGTGAAAAATTTTGCGATTGCACGGCGATATGCCAAAGCACTTCTTTTGATTGGCAGGCAGGACGGCCAGGCGGAGACCTACAAGCAGGAACTGGACGGATTTGCGCGGCTGATGGCCGAGGAGAAGGAACTGGAAAGAGCCATTACCAACCCACTGTACACCTCCTCCCAGCGCAAGAAGGTCCTGCAGGCGGTCATCGAAAAGCTGGGCCTGTCACCGGTGATGGCGTCTTTCATCAACCTGCTTTTCGACAAGCGGCGCATTGCTTTCCTGGGGGTCATCAACGAGTTTTATCAGAAGCTCGTCGACGAGTTCCAGGGCATTTCGCGGGCGAGTCTGGTTTCGGCCACGGAGCTTTCACCCGAAACCATCGAGAAAATCCGGGCTACATTGTCTAAAAAGACGGGCAGGGAGGTCGTTCTGGAGGTGGAGCAGGATCCTGGTCTGATCGGCGGTATCGTTACCCGCATCGGGGATCTGGTCCTGGACGGGAGCATCAGGACGCAGTTGCTCAACATGAGAGAATCTTTAAAAAGGGGTGAGAGTGTCTAATGGAACTAAGAGCCGAGGAAATCAGTCAGATCATCAAAGAGCAGATTACGGATTATGACAAGAAGGTAGAGCTCAGCGAAACCGGCGTGGTCCTGTCCGTCGGCGACGGCATCGCCCGCGTGTACGGACTCGAGAAGGTCATGGCCCTCGAGCTGGTCGAGTTCCCGGGCGGCGTTCTGGGGCTGGCGCTCAACCTCGAAGAAGACAACGTGGGCATCGCCATCATGGGCGAGGACATCCACATCAAGGAAGGCGACATGGTCAAGCGCACCGGCAAGATCGCCCAGGTGCCGGTGGGCGAGGCCGTGCTGGGGCGTGTCGTCTCGGCCGTGGGGGAACCCCTGGACGGCAAGGGGCCCATCGATGCCAAGGAGTACCGCCGGGTGGAGATGGTGGCCCCCGGGGTCATCGCCAGAAAGAGTGTGCACGAACCCTGCTACACGGGCCTCAAAGCCATCGACGCCATGACGCCCGTGGGACGCGGCCAGCGCGAACTGATCATCGGCGACCGCCAGATCGGGAAAACCGCCTGCGCCGTGGATGCCATCATCGCCCAAAAAGATACGGACATCTACTGCATCTACGTGGCCTGCGGCCAGAAGAAATCCACCGTGGCCCAGGTGCACGCCGTGCTGGAAAAACACGGCGCCATGGAGTACACCACCATCGTCTCGGCCTGTGCCAGCGACCCGGCCACGCTGCAGTACATCGCACCCTATGCCGGATGCGCCATGGGCGAATACTTCCGGGACAACAAGCAGCACGCCCTGATCATTTACGACGATCTCTCCAAGCAGGCCGCTGCCTACCGGCAGGTCTCGTTGCTGCTCAGACGCCCACCGGGCCGTGAAGCCTATCCCGGTGACATCTTTTACAACCACTCCCGCCTCCTGGAAAGAGCGGCCAAGCTCAACGACGAACTGGGCGCCGGCTCGCTGACGGCGCTGCCCATCATCGAGACCCAGGCCGGTGACGTTTCGGCCTACATTCCCACCAACGTGATTTCCATCACCGACGGCCAGATCTACCTGGAGCCGG
>CAYUAQ010000136.1:0-11097 GCA_964442705.1 uncultured Desulfobacteraceae bacterium
GGCGGCGCCGGTAAAATCAGCCGGGAATCGGTTCATGACCTGGTTGAATACTCAGACTTTGAGCAGATAACCATTGCCGATTATAACGAGTCCGCAGGGCGGGAGGTGGTGAACTGGCTCAATGATTCCCGGGTGGATTTTGTCCGGATCGATGTGAACGATCAGCCGTCCGCGGTGGCTGTCATGCGGGACTATGATGTGGTCATGGACGGCACCACCATCTCACTCAATGACCGTTCCACGGCCTGCATCGCGGCGGCCGGCGTGCACGGCATCAACCTCAACGGCTGCGGCGCGGAGTGGGAATTTGACCGGCAGTTTGCGGACAGCGGCAAAATTCATGTGCCCGGCATGGGCATGACCCCCGGCATCACCAACATGATGACCATGCATGCCGCCAATCAGCTGGACACGGTGGATACTGTCCGCATCAGCCACGGCGCCTTCCGGCCGGTGGCGTTCTCCCCGGCCATCGCCGAAACCACCCGCATGGAATACGATCCTAAGCTGCCTTCCCGGGTGGTTTTCGAAAAGGGAGAATTCATTCAGGTGCCGCCCTTTGCCCGCCCTCTGGACATCGAGCTGCCGCCGCCTTTCGGCACCCATACCCAGTACATCATCCCCCATGCCGAAACCATGACCTTGCCCAAATCCCTGGCCGACAAGCAGGTCCGGCTGATCGAGGTGCGCGGCACCTGGCCGCCCAAAAACATGGCGTTGATCCGCACCCTCTACGACTGGGGTTTCCTGCGCAACGACGAGATCGATATCGGTGGCGCGCGGGTGGGAATCTTGGATGCCATCGCTGCTTACCTGCTTCGGTCTGCCGAAGGGCAGACCACCGACCTGTACGGCTACGCCCTGCATGTGGAGGTCACGGGAAGCCGTGAGGGGAAAAGGTGCCGGCATGTCCTCACCCATACCCATCCGGCCTCGGACGGCTCTGTTGAGGGATGGGAGCGGCTGCGCGCCTACACCCGCTGCGTGGGCATTCCCATGGGCATCGGCGCTCAGATGATCGCCCGCGGCCAAGCCCGCGGAAGCGGCGTGGTGGCGCCCGAACGGGCCTTTGACCCTGCCGCCGTGTTTGCCGAGCTTGCCAGGCGCGCTATCATCGTTCACGAGACAGTGGAATGCACCGCCCGTCTCGGTGTGTGAAGGTCCGCTGTCGGTCACTGCAGATACAGCGGATGGGTATTTTGCGCCACACGCTGGATGTTTTCGGCCACCACTTTCACGATGCCGTCCATGGAGACATCGGTGGAGCCGGCGATGTGGGGGGTGGCCAGCACGTTGTACTGGAAAATGGGGTCGTGCGGGTCGGGCGGCTCCTCCCAGAATACGTCCAGACCGGCCCCGGCGATCTCTCCGGAGGCCAGGGCCTCTTCCAGGGCGCCCGGTCAATCAGGCCGCCGCGGGCGAGGTTGATCAGGAACGCCTCCCGGCGCATGACGGAAAATGCACGGCCATCGATGATGTGACGGCTCTCGGTCGTCACCGGCAGGCACAGCACCACGAAATCGGATCGCGACAGAAGTTGCTCCAGGTCTTCAGGGCCGCCCGCCCAGTCCAGGCCCAGCTCCCGGCGCGCCGTTTGCGGATCGCTGCGCTTGATGCCGATCAGGCGAACGCCGAAGGGCTTGAGGCGCTTTGCCAGGGCGCGTCCGATGCCGCCGAGGCCCACCAGCCCCACGGTTCTGCCGGACAGGGCCCGGCCCTGGGGCTGGCCCATGCGCTGGGCGGCCAGGCTTTTGGCCATTTCCCGCACCTGGCGGGAAAGGCCGATGATCATGTAGACGCCCAGTTCGGCCACCGAGTCCGCGTTTCCGGAGATGTCGGTGGGCACGTTGGCGACGTTTATCCCGCGTGTCCGTGCCGCCGCCAGGTCCACCATCTCCAGCCCCGAACCGCACTGCTGGATCAACTGCAGACGATCCGCGCTTTCCAGCAGTTCCCGTGAAACCGGGCTCATGGTGGGAATCAGCACATCGAAGCCCTGCAGCGTGTCGATGGCAAAGCGGCCGGTGGCCTCGAACCGATGACCGGGCAGCCTGGCCCGGATCAGATCCAGAAATCCGCCCCAGGCCTTCTCCGGGGCGGCAAAGAGAATCTTCATTGGTCAACCTCGGGTTGGTTGTCAGGTGATTCCATGGCCTTCGCGGGCACCTCTCCCCGTGCAAACCTCGTCCATGGATCTCTTCTCGCAGTTCAGCCGTCGAAATTCAACCGTTTTTTCAGCGTGTTTGCCCGGGGTGGGCCTGCATCCGAAAACATGCGGCAGGCGCCAGCGGCGCGGCCGGCCTGGAATAGTCGCCGCCGTTGATCCCCGCTGAAAACCATGGTAGATTTTAGAAAAGAAGCTCAGGCGCGATACCAGGGAATGCCGGGGGCACCCTCACAGGAGATTAACGGGACATGGCGGGCAGAAAAAGGCACCTGCGGGAACTTGCCAATATGCTGGCCTATGTGCTGGGACGGCGGCCGGATGAATTCGGTCTGGTGCCGGACCCGGAAGGGTTCGTGCGTATCAAGGATCTGCTCAAAGCGCTTTGCGAAGAGCCGGGGTGGAAACACATCCGCCGCGGCAGCATCGATGAACTGCTCCTCAGCCTGCCGGAAGCCCCCGTGGAGTGTGTCGGCAACCGCATCCGGGCCCTTGACCGCCGGCACCTGCGCGCTCCCCATACGGCCAGCGAGCTGCCTAAACTGCTGTACACCTGTGTGCGCCGCCGGGCCCATGCGGTGGTCAGCCGCAGAGGCCTGAAGGCCGGAGACCGTGGCTGGCTGGTGCTGTCGGATGACCGCGAGATGGCCCTGCGCCTGGGAAGACGCACCGACGCCTCACCGGTGATGCTCACGGTGCACACGGGCAGCCGCGCGGCCCGCAGCGTGATTTTTTTCCAAGCCGGCAAAAACCTTTACCTGGCCAGATCCTTGCCCCCGGAATGCCTTAGCGGTCCCCCGCTGCCCAGGGAAAAGAAGACGGAACCCCAGCTCCCCTCCAAACCCCTGGCTCCCAAGGAACCGGGCAGCTTTTACCTGGATTTGAACCGCCCGCAAAAGCCCGGCCGACCGCAGCCGGATCCGGACAGGCAGCCCGGCAGGAAGGGGCGCCGGAAGGAGCGCAGACCCCGGCGGGAGCGTCCGCCCTGGCGGTCTTGAGGCCGACCGGGCCAATTTTTCAAACACTCATGTCAACATCGCCGCGCCAGCCGCTGCAGCCCCTGAAAACAGCCGGTTTCGCGGTTGGTGGACTGCTTGATAAATAATTTGACAAGCCGCCGCTAAACTGATACGTAGCGTACCCGGTTTGGGATGAAAGCCAGTGGGCCGTTAGCTCAACTAGGCAGAGCAACTGACTCTTAATCAGTAGGTTGAAGGTTCGATTCCTTCACGGCCCACCACTCAGATCAGGGGGGTTGCGGTGGTTGCCGCGGCCTCTTTTTTTACGGGTTGACTTTGTCCCCCCCATCGGCCCACTTTAATGCTCCCGCTGCTCGATTTCAAAGCCGCTGCCCCCATTCACAAGCGCATGCCCAAACGGTGAAGCCCCCTATGTACGTCCTGATGAACAGGTACCACCCCGCCGGAACGTCGTTGCTTAGGTTTTGTTCCGATTTCATAAATACGACGGCATTCAGCCGCCAATGCATCCCGTCAGGTGGCGTTGCGAAAACCACGACATATTCCCGATATGCCCAAGTTCTTGCACCTTGTCAGACGGGCGCCTTGATACCTTCGGCGCGTCACCGTATTTTCGAATCTGACCACTTGGGAAGGGTACGCTTCAGCCTCATTGATGGCGCTGTCGTGGAAATGGAATGATGAGACCCCTGTCTTTTTTCGGCAGGGCTGTTGTTGGCGGTGTTTCTGGAAGGTTCGCAGCGTGATGCAGCATGGCTTGCGCCTCAAGACAATCGAGAAGCCCGTCGACGGGCAAGAGGTCCAACAATCTCTCAAGCTCGGCCTCTGAGAGCCACTGGTTTCCGGCCCATTTCTGGTACTCGGGGGAATACCAGATGCTGTCATCCAGCTGCTCGGGCAGCCTGCCGAAGGCGAGACAGAGCGTATCGAGGCGGTTTTGAAGATAATTCCGCACGATACGCCGGATTATGATTCTCTTAATGTCGTCGAAGCGTGGTGTGGCTTCTTGCATCTCTGGTAATTCTCAATAGCCAGTTTCGGTCAGCCCCTTTTGCGGTCACTTTCTACCCCGGACCATCTATGATATCGACCCATCGGCGGTTTTCTTGACCCTTTTTCGATATTTCCGCCACCGTTTTGTCCTCATCTGACAATGGCCCGTGGTATTTTCCGTCCAAAGCGGAAAGGAGGGCACGCCATGGAAGCTATAAGAGTGTATCTGGAAAAGACCCGGCTGGCACGCAAGCAGGCTTACGAAAACCGCACCATTTTCCCCCTGCTGGCTTCCGACGGCCCCCCGCCGGACTATCTGACGCTGGAGTGTTTCCAGTGCGCCGACACTGTCGGCCTTCAAAAAGGAAAGCACCAGGGGCTCGTCCCGGGTCGGACACAGCCGCTATTCGCGACGCAGGGGCCGCAGAATCTAATGAATGCGGCCGGGCGGCTCCGCCCGGATTTCCGGACAACCGGATGTTTCACCTTGTCTGAAAAGGCAAGATGACCGATAATCATGATTCCCATCATCCCTTGACACAGAGGAGCGGACCCATGCGTGGTGATCAGCTTTCCCGTCAATGGCGTATTCTGAGACAAATCGAGGCCAGCAAATACGGCCTGACCGCCGCTGAAATCGCGGAAATCGGCGCGGTGTCGCTGAAAACCGGCTACCGCGACCTGAACGACCTGCAGCTGGCCGGCTTTCCCCTGTACGCCGAAAAGGGGGAGTCGGGCCGGCGCTGGAAGTTCATCGACACCTACCGTTTCCAGCTGCCCCAGCCGTTCACCTTTACCGAACTCATGTCCCTGCACCTCAGCCAGGATCTCTTCAAGATATTCCAGGGCACGGTTTTTTACGAGTCCATCCAGTCTCTCTTTGAAAAGGTGCGCGCCACCCTGCCCCCCCAGACCCTGAACTACCTGGACCGGGTGCGGTCTGCTTTCCAGATGGGCATCCGACCCTACAAGGACTACCAGCGCTTCCGCGGCATCATCGACCAGGTCAACCAGGCTGCGCTGGAGCACCGTCGCGTCGAAATGGCCTACCGTTCCCTGAACGCCCGCTCCGAAACCCTGCGCCGATTCGACCCATACAGGGTCTGGTTTTTCGACGGTACGATCTACATCATCGGTCAATGCCACCTGAGGAAGGAGGTGCGCACCTTCGTACTGGACCGCATCAAAATGCTGCGGCTGACCGATGAGACCTTCGAGGTGCCCGACGGCTTCGACCTGAACCGCTACCTGCGCCACAGCTTCCGGGTCATGAAGGATGAGCTTTACACGGTGAAGATCCGGATATCGCCGGCCTGGTCGCGCTATGTGGGCGAAAAGATCTGGCACGAGAGCCAGCAGGCCCGCAAACTGGCTGACGGCTCCCTGGAGATGACCTTTCGCGTGGCCGGCCTGGAGGAAATCAAGCAGTGGGTCCTGGGCATGGGCGCCGAGGCTCGCGTGCTGGCGCCCGATAGCCTCACGCAGCTGGTCCAGAACGAACTGCGCGAGGCCCTCCACCAGTACACCCCGCGCCGGAAACAGTCCACCGCTGAAAGCCGGCTGGGATACGCCTCCTGAGGCTGCCTGAGACCTAGTTTTGTTCCGACAGCAGCCACCTCCTGAAAAAAGGATCGTGGATCTTCCAAGTCTTGTTTTTGTCCAGGATGCCCGTTTTTTTGATGCCCGCCAATGCCGCCGTTACTTGCGAGGCGGTTCTGAAGCCGATTCTGTTCAGGTTTTCGGCGGCAAAGATGTTTTTTCCGACCGTCAGCGCCACCAGCTTCAGGGCCCGCTTCTGGTTCAGGGTCAGGGAATCCCACAGGTAGGCATACTCCGGTACGTGCTTTTCCACCATATCCTGTTTTACCCGGTCCAGGTGCTGGAAGGACAGTTGCTTTTCCTCCCACAGGTTGAAGAAGTATTCCTGGACATACATGGGATGGTTTTCGCACACCCCCACGACCTCCTCGATAAGGGACCGCTCGATGTTTCTGCCGGCCATGCGGTACAGCCGTCTGATCCATTTAACGTACTCGGCCGTTTCGATTCTGCCCAGGGGAAAACGGGTGGCCAGCATGTAAAAGGCGCGTTTGCGGTCATTGAACATCTCCGTGATCAGATGCTTCTGGCTGCCGGCGAAGATGTAGGCGATGCGGTCGTGCTTCTGTATGGACTTTCGCAGGCTCTTTTCGAAGGCATCGCCGCCATAGGCGGCCACTTCCTGAAACTCGTCGAAAGCGACCACCAGTTTTTTCTTCCGGGAAAAAGTTTCTATGATGGCAAACAGTTCATCGACGGTTTTCTCCTGTGCCGGCCTGTTGATGACCGGAGAGGCCGTGGGCATGCCGGTGACCGGGTCTATGCTGAAATTCAGCGCAATGCTGCGGATGCCTTCACGGAGCATCTTCATCAGGCGGTTCATCTGTGATTCCAGCGAGCTGATCCCCTTCAGAAAAGCCGTGATAAACTCGCCGACATGGGTCGTTCCGTAAAGGTCGATATACACCGGCGATACATTCTTGAGTTCCCTGAAGATTTTTAGAATGAGCGAGCTTTTTCCATAGCGCCGGTGGGAGTACAACAGCACGTTTTGCGAGCTCTCGATATACCGCTTTATCTCTCTGCGCTCCGTGACCCGGTCGCAGAAAGCCGGTTCCGACACGATTCCTGAAAACTTAAAAGGGTTCTGCATGCCTGCTCCTCACGGCTATATTATTAATGACTCATAGATAATATAAAATTATTACGTTATATACGTAATGTCAACACGTATTGCGGTAAAGTACACTGCGGCCGTTGCCAGGCGGGGTATCGGCTGGGCCTGCGGCGGGATCTATGGGTGCAGCTTGCCCAAAGTCGAAATTTGCGGTATGTATTGGAAGCAGCATTCCTGGTCGTTGCGGATGCTTTCATTCGCAAGATTGGCAGACGACTCCCCATTAAAGCAGGTGCACCCAATGAAAAAAGCCAGAATCGCGTTAAAGCCCTACCTGGACACCATCCAGGGGTACTGCAGTTCCCTCACAAAGGCCGAGCTGACGGGAATCATCATGCGCCTCGCCCAGGATGTTTCCACGGCCGGAAGGGTCGCATTCCTGGAAAAAATAGAGTCCTGCCTGCCCGCTTTTCAATTGCCGCCGGCGCCCAAGATCGGCGCTGTCGAACAGATTCTGAGCGATATCGAAGCGCTGGGGGAGAGCATTGCGGAGCGCATCGCGTCCATTGAAGACGGAAGCTTCTGGGATAATCAGGATACCTCGGAGGACTGGTACGATGATGAAGACCCCGATTATGTCAGCGATGAACAGTTCGCCGAACTGACGTCTTTTTTCGATGCGGCCGGAGCGATGTTCCTGCAGGATCGACTGGAAGAGGCGCGCAAGGTTTATGACGCCCTGTTTGGGCTGATCGGTACGGTAGCGGAAAGGGCCGATGTTTTTTGGGGTAGTGTCGTCGATATACGCGAAGAGCGGGCTAGATTCTGTCGCTGTGTCTATGAGACAGCCGATGGGGCGGAACGACTGGATGCCTTTGCCGCCGCCATGGAAATCGATGCGACCGATTCATTGAATCCCCATGAGTTTGACGAAAAGTACCCCCTGCTGCAAGACGTGATGGATGCCAGGCGCGGCGATATGCCGGACCTGGGTGAATTTCTGGTTGCCTGGAAAGAGATGTTGGCCCGGCAAGGGCTTGACACCCGTCCCGCTGTGCTGCTTTTGGAAACGGTGTATCGCCTTGAAGGTTTCGCTGGGGTGTCCAGGCTGGCCCGAAAATGGAAAAACCGGCAGCCCCAGGGGTATCTGTTCTGGCTCGAGAGGCTGCAGGAAGGGAATGATCTGAAAAGCGTCATCGAAGTGAGTGCCGAGGGGTTGAAAGCGTTGAAAAAAGGGGCGGCGAGAGAGCAGGTGGCGCAGTTTCTGATCGACGCGGCCCAAGAGCAGGGCGATGCACATCATCTGCTGCTGGGAAAGCGCGAGAGATTCTTTTCGCGGCCGAGCGAACAAAATCTGGCTGCGCTGGTGGGTGAGGCCGTCAAACAGGATGTACGCAACAGAGAACTTGGAAGGGTCATCAGGTTTTTCGGTTCAGCCAAGTCCGACGATTTCGATAAGACCGCTCTTTACATCAAGGCACTTCTGATGGCGGGTAAACTGGCGGATGCCTTTGCGCTGGTGGCCAGGGAAAAATGTGTCGGCTGGTCGTATGCCAGCAGTGCCGGGGTTGTCTTCGGCGCCGTTCTGTCGGTTATGGCGCATCATGACGAAAGGGCTGTCACCATCAAAGCCGTTTTGAGCAACTACGCAAACAGGGTATCCATCTATTCGGGAAGAGTTACGGTTGAAGATTTGCCGGAAAACGCCATTTCCGAGGCGATTTTAAATGGCCTTAAACAGGCAAAGCACACCCCGGACCAGACAAAGAAATACTGGTCCTGGGCGCTGAGGATCGGTAAACGCCGCATCGACCACATCGTCTCTAACCAGCACCGCAACGCCTACCAGCGGGCCGCCCAGGTGCTCGGCTGCCTGGCCGAGGCTTACATGGCAATGGGCAAAAAAAACCGGGCCAGGAAGATCATTCACCACTTCTACGCCGAGAAATACAACCGCTTCAGCGCCTTCAGAAGAGAGGTCAAATCCGTCGCCACCGCTTCCGAACTCCTTGCCGACGTTTATTTTTAGCTTTTCATCACCCGGTGCCCCCCGGAGGGCGTGTCACGGATGTCGTCGATGTCGAATATCGGCGCTCTTCAGGCTGTCGATCCGATCATGCCGATAATATTCTACATAATTTATTGACAATCCACCGGTTTTCCTTCAAACTACATTTTATTTAAAAATGAAGGAAAACCCAGCCTTGCCCTGCCATGTCATTCAAAGACGTTGCGGGTTGCATCGGTATCATGGAAACCGCCCCATGAAAGAAGGTTTGCCGGTACTGAAAGAAATGACCGATACCCAGCGCAGGGTATTCATCGATGCCGTCCAGCTCTACGAAGCCTACCTGGAAGCTTTTCACAACAGCCTCTCTTATCGGGGGGGAATGCACTGGAAAAAGTCAAAAGGCCGAGAATACCTGTTTCGTTCCACGGATCGCTACGGACACGGTAAGAGCCTGGGGCCGAGATCCCCTGATACCGAAAAAATCCTGGCTGCCTTCAGGGATGGCAAGCGCCGGGCCAGACAGCGGCTGGACGCCCTCAAGGAGCGGCTCAAAGAGCAGGCCCGTTTCTGCAAGGCGGCATCCATCCAGCGGGTTCCACGCATCGTTGCCGCCATTCTCAGGGTTTTTCACCACCAGGGCCTACTGGGCAAGAACGTCATGGTTGTCGGAACAAATGTCATTTTCGCCTACGAGGCGGCTGCCGGTGTGTTCGTAGACAACCCCCTGATGGCAACCGTTGACCTGGATATCCTGTGGGACATCCGCTCCCGTCTTCGACTGGCGGCTGATACCCAGCACCCACAGGAGTCCGGGCTGCTGGCGCTGCTCCGCAAGTCTGACCGGTCTTTCGAGCGCCTCGAAGGTCAGCGATTCAGGGCCGTCAATAAAAGCGGTTACATGGTCGATTTGATAAAGCCCGAACCCCGACCGGTTATGAAAAAAGAACGGCGCCGCATGGGGGGCGAATCCGATCTGGAAGCCGCCGAGATACGCAACCTGCAGTGGCTGCAGTCGGCCCCGAAGTTCACCCAGACCGTCATCGGAGCCGATGGATATCCCGCGCTGATGACGTGTCCAGACCCCAGGGCCTTTGCGCTGCACAAACTCTGGTTGAGCGAACAGCCCGACCGCGACCCCCTGAAAAAACAGCGCGACCGGAATCAGGGCATCGCGGTGGCCTATATGGTCTGCCGGTACCTGCCCCAGTACAAATTCGTGCCCGAGGAATTGAAGATGTTTCCCAGAAGCGTGCGCCAGGTCGCCGCCGGTGAGATTGACGGCTTCGACCTGCCGGCTGCGATCGACTGAGGGTTGATTTATGGCCAATTCGGGGGGTAAAAATGACAAGCACGTCACCACGGGGCTTACGGAAAAAGCATTTGATATGCTGCAGCGATGCGGAGCTTTTCAAGGCCGGTGTGCCCGAGCCGCTCATTCCGGCGGTGAGGGCCATTTCTTCGGACGAATCCCTGGAGGCGCTGGGTGACTACCTGCCCAAAGACTGCCGAGATGTACTGGTCGACGAGGTGCAGGATTTCAGCCTGGAGGCCCTGCGGCTGATTCGTGCGCTGAGCCCGGTAGAGGAAGGCTTGGGAGATCCTCTGTGCACCGTGGGCGATGGAGGCGGATATCCCGTCTTTTCGTTTGAAACCGCGCGAGCTGGATCCCGGGCCCGATGTGCCCGG
The DNA here is from genome assembly GCA_964442705.1 of uncultured Desulfobacteraceae bacterium. Taxonomy (GTDB): domain Bacteria; phylum Desulfobacterota; class Desulfobacteria; order Desulfobacterales; family JALSRD01; genus JALSRD01. Next base: position 10,491 of record CAYUAQ010000136.1, read on the forward strand.
CATCCGCCTGGGAACCATCAAACGGATCAAAGGGCTCGAATTTGGCGTCATGGCCCTGGCCTGTGCCGACCCGCGCGATCCCATGAACCGCCTGCAAGAGGCCGATACCCTGTTACGCTGTGAAAGATACGTCGCTTCGACCCGGGCCAGGGAACACCTGCTCGTCACCTTGGCTGCCGATGCATTTTGATAATTTTATGGTTTGTTGGGAAATGGATACGATGGTTTTTTTGTAAAACCCGGTTTTTCCCCATACGCCACATGTGTGGACGCCAACGATTTTGCTAACGAGATTTACCCAGTGGATATAGCGGACCCTGCGCCCGACGAAATCCAAAAGATGCTTTGAAAAATATTGTGGAAGCAACAAGTAAGGATGTATGTTGCGTAACAAAATAGACGAATCATATCAGAATGTCGGCTTGTTGATTTGAAATGTCTCAGAGGAGCAAGCAATTGGCAAAGCAGGCCATTGGTGGTTTCCCACGATGTTTGGTGAGCGATGTTTGCGGGAAATGAGTGTGAAAGATTTCATCCGACTTGGTTAGCTGTCCGATTGATGGGGCTATGAAAATGGCGCCCAAAGGGGATAGCGATGGGAAAAGGA
>CAYUAQ010000137.1:0-10960 GCA_964442705.1 uncultured Desulfobacteraceae bacterium
TTGGGGGATATGATGCACATGGAACAGTCATTGGTGGGGAAGGTCTTGTCCAGCTGCGCCATGGTGCCGCCGATGGCGCTGCGGCGCTCGGCGAGGTAGACATAGAAACCGGCGTCTGCGAGGTCCAGTGCCGCCTGGATGCCGGCGATGCCGCCGCCGGCAACCAGGACCGATCCTTTCACTTCTTTAGACATGGTTTTGCTCCTTACCTGTGCGCACCCGGACACGCGGCGTGGGCGGGGAGTGCACGACGGCGTCAAACGTTTCTATTTTCTAGAGACCGAAATCCTGCAGTTCGGGGCCGAGGTACTTGCGCTCGCTTTCCGCCAGCATGCCCATGGACAGACACATGAACGTCCAGATATGCGCCACGTGATAGTTCCCCCCGTAGTGCTTGCAGATGTCCTCCATCTGGGAGTGGCAGTTGTGGCAGGGGGCCAGCACGTAATTGGCGCCGGTGACCATGATTTGATCGAACTTGATGCGGCCGTAGGCGCGGCGCTGTTCGGGAAAACCGGCTTGCAGCGCCCCGCCGCCGCCGCCGCAGCAGTAGTTGTTGGACTTGCAGGGGGACATGTCCACGAAGTTCTCTTCACCTACCATGGCCTTGACGACCGCGCGTATCTGGTCGGCCGCCTCGTCTCCCATGGTTTTGCGTATGATGTTGCAAGGGTCCTGCAGGGTGAATTTGATCTTGAGGTCCCGGTTCCAATCGGAGCTCAGTTTCAGTTTTCCTTCACACATCCACTGGTAGTAAAGCTCCAGGATGGTCACCAGCTCAAACTTGTGGGGGATCTTGAATTTGCGCAATCCTTCCAGGATTGCAAAGTAGGAGTGCCCTCATTCGGTGTTGACCACCGTCGGGCAGCCCAGCGTGTTGTCCACGTGATCGACGAAGCGCTCCAGAATATAGCGCCAGGACTCGTCGTCGCCCAGAAACATGCAGTAGTTTTCACCGGCCCACATGACCGAAGGGTAGGTCCAGTCGGCTCCCACCGTGTGCAGGATTTTCCACAGGGGGGCCAGTTCTTCGGGTTCGGTGACCGGTTCCCGCGAGTTCTGGTTCAGGGCCATCTGCGCCCCGACACGGTCCACCGTGACGGAAAGGTCCTTGAAGGCAGGCTGGGTTTCGCGGATCTCCTCGGCCACATCCTCCACGGTCCAGACAAAGTCGTCGGTGGGCACGCCCATGGCGTTGCCCGCTTTGACGTGCATGTCGCACGAGCCGCGGATGCCCTTGGGACGCTCTTGGCGGGGCCAGCTGGCTCGGAGGTTGTAAATCATCTTGGGGATGTTAATCTTCATGGGGCAGACGTGCAAACAGCGTGCGCACATGGTGCACACCCACGCCCAGGGTGTTTTCAATACTTCATCGTCCAGCCCCAGCAATACCATGCGCAGCAGCTTTCTGGGGTCCAGGTCCATCAGGCTCGATGCCGGGCAACCGCCCGTACAGGCGCCGCATGTCAGGCACAGGTCCAGGTTGGCATCCGGCACGCGGTCCAATACCATCTCTTTGAAATCGAAGTGGAAATCATGCAGTTCAATTTGGGCTGTCATGAATGGCATCCTCCTTTCCGGCATAGGCCGCATCTGCTTCCCCTGCGGTTACTTCAGCTTGGCGGCATCGAAATAGTGTCGCAGTTTTTCTTCTCCGCCCATGCTGATCACGTGAATCCCCTGGCAGAGGTCCCTGAGGGCGGTGACGGTGTCGGCAAATATTTCGATGCTGGTTTTAAGCTTGTCCGGAGACCGCAGCAATTTCTTGATCATCCAGTCGGGAACCAGCCCGGGCTTGAAATGCCGGTTCAGGAACTGGCCCATACCGGCGGTTTTGAGAATCATGACTTCCGCGATGACGGGCACCCCGAAAGTCTCCACCTGGCGCATGAAGGCGGCGAACTTGTCCACATCGAAAACCGGGGTGGTCAGAAAATATCCGGCCCCGATGCGCGTCATGGTTTCCATCTCTTTCATTTCGAGCTCGGGGACGTTTTTCCCCCAGTTGGATTCGATGCCCGAGCCCAGGGCGAATTCGGCGCTGCCGCCCAGTTCCTTGCCGTCCACGGTGGCCCCCTGCCGGAGGTGTTCCAGAACCGAGGATAGTTTGCCGGCATCCACATGAAAGAACATCATCTCCTGGAGGCTGTCCCCGGTGATGCGGTAGTCTTCGGTGAAGACCAACAGGTTTTCTACACCGGCCTGGTGGGCGGATAAGAGGTCATGCTGCAGCTGCAGGCGATTTTTGTCTCGCGTCGTGGTCTGGTAGATGGGTTCGAAACGGTTCTCTTTGAGCAGGCTGCAGGTTTGCACAGACCCCCCCACGATGCCCTCCATCTCGACTTCGGGTATGGAAAAGCCGTCGACCCTGCCGCGTACCCGTTTCAGGCTCTCAATCAACCCCGAAGGGCCGCTGTCGACCGTGGGATGGATTTCAGCGGTAACGACGAAGCCTTTTTTCTGAAATGCGTTTATGAGTTTCATGGGTCCCTCCCTGAAAGGATTCAGGCATCATCGGGTCAACCGGATGCCGATTCAAAAACGGGCTGGAGGTTGCTATTTTTCCAGCAGCCGGGCCACTTCCTCCTTGAGCTGGGGCAGGGGAAGCGGTTTTGAAAAACATATGTCGGCACCGTGCTTTTTCATCTCGGCGAACTTTTCCTCGTCCAGATAGGCGGAGAGGACAATGATTTTGGTGTGCCGGGTTTCCGGACTGGATTTGATTTTCTTGCAGACTTCGAAGCCTTTGATGTCCGGCATCATGATGTCCAGGATGAGCAGGTCGGGCCTGAAATGGGAGACCTGCAGGCCGGCTTCGAATCCGTCGGATGCGGAAATAACCTCGTATCCATGGTCGTCTTCTTCCAGAGCCTGGACGATGGTTTCGACGATGATGGGGTCGTCGTCGACCACCAGGATGCGTTTGCGGCCGTCTCCCGGAGCGCTGTCTGGAATCGGAATGCCCTGTTTGCGCATGAAGGTTTCCAGATCCCCCCGGTTGATGCGTCGGTGCCCCCCCACGGTCTTGTAGGCTTTGATGTGACCGGCCTCCACCCAGTTGATGATGGTTTTCGGTGAGACGTTGCAGTATTCACTGGCCTGATGAACGGTCATGATGTCATCCATGGTCGCCTCCTTCTGAAATTATAGTTATTATAGAATTTATATGTACAAAATGTCAAGGATAAATTTATTTCTGTCTCGTTGTTATTGAAAAAAGAATGGGTTAAACTTAATATAACCATCCAAAAACTAAAGCTAAAATACAAATCGACCGTTCAGAATTTTTAAAAGGGTTCTAATGACTGGCTATCTTGGTACCATGTTTTTAATGATTTGTAAACTAAAAAATCTATAAAAACTAAAATAACTATATTTCTTGATCTGAAAAGAGGCCTTCCCGGAATTGGGGAACCGCGTCAGACAGCTCCAGGGACGGGCGGGCACAGAGGAAGGGGGGATTTTCAGGAAGCGGGGTGTGCAATCCAGGGGCGTTCTCTCAGTGCCCGGCGCGGTGGGCCGGCAGGATAATGGTAAAGGTGGTGCCCTGGCCCGGCTGACTCTGCACGGTGATGTTGCCGCCGTGGTCTTTGATAAAGCCGTAGCATACCGACAGCCCGAGGCCCACGCCCTTGACGCTCTCCTTGGTGGTGAAAAAGGTTTCGAAGATCTTGTCGAGGTGCTCCTCTTTTATGCCGATGCCGGTATCGCTGAAGCTGATGAGCACATCATCGCCTGCACGGGCGGTGCTCACCGACAGCGTCCCGCCGCCGCTCATGGCGTCGCGGGCATTGGAGGTCATGTTCAGAAAAACCTGCCGCAGCTGGTCCGTGGACGCATAGACCTGCGGCAGCGCTGGATCGAAATCGGTATTGATGATGATGCTGTGCTCCTGCAGCTGCTTTTCATGCAACATCAGGATTTCGTCCAGCACCTGGTTGACATCGAGGGGTTTTTTGCGCACCTGATCCGGCTTCGAGAAAGAGAGCATCTTGCGCAGCATATCACTGAGCCGCATGGTTTCGGACAGAGACATTTCCAGGAGCTTGCGCCGCCGATTGTGAGGAGGGATCTCGGTTTTCAGCAGTTCCAGGGTGTTCATGATGCCGTAGAGGGGATTGTTCAGTTCGTGTGCCAGCTGCGAGGTCAGGCGGCCCATGGCCGCCAGTTTCTCAGAATGCAGCAGTTGCTCCTGGGTTCGCCTGAGCTTGCGCTCCATGTCCAGCCGCTCTTTCAGGTCCACAAAAATGCCGACGCTGGCCACCTCCTCGCCCCGGGCATCGTAGATGATGGCCGCCGAGAGGTTGCCCTCCACGAAACTCCCGTCGCGTCTTTCGTAAACCATGGGGAAAGATCGGAGTTTTCCCCTGCCGCCGTATTCCTGGCTGCGCATCATCTGCATCATTTTAACCGCGATGCCGTCGGCGAACACATCGACGATGTTGACTTTTCCCACGACTTCTTCTGCCTTGTAACCCAGCAGTTCTTCGGCTACCCGGTTCCACAGAACGATTTTACCGTTCATGTCGGTGGCAAAAATAGCATCCGGCGAACTCTGAATGATGTTGTTCAGGAAATCGTGGGCCTCTCTGATTTTCTGCTCCATACGTCGGCGCTGGGACTGGTCCACGCAGATCCCTTCGTAACCGAGCACTTCGCCTTGAGAGTCGTAACGCACGTGGGCGGTCAGGAGTACCGGGATGGTCCGGCCGTCTTTGCTTTTGAAGTTGACCTCGTAGTCGATAACCCGACCGTCGCGTTCGATCATCTCCTGAAATTTATGGCGGTCTTCGGGCCGTACGTAAAGGTCGTGGAGGATGTCTATCTTCAAGAATTCCTCCTTGCTCTCATAGCCCAGCATGTCCAGCAGGGCGCGGTTGGCGTTCAAGAATTTCCCCTTCTTGCTGCTGATGTAAACGCCGACGGCGACATGTTCGAACAGGCGGTGGTAGTCCTCTTCGCTGACCCGCAGTCGTTCCTGCTGGTTTTTGTGGTCGGTTATGTCACGGTATATGTTGAGTTTAGAGCGCGTTCCGTCCAGGTTGCGAACAGGCACCTCTATCATGTGGAAGGTCCTGTCCACCGAGGGAATGTGGACTTCGGAGTGCAGCGTCTGGCCGCTCTCGAGCACTTCCTTCATTCGACACCAGGGACACCGGCCATCGCTGCGGTTGACCACTTGGTGACATTTTTTACCGACGCCATCTCCGAAGCGTTCCACCATGGCGCGGTTCATGAATTCCACGGTATAATCCTGGCGGATGATGTAGATGCCGTCCTCGAGGGCGTTCAAAACGGCTGCCAGTTTGGAAGAATAGGGATCTGTCATGGGATATCCTCCGTCGGTCTCGGATCTCGAAGCGGTTTTGCCTCGAAGTGGTCAGATTCGCAAATACGGTGGCGCACCGAAACCGTCAAGACGCCCGTGTGGCAAGGCGCGAAAACTTCGGCATATCGGGTGTGTGTCGTGGTTTTCGCAACGCCGCCAGACGGGATGCATTGACCGATGAATGCCATCGTATTTTGAAATCGGGCCGCTAAGGCGCATTCCGGGGGTTTAGCCTCCGGTGATGGACATTTCCGGGTAAAAGCACCACATGTCTCTTTTCTGGCCCGGCAAAAAGAAATATGGTATTACCACTCCGGGAGAGGAACCGGAATTGTTTTGCGCAACAGAAGTATCACAAAAGGTTCACCGACTGTCAAGGCCACCGGCTGACCGAAGCTCCATCGAATAGGAGCCAAGAGCCCGAGTTGTTGAACGCATCGGCCAGGCGGCTTTTTTGTGAGGAGTTGGCATGAAAACCGCTGGCAGGTGAATTCCGGTGAGTTATTGAATTACTTAAGGACGTCCCCATAATATCACCATAATATCAGGAGGGTTTTTTGGACAAAAGGGATCGTAGAGGGCATCCCCGCCGGGCAATCGAGAAGCACTTTAATATGGGTTTCCGCATGCAGGATTTTGATCTGGTGGGGGAGGTGCGCAATTTGAGCCGCACGGGGGCCTACTGCCGGGTCGACAGGCCCATTGCCGAGATGACGCGCCTGATGGTGGTGCTGGATCTGAAGGCGGAGCAGGTGACGTGCGACGGCACGGTGGTGCGCCTGGAGCCGGCGCCGGACAAGAGCAGCTATCACATTGCCATTTTTTTCAACAATATCTCCAGGGAAGATCAGGAAAAAATCGATATTCTCATCGAGAATTAGCCCCCCCAGGAGAGACGTCCCGCCGATGGTGGGGTTGGCGCGAGGTCGCCGGAGCTTATTGGGAGCATAGCCCCCCTCTCAGGGCGGCTTCAGGCGTCGGATTTCAGGGTGAGGGCGGCCACGGGGCAGACGTCGACGCAGGCGCGGCAGCTGCGGCAGTCGGCATCTTCGTTCTGGTAGCCATAGAAACTGACGACCGTTGAAAAGCCGCGCCCTGCAAAGGAGAGCAGGGGACGTTCGCGCTCCCGGCGGCAAATGTACACGCACCGGCCGCACAGCACGCAGCGGTTGGGGTGGTAGAAGAGGCAGGGGTGGCCGTCCTCGACAGTGACTGGCTTGAGAACGTTTTCCCACTGTTTTGGTTTGAGGCCGACCTTTAAGAAGCGCGCCAGGCGCTGCAGTTCGCAGTTCTTGTTGGCCGGGCAGTTTTTGCAGTCCACGTCGTGCACCGACAGCAGAAAGCGCAGTGCGGTGCGCTGCAGGCGCCGCACGTCCGGGGTGTCGGTGCGGATCTGCAGCCCCTCTGAGACGGGCAGCGTGCAGGCCGTCACCGGTTTTCCGCGCCCCGATGCTTCCACGAAACACAGGCGGCAGGAGGCCGGCGGGTGCTCCATGCCCTCGATGTGACACAGGTTGGGAATGAAGATGCCGTTTTCCAGACAGGCCTGCAGAACGGACCGGTTTTCCGCTACCTGCAGCGTCCTGCCGTCGACCACAATGGCAACGCTCATGACGTCTCTCCGGAATCGTCTGAAGCTTCGGCCGGGGCCTTGTCCGGTCGCGGGATCACCGGTGCCAGGCCGGGCGGTGACACCTTGCGCACCGCATCGTAGTCCGGCGGGCAGGCCGCCATGCACTCGCCGCACTTGACGCACAGATCCTGGTCGATGCCCTTTTTGCGCGTGCTGGTGGTAAACACCGCTTCGGTGGGACAGCACCCCACGCAGGCATCGCAGCCGCGGGCGCACTTGTCCAGGTCGATATAGTACGTCATCAGGGGTCGGCACATCATGCCCGGACAGCGCTTCTCCTCGACGTGGGCCTCGTATTCCTCCCGGAAGTACTTCAAAGAGGTGAGCACCGGGTTGGGCGCCGTGCGGCCCAGGCCGCACAGGGATCCGTCTTTGATGTCCGCCGCCAGCCGTTCCAGCTGCTCCAGATCGCCGTTGCGGCCTTCGCCTTTAGTGATACGTTCCAGGATACTGAGCAGATGGCGGGTGCCGATGCGGCAGAAGGTGCACTTGCCGCAGGACTCCTTCTGGGTGAAGTCCAGGAAGTAGCGCGACACGTCCACCACGCAGCTGTCTTCGTCCATGACCACCATGCCGCCGGATCCCATCATGGCGCCGGCGGCGGTGAGGCTGTCGAAATCGATGGGGGTGTCCAGAAAGGCGTCGGGCAGGCACCCGCCCGACGGCCCCCCGATTTGCACGGCCTTGAAGCGCTTCTGGTTGGGGATGCCGCCGCATATGTCGAAGATCAGGGTGCGCAGGGTGACCCCCATGGGAATTTCCACCAGACCGGGATGCACCACGCTGCCCACCACCGAAAAAATAGCGGTGCCCGGGCTTTTCTTTGTGCCGATACCGCGGTACCAGGCGGCGCCCTTTTCGATGATGGGCGGCACCGAGGCCAGAGTTTTGACATTGTTGATCACCGTGGGCAGCCCGTACAGACCGTGTTCCACAGGGTAGGGCGGCCGGTGCCGCGGCATGCCCCGGTAGCCCTCCACCGACCGGATCAGGGCGGTTTCCTCGCCGCACACGAAGGCCCCCGAACCTTGAAAGACCTCCACCTCAAGATCGAAGCCGCTGCCCAGAATCCCGTTTCCAAGCAGCCCCAGTTCTGCGGCTGCGGCCATGGCGCGGTCCATGGTTTCCACCGCCAGCGGATATTCCGAACGCACGTAAACCACAGCCCTGTGGGCGCCCACGGCCCAGGCGCAGATGGCCATGCCTTCGAGCACCTGGTGGGGGTTGCTCTCCAAAATGGTGCGGTCCATGTAGGCGCCGGGATCCCCCTCGTCGGCGTTGCAGATGACCACTTTTTGCGGTGAGGGTTGTCGCGCCGCTAATTCCCACTTGCGGCCGGTGGGAAAGCCGGCTCCCCCGCGGCCGCGCAGCCCCGAAGCCGTGATTTCGGCCACGATATCACCGGGATCCCGTGACAGAGCCGCAGCCAGCGCAGCATAGCCGCCGTCGGCGATGTAATCGTAGATGTCGTCTGGATCGATGCGGCCGCACCTGTCCATGACGATGCGCTTTTCCTGATTGAATCGGGAAAACTGCATCACCGACGGGATGAGTTCGTTTTCCACCGTGGCGCCGTAAACGTGTTCGAAGAGGGGGTCGCCCTCTGCCAGGAAGCGCCTGACCAGCATGTTGGCCTTGCCGGGGGTGACCTGCTGATAGAAGATGGGCGGAAAGCCGGAGTCCGGGTGGTCGATGATGACCACCGGCTCGGCATAACAGTGCCCTACGCATCCCGTGGTGACGATGCGGGCCTGCAGGCCACGCTGCGCCAGGGCCTGTTCGAAGGCCTGCTTGGTGTCCAGGGCGCCGGCGGCGATACCGCAGGTGGCCAGGCCGATGCGGATCTCGGGCAGGAGCGGCTCCTTGGCCGCCTGGCGGCGCGCCCGGGCTTCGGCGCACAGGCTTTCGAAGGTCCTGGAAATTTCAGCTGGATTGTTCGTCATCGCGTTTCTTTTTTCTGGCGGTCATTTCTTTTTCCACCTGGATGCGCACGAAGAGTCCCTCCACCTTGCTGGGCATCATGTGCCCGTGGACGGAGTCGCCCACCAGGACCACCGGTGCCAGGGCGCAGCAGCCCACACAGGCCACCCTTTCGATGGAAAACTCCCGGTCTTCGGTGGTTTCGCCGTCCTTGATGCCCAGTTTGCGCTCGAAATTTTCCAGTATGATTTCACCGCCCTTGACATGACAGGCGGTGCCCAGACAGACCTTGATGGGATATTTGCCGGGGGGAGTGAAGCGAAACTGGTTGTAAAAAGTGGCCACCCCGTAAACTTCGGCCACCGGAATCTGCAGGTGCTCGGCCACCAGCCGGATGGCTTCGGGCGGCAGGTAGGACAGTTCCCGCTGGACCTCCTGCAGCAGGGGGATCAGGCGGCTGCGCTCCCGGCTGCTTTGCTGCAAGCGCTGTTTGAGATCCGCCAGGCGCTGTTTTTCTTCATCGGTGAGTTTTTCGTTCATGGAAAAATCGCTGTGGGCGTTGACCTCAAATCTTCTCCATGGCACCGTAGGCCGCCTGTATCCTGTCCTTGAGCAGAAAGCAGAATTTTTCCATGATGTTAAACCCCAGCTCCTTGTTGCTGAGCATCAGGTTGCGCAGGTCCGCGCCCAGGAAAACCAGTACCTGGGTGGGTTTCTGGCAAACCGCCGACGACATCAGCAGATGGGGCTGGTCCAGCAGGGTGGCCCAGCTGCCCGTCACACGGCCCCTGCCCAGGGCTTCGATGGTGACGGTGCCCCGGCGGTGGCCCAGGTCGATGGACCGTTCCAGTACCACCTGCCCCTCGGCAATGACAAACAGGTGTTCGCCGTAATCGCCCTGCTGGAAAAGGGTTTCGCCTGTCCTGAAATTTCTCTCCCAGCACAGGGCCACGACTTTTTGGATATCCGCATCGTCAAGGCCCTTGAAAAACTCACATGCGGCCAGCACCGCTTTCATGTCTTCTTTTTTCATGACAGCTTACTTTTTTCCCCGTCATCCGGCGCCGGCATCTGCCGGTAACACTGGATGAGCCTTCCGGCCAGCGCCTCGGACAGGTTGCGGTAAAACACGAACCCGTCATCCAGGTAGCTGGACAGGAGCTTCTTGAAAGCCTGCACGTCGATTTTGAGCAGGTCCACCGGGTCCAGGCAGAGGGCCGAGGCCGTGAAAACATCTTTGCCGACCAGGGCGGCCCAGCCGAAAGACTCCCCCCGCTGGCTGCCGATGTGAATCCGATGGCCCGTCTCTCCCAGGATGAGCTGCACGCGACCGTTGATCAGAATGAAGAAATGGGTGGCCGGCTCGTTGGCGTGAAACAGCTGGGTCTTGGCCGGGTAGGACTCCTGGTGGGTGAACTCCATGACTTTTCTTAAAAAGTCCATACGGACACCACGGAACAGGTCGGACTGTTTGATGTACATGGTGTTCCTCCTAGAGGTGTTTTGACCATTACTACATTTCGGTACTATGGCAGCTGCGTAGCTGTCAAGTAAAGTCAAGGGTTATCCCTTGATGACCCGCGGCAGCAGAAACTGGTGCTGCGGACATATGGAGCGCGGGTTCTGGTAGGCCGCACCGGCAAACGCGGCCATGTAGCGACGGATCTCGGTCATGTTGACCACCTCATCGACCAGACCCTTGCGCGCGCAGTACAGGGGGCGCGAATTGTCGTGGTACTCCTTGGCCATCTTGTTCATGGCCTCGATGACCGGTGCCAGCGGCCGTCCGGCGTCTTTTTCCTTTACCAGGCGGCGGGAAAAGCTGGCCGCCGCGGCGGTTTCGCCGTGCATGACGTAGATCTCGGTGGTGGCCGTGCCGATGGTGAAGGCGTTGTGCCGGTTGGCGGTGGGGCCGCCCATGATGTAGTGCGCCGCGGCGCTGCCCTTGCGCAGCACCACCAGCATCATGGGCACGTCGGTCTGCTGGATGGAGTATATAAGGCTCTGGCCCAGGCCCAGCAGTTCGGCCTTTTCGGCGATGTCGCCCACGTCGATGCCGCTGGTGTCCTGGAACCAGA
>CAYUAQ010000138.1:0-4137 GCA_964442705.1 uncultured Desulfobacteraceae bacterium
GTCAAGTTAAATCCAAGCGGTAGGGCGGGGGCGTTCTTTACCGCGCGTGTCGGGTGTGGTATGGATCCAGGGAGCAGCCCCGCAGAACCGGGGCGGCGCAAATGGAAAAAATAACACCAGCACGGGGACAGCCCACCATGAACCTCAAGATCGGGGTAATGAACGACCCCCGGCGTTCTGTTTACAGCGAAGCCGCGGCCATCGGCCGGGCGGGCTATGATTTTCTGGACCTCACCCTGGAGGGGCCGGCCGCCCTGAAGATCGATGTGGACCGGCTGGCAGAGGTGTGCCGCCGCCACGGTCTCGTGGTGGTGGGCCACACCGATCCGTGCCTGCCCTGGGCCTATCCATTGAAGGGCCTCCGTCGGAGCTGCCTGGCGGTTCTCGAGCAGTGCGCCCGCATATTTCGCGGCCTGGGAGCCGGGCTCATGAACATTCACCCCTGCTACAGCTGCCCGCCGGCCATGAAGCCCGACCTGGTTGAGCTGAACCGTACGGCACTGCCGCCGGTGGTGCGCATGGCACGAAAGTACGGGCTGGAACTGGTCATCGAAAACTTCACCGTGCCCTTCGACCGGGCAGCGGTTTTCCAGTGGCTGATGGACGAAGTCCCCGGCTTGATGATGCACCTGGACGTGGGGCACGCCAACCTGGGCGGCGACGGTTTCGACATTTTTCTCAGGCAGCTGGGTGCCTTTATCCGGCACGTTCACTTTTCGGACAACCGCGGCAACGCCGATCATCACATGCCCTTGGGCGTGGGCAGCATCCCCTGGCAGGAGGTCATCGCCGCGCTAAAAAATACCGGATACGGCGGCACTGTCACCCTGGAAGCCTTCTGCGGCGATCCCCGCGAGCGCTTCAGCTATCTGGAAATCAGCCGCGACCTGGTGCGGCGGCTGTGGCAAAAGGGGTCCTGACTCCCTCCTGTGCCAGGGGGGTGTCACCTCCAGCTCGCAGCTTTTTCAGCTGGGGGCGCAGGCGTTTGTGGTAAGCCGGTATCACAACCATCGTCGTGTCCGCTTCCTATATCGGGCCCAACGGTCGCCAAATCCCCGTTGCAGTTTCTCCTCCTCATAAGGGATGAACACCTTGTCCATGAGGATAAAGAAAGCTGTGGGGGCAAAAAATGCCTCAACGGCACCCATAAAAAAGGCGGCCCCGACTAACATGAGCAACATCCCCAGATACATTGGATTGCGACAGACCCGGTAGGCGCCGCTTGTCACCAAAACACTGGTTTCAGCGGTTGGGAGAATGGCTGTTTCGGCCTTTTTAAACTGAAACCACGCCCACATCATGATCGTGAAGCCATTGATGATGCAAATACAGGCGATGAGCTTGTAGGGTATGTATAGAATCGTATCTGTCGGAGAAAAATAGTAGAGTGTGACCGTGACAAGCATCAGAAAGGCGGCAATTCTGGGGGGCCTGTAGGCCAATAATTTTTCCATTAGAGGGCTCCTTTTTGTTTAGTTACTAAACATTAAAGGCAAAATTTTTTCTTCGCCGTTTCACCGCTTCGCCTGCATTTTCTCCCTGCTCTGATCCAAATAGCGCTCAAACCAACCGAACATCTCCATTAGAAACGCTATTTTGTCCACGGGATGCTTTTCGAGTTCACGCCATAAACGGTTTATGGTTTCCTGGTTAACGCTTTGATGGTGCCTGTAGATCTTTTCGCCGAGTTGGGTCAGTGCCAGCCGGATTTCCTTTTCGTTTTCGTCACCCTTAAACCGCCTGAGCGCTCCTTTTTCTTCAAGCTTGGAGACAACTTGTGAGATCGCACCTTTTGTGACACCAGCCGCTTTGGCGAATTCGGTGATGTTCAGCCCCGGATTATCGCCAACGATATCAAGCAGATGTCTTTCTGAGTGGTAAAACCGGTAGGGTGTCCCATAGGTGATGGGATGTCTTTCCATGGCGTTGTATTTATTTACAAGTCTGACGAAGCTGTCGATCAATGCCCGGCTGGCTTTTTTCTTGTCCACGTGTTTATTGTATAGCAACTAAACTAAATGTCAAGCCTCCGCTTCCATTTTTCCAAGAGCGCCAATGAAGAGAAAGGACAAAACGAAGAGAAGCGGGCGCTGCATCATTTTTCGAAAAAGATTTCATACAAAGCCGACGTTTCTTCCTTCTCAAGCAGGAAAGCATCATCTTCCGGATAGTATTTCGCTTTCTCGGGATTCTCGCCGGCAAACTTTTTTACTGATTCCATCGAATCCCAAATGGTTACCAGCAGAAAATGCGCTATCGTGTTTCATTTTTTTTACTATCTCCGTTGCCGTATGGCTCCCCTCTCGGCCTGTATCACCGAATGTTCGGGTTTATTTTCGATTATCGCAACACAATGAGCCCGTTTTAGGTGAGCGTACCAAGCGTGTCAACCTCGAAAAGAGTATGTCCAGATCAGGCATCAAGGGTTCGCGCAAAAATCAGTTCGCAATTTAGAGACGTTGAGGCGCCCGCCTGGCAAGGCGTGGAAACGCAGGAATATCAAGCATATTTCGAGTTTCCACAACGCAGCCAGGCGGGATGGATCGACGTCAGAAATGTGAAGTTATTTCTGAGCGAGCCCTAAGGTTGTCACCATGCGGGAAATATGGAAAGATAAGAGGCACCTGTAAAAAATAACCGGGAGGGTGACAATGGTCAAAGCGGGTATCATTCAAACAACTGATCGCAAAGAGGGGGTTCGTAAATCTTTGAAGGCGCTCGAAATTGGTCCGGAATGTTCTTGACCGTTTACAAGAACTTGGCCTTCCATTTCTTGACCTTGTCGGGCGGCCACTGCGTGCAGTAGGCCGGACGTCCCTTCATCACCATCTGGATGCAGGCGTCGGGGCACTCGGGGTCGCAGTGGGTGATGTCCCCCTCGCGGCCGGCGGCGACTTTTTGCGGCCACTCAGGGTCGGCCCAGAGCACACGCGCCAAACCGATCAGATCGGTTTTGCCCTCGGCGACGGCCCTTTCCGCGACTTCTCCGCTGGCAAAACGGCCGGCGGAAACGACAGGCACGTCCACCGCCGCTTTTACGGCCGCCGCCAGGTCCAGCATGTAGGCCGGCTGCTTGGATTTTTCCAGGATTTCGGGCAGGAAAAAGGACTCGTAGGTGCCGCCCATGACCGAAATATAGGCGATGCCGGCTTTGGCCAGCGCCCGGGCAAACAAGGTGGACTCCGACAGTTTCAAACCCCCCGGAAGCCATTCATCGGCCAGGAAGCGGTAGCCCACGGGAAACCGCCCCACGGCGCTTCTGACCTTGGCGACGACCTCCAGGGGAAACCGCTGGCGGTTTTCCAGGGATCCGCCGTATTCGTCGCTGCGCCGGTTGGTGTGCGGCGACAGGAACTGGGACAGCAGGTAGCCGGTGCCGCCGTGCAGTTCGACCATGTCGAATCCCGCTTTTTGCACACGCGCAGCGGCGTCGGCAAACTGGTCGCCGATGCGGCCGATCTGTTCTTTGGTCAACGCCTTGGGCGTTTTGCCGAAAGTTTCCACCGCCGAGGGGGCCACCGGCTCGGATGCGGCGCCGGCAAAGCGGCCTGCATGGTTGATCTGCAGGCAGGCCCGTGCCCCCTGGTCCTTGATGGTCTGCGCCAACTGCCGCAACCCCTCCAGGTTGTCGTCCGTGTCGGCCCGGATGGTGCGGGTGGAACCGCTTCCGTTTTCAAAGTCCACCGTGCTGTTTTCCACCACCACCATGGCCACGCCGCTCTGCGCCATCAACTGGTAGTGGTCCAGCAGCATGGGGCTGACGGTGCCGCCCTCGCCGGCGTATCCCAGATAGGTCGGTGCCATCGTCAGGCGGTTTTTTAGCGTCAGTCCCCCCACCGCTATTTCTGAAAATAGTCGCTCATACATCTCGTGACCTCCTTTCGATAGGCCTTCATTCCATGGGTGAAAGAGCTCCCGGGCATTCACTCCGGTGGAGGCGGTTATGATTTTTTTCCCATGAATCTCAACAGCTCGGGGCCCACAGGGCTCTCGGGATGAGTGGCGATGATTCGCCGGGCCATGTCTTCGGCTGCCGCGAAATTGCGGCGCTGCATGTAAAATCGTGCCGTTGCCGTCAGAAAATCCAGGTTATCGGGCTCTATTTGGAGGGCCTTTTGAAAGGCGGCTTCGGCCTGG
>CAYUAQ010000138.1:4237-10786 GCA_964442705.1 uncultured Desulfobacteraceae bacterium
GCTTCGGCCTGGTGGTTCTTTCCCCGCCGGCTGTACATCACGGCCAGATTGAGCTGTGCCGGGTAAAAATGGCGGTCGATCTGAACGGCTTTTTTGAAATTGGCCTCGGCTTTCTGGGTTTCCCCCAGGAAGGCGTACAGGGTGCCCAGATTCTGGCGGCTGGGCGCAAAATCGGCGGAGTACTCCATGGCCTGGCGGAATTCGCGCAGCGCCGCCGTAAATGGCTTTTTAAGCCGCGCTTCCAGTTGCTTTTCGGAAACCGTCGTCAGGTTTCTGGCCGCCTCGATGCGCACCCCCTTGACAGGATCATCCAGCAGCGTGCCGACCAGTGCCATGCGCCGCTGCGGCGCCAGCGGCGGCAGGTTGTGCAGGGCCGTCTGGCGCATGAGCGATGTTTCATCGGCCAGCGCCCGGGAAAACGCCGAGCGCACGTCCTTTCCGTCGTAAGCACCCAGCAGGGACAAGGCCGTGGCCCGCACGATGGTGGGGTAGAGCCGGTCCCCGGCAATGCGAATCAGCTCCTGCCTGGCCGCCGGGGCTGCCAGTCGGCCGGCGGCAAACACGGTCCCGTAGTGGAATTTCCGCTTTTTCCCGTACCACTGGGTTATGTACTCTTGGGCCCACTGGGCTGATTTGTCGGCATGGCAGCGGTTGCAGGCGTTGGGGGTTGCTATGGCCATGCTGAGGTCCGGCCGCGGCACGCGGAAGCTGTGGTCGGGGCGGTAGTCGATCCCCATGTAGATGCGGCCGGGCATGTGGCACTGCTCGCAGCGGGCACCCGAACCCACCGCAAAGAGTACCTCGCCGCTGCCGGATCAAATGGGTTCGCCGGCCTCACCCCTTTTTTTGTGAAAATGGTGGTCCCTGGTGTCGTAAATGTCCGCCTGATGGCACTGCAGGCACAGGTCGTTTCCCTCCTTGATGCGCTTGCCGCTGTGGACGTCGTGGCAGTCGCTGCAGCGCACATCCCGCATGTGCATCTTGCTCTGGCTGAAGGAGCCATAGACATAGACTTCCTCCAGGATCTGGCCGTCGGCAAAGTACAGCCCCGCATCCAGCAGGCGGGGCAGCATGAAGTCCAGCGGGTCTTCCAGGTTGGCCGGCCGGTAGTCCTGCAGCGAAGAGCGCCTGGAATGGCAGAAGGCGCACTGGTTCACCTGCTCGCGGGAGCTCAGCCCGTGGGTGCGCACCGTCAAGCCGTAGTCGGGGTCGTCCGGCCGGCCCATCTGGGGCAGTTCGGCCCACTTGACGTGCACGGATCCCGGGCCATGGCAGATCTCGCAGCTGACGTTGATCTCCGACCAGGTGGTCCGGTAGGTGCCGCTGTCGACCCGGTAGCCCTTTTTCAGATTCGTGGAATGACACTCGGCGCACATGCCGTTCCAGTTCAACCCGGCGTTGGTCCAGTACAGCCAGTCGCCGGGATCGATCTCCCGGTCGGGGTAGAGATGGTACCAGCGTTTTGCCCGGACGTCCCAGGCGATGGGCAGGCACTGCAGGCGACCGCCGGGAAAAGGGACCAGGTACTGCTGAAGGGGATGCCAGCCAAAGGTGTGCGTGATCTCGAAATCGCCCATGACGCCGCCCGGCCCCCGGGTGTGGACGAAAAAACGGCCGTCTTGGCGGTAAAAGCGCGACGTGGTGCCCTGGTGCTCGAAAACCGCGTTGTTGAAGTCCCCGCGCACCGATGTTTCGTCGGCGACGGCCATGGCGTGATAGTGGTCCGACGAACGCCATTGCTTGAATTCCCGCGGGTGGCAGTCCCGACACTTTTGGGCACCCACAAAGGTGGCCTCCCTCCCGGGGGCGGCCGATCTGCCTGCAGTCGACAAATAGTGCTGCTTCAGCAGATAAAGGGGCGGTGCCAGAACGATCAGGAGCGTGGCGATCAGCCCGGTGGCTTTCCAGTATTTCAGGGCAGACGTACTCATCTGCCGGCCGCCCCGCGTTGGGGAGGATAAGCGACCTGGTCGGCCCGGAACTGGCTGCGCTTGATCCAGCGTCCGGTGTCCACACTGACCATATCTCTTTCGATGAGCACCGGATAGATATCCAGGGCGTGCGGGGCCGGCGGCCGGAGCACATCTCCCCGGATATCAAAGGCCGATGCGTGACAGGGGCAGATGAATTGCCTTTGTTTGTCGTCCCAGGGCAGCGTGCACCCCAGATGCGTACAGGTGCGCGACAGGGCCAGAAACCCGCCGTCTTCCAGTCTGGCAAGGTAAAACCGCCCGTTTTTAAAGGCCGTCACCGAACCCCTGGCAAAATCCGTGACGGGTCCGGCCACGATGATACCACCGAAGCCGCCTTTTCGGGCGGCCGGACGCTGAGGACGCAGAAAAGCCGCCGCCATGGCCGCGAATTCGGTCAGGGCCACGAATCCCAGGCCGATCCACACTTTGTTCAAGAAACTGCGGCGGTTTGGGTGCTCGGCACCGTCTACCGGGTCGCTGGATACGGTCATGGATTTCCTTTACGATGTCGGCGGGTGGCCGCCAGCACCAGCACCAGCACCAGGGCGCTGCCGCCCAGAGCCCAGGTCAGGGTGAACCGCAGCGTTTTCTCAGGCACCGTCCGGGGCCGAAAATGCAGGATCAGGCTGTCTGGCCGCATGGCGATGTCACTTTCTGTATTTGGCAAAAGGCAGCTGTTTTATTACCATAAAGGGGCTTGTTTTGCACGCTTAAAGGGGGGATCAATACAGCCGCGCCTTCAATTCCACCCCCTCTTTCGCCTTCCCAATGCGCTGAAACTTTCTGATCCGCTTTTTCTCTGGCAGGATGCCGGCTTTCTTCTATGGTCGACTCATGGGAGCGGTTGCCTTTGGCCGTCGGGTTTATCTTCCAGCATACGCCTGACATGCCGTGCGATGGCCAGGGCGCCGGTGAGGCCGGGGCTGTCGATACCCAGCAGGTTCAGGCACCGTCGGCTTTGGGGGCTGAAGTCGATGACCCAGTCCTGGTGGCCGGCCAGGCGGGCCTGGATGCCGGTCTGGTGAGGTTCGAGGTCATCGGCCTGCAGGCCGGGAAAGAAAGGCTGCACCGCATCGAGAAACACCTCCACGGGCTGGAAGGGGCCGCCGTAGTCCGACCTGTTGCGGGCGGAGAGATTCAGCGGCCCCACCGTGACCGTGGAACCGATGGCCGTGCGGGTGGGGGACTCGGTATCCAGCGTGGGGGTCAGGTGCACGCCCACCGTAAAATACGATCCCTGCGGCGTGGTGACCTTGCGGGGGGTGGGGTAGACGTTCATGCCGTTGAGATGCAGGTCTGCCCGGCGGGTGCGGTAGAATTTCATGATTTCGCTGCGCACCGGGTCCACCCGGTAGGGCGATGCCGGATCCACCATGCGCGCGATGTCGTCGCTGTAAAGCCCCGCAGCGTTGACCAGTTTGCGGGTCAGGTACGTGTCACGGGCGCCGTCGCGGTATTCCAGCGTGACGGCGATGCCGTCGGCTTCGAGATCCAGCTCCGCCACCCGGGTTTCTGGAAAGAACTGGGCGCCGTGGCCGCAGGCCAGGTGGTGGAGTCTGGCCACCAGGGCGGTGGGGTCGATGACGCCGGAGGTCGGCAGCAGCAGGGCCGCCGTGGCCTGGACGCGGGGTTCCCGCCGGCGCACTTCCTCCGTGGTCAGCAATTCCACGGGAACGCGGTTTTCCTGGGCCCGCCGCCGGTAGATTTCCAGAACAGCCACTTCGGCCGCATTGGCGGCCACGATCAGTTTGCCGGTCTTGCGGGCCGGGACACCGTGCTGTTCACAGAAATCATAGAGCAGCCCGTTTCCCTCCACGCACAGGCGGCTCTTCAGGGGACGGGTGGCCCGGTCGTAGTAGAGGCCCGCGTGTATCACGCCGGAGTTGCGGGATGACTGGTTTTCTCCGCGGGTGACGCCGGGGTTCTTTTCGATGAGGACCACCTCGCGGCCGGCGCGGGCCAGTTCCCATGCCACTGCGCAGCCGACGACACCGGCGCCGACCACCGTGATTTCCACCGTGTAGGACATATGAAGCCTCTCCTGTTCCCGTCGTTTTGTGTTCCTGGAGGCCGGAAAAGCCCACCGTTTTCAGTACGGTACTGATACCATATCGGCCGGCCCTGACGAAAGGTTAAACTGAGGATGCATGGCGGCGGCTTTTGAATGCCATTGTTTTCGGGCGCTTGTTTTGGTATTTGACCAGACCAAAGACAATGCGCGGAACGATTCGGAAACGAACCGGCCAGCGATAGTGACCCCATCGGCAGGACGGCTGTGCATGCAAACCCTTTCACGGAAAATTGAAGCCATCATCCTGCAGCACGGAACCCGCGGCATGAACCGCCTTTACGGTGCCCTGAAACCGGGATACTGCGGAAGGGCCGCGCAGATGATCCTGGACAACCGGGGTACCGTGCTCATCGGAACCGGGTTTCCCGTTTCGGGGAGCTTCGAGAGCGACGGGCCCATCGGCGCCATCGCTCTTTACCATGTGCTGCGGGAACTGGGAAGCACGCCGGTGTTCGTCTGCGCACCGCCCATTGCCAGGATCCTGGCCCGCGATTTTGCAACCCATGAGCTGTCGTTCTCGGACTGGCCCGGCAGCCGGAAGGTCGCCCGGCGGGCTCTGGCCGCCCTGCAACCCAGTCTGATCGTCTCCATAGAGCGGCCGGGAGTGGCGGCGGATGGCCGCTATTACAATATGCACGGGAAAGACATTTCAGCCTTTACAGCCAAATTCGACCTCTTTGTGACCGAAAGCACCTGCCCCAGCATCGCTTTCGGAGACGGGGGCAACGAGATCGGCATGGGAAACATACCGGAGGCGCTGGCGCAAATCGACATCATACCGTCGGTGACGCCCTGTGACGAACTGGTCATCGCCTCGGTGTCCAACTGGGGAGTCTACGGCGTGATTGCGGCGCTCTCTTCCCTGGTGAAGAAGGACTTGTTCGCCGGCGTCGATCCTCGATCCATCGCCGAGTACCTGGTGGCCAACGGGTGTCTCGACGGGGTTACCGTGCGGGCGGAAGTGAGCGAAGACGGCTTCCCCATCGCCGTGGGAATCTCCATCATAGCGCAGCTGCGTCTCCTGGCAGGTGGGAAACGCAGATAAAAGCGGCCGGTATCGCGGGCATACGGCAGCATGGCCGACCAAGGCTTGACAAGGCCCGAAAAGGCAGGTGGAAGATAGAAATTCTGTTTTTTGGGGAAATCATCAAGGCTTGAATCGGATACTATCGATGATTATATTGATTTCAAAACACACAGCGAAAGGAGGTGGGCGGTTTTATTTTAGTTTGGCTGGGTGAGATGTTTTTTTCTCCGAAGCACGATGGTAGTCATGAACAGCTGCAGTGACCATTCGTTTCGTCAGCGCAGGAAATGACCTCCCCGCCCGTTTTGGTGTACGTACGACTGTATTTCGCATTCCTTTAGAGCCCGTTTTGCAGCACAACCGGTCTTCTTACGGCACATGGGTTGAAATCGCGATTGAAGGATCTGTGTAATCTGCTGTTTTCCCCACACCATGGTGCTTACCGCATCGATGAGGAAAGGAGGCAGAAATGGCATTCAAAGATCTTTTCGTCCCCCGAATCATGCACTCAAACCCCGAAGTGCGCAAAAAGGCCGTTATGAAAACCACCGACAAGAACCTGCTGAGGCAGGTGATCGAAAGAGACGAGGACGCCGCCGTTCGGGAACTGGCCGGCAGGCGGCTGCAAGAGTTGAGCTCGGAGGAGGTGACGGCCTGACAAACCAGTAGCCGGGGTAACATCGTCCAAAGTGCCGCCGTTTTTCGGCGGCACGCTTTTTTGTATGTTCAATAAGTTCCGGCAACCCCGCGCCATAGGCATTTCGGCATCCCGGATGTCCGATGCCGCTCCACCGAAACGCCTGTGGCGCTCCCTTGTCGGTTTCACGGAGTAGCGGCTACTGCCAGCGGTCGTCGTCGTTTTTTTTCAAGTCGATATATTCGATGCGGCCTCGGTCGCTCACCATGGAGGTCAGCAGCCAGCTGATCACGCTGATCAGAAGGGAGCCGAAGACCGCCGTCCAGAAGCCCCGGACCTCGAACCCCGGTATGAGTCCGGACGCCATCTTGAGCAGCGCGGCATTGATGAGAAAGGTGAAAAAACCGAGGGTCAGGATGTTGATGGGAAGGGTCAGGATCAGCAGGATCGGCCGGAAAAGCGCGTTGAGTATCCCCAGCACCGCGGCCGCGAAAAGAGCGGAAAAAAACCCCGTTACGTGTATGCCGTCCATCAGGTAGGCGGTCAGCAGCACGGCCAGTGTCAGTATCAGCCACCGAAAACCGATTCCAATCCCCATTTTCACCTCTTTCCCCAGTGGTATTTACAAAAATCCATAACACTCCTTTCCCTTAAAGCAAAGCATTTTTCTGCACATGTACGACGGGCGTGAAGTGACATGA
This sequence comes from uncultured Desulfobacteraceae bacterium, assembly GCA_964442705.1. Lineage (GTDB taxonomy): Bacteria > Desulfobacterota > Desulfobacteria > Desulfobacterales > JALSRD01 > JALSRD01. The sequence goes on from CAYUAQ010000138.1 coordinate 10,647, forward strand.
CCCGAGTCGGGAGTACCGCAGCAAACCTTGCACGGCGCTGAAAAGAATGGTATGTTTCTCAAATCGGGGCGTGGCGCAGCCTGGCAGCGCGCCTGCTTTGGGAGCAGGAAGTCGGAGGTTCAAATCCTCTCGCCCCGACC
>CAYUAQ010000139.1:0-10546 GCA_964442705.1 uncultured Desulfobacteraceae bacterium
CCGTGCACCATATTCCGGGGGTACCGGCAACGCCCTTTTGCCGGGAATCGGGCAACCGCTTTCTGTGGCAACATCTCCGGAATCAGCAGGGCTTTTCGATGGCCCGCAGACTGTATCGTCCGATACGGTTAATGTGGTTATCGGCCAAAAAAGCTTGACCTTTACGCTAAATTTCGCGCACCATAGAAAAAAATGGTTCGGCCCACGGCAACAGCGACTTTCAGGAGATTCGGCGGAGATGGCAAGGCGCAGGAATTCCGAAAAAATCAAACCCTTCAGGCTGGTGAAATATTTTACCTTCTCAAGCCTGATAACGGTTTTCATCGGTACGCTGGTGCTGTCCCTTCTGAATATCCACTGGGCCCGGTCCTTTCAATTGAAGAAGAGCCAGGCCTATGCGTTGGTGCTCATGGAGAATCTCAACCACCAGGTTTTTCTCCAGTTCATCGTGCCCGTGGTTTTAAAGTACGGCAAAATAGAGCTCAGCAACGCGGAACAGTTCCAGCGCATGGACGACGTGGTACGCAGCACCCTGCACAGCTTTCACGTGGCCATGGTGAACATCTACGATATGAAGGGTAAAATTTCCTACAGTTTCGATTCCAATCTGGTGGGCAAGGAAAATCTCGGCGGCGCGCTTTACAACCGTGCCAAGGAGGGACACATCGGTTACAAACTCGTGCAGCAGGGCTACAAGTGGGGCATCCCCTTGGGTATTCCCAAAAAAAGCCTGCTGATCACTTTCGCACCGTTGCGGGCCGAAAGGGAGTTCCTGAGAATCTCGGGTCCGGTGCTGGGGGTGGTGGAGATCGTCCAGGACGTAACCGGGGATTACCGCGCCATTTTCCGCTACCAGGTCACCATCATCATGACATCCACGCTGGTAATGGCCATCCTGCTGCTGGTGCTCATTTTCGTGGTCAAAAGGGGGGAGGCCATCATCGAGAAGCGTTCGCTCGAACGACAGCGTCTGGAACAGAAGCTCAATCGCGCCCGGCACCTGTCTTCCCTGGGGGAGATGACCGCCGGCATCTCCCATGAGATCCGCAATCCCCTGGGCATCATCAAGAGTTCCGCCGAACTGCTGAAAAAGAAAATGGCTGCCGTGGACCCCGGCAACCCCATACCGGACGTGATCGTTCAGGAAGCCACGCGTCTGAACGACATCATTACCGATTTTCTGAACTTTGCCCGTCCCCGGGAGCCCGACCTGGCGCCCTGTGACCTGAAAGACATCGTCGGGAGAACCATCGCTTTTCTGGCTCCCCGCATCCAGGAGCAGGGAGTCGTCGTCGAAAGTCCTTTCGACGACCGCCTGCCCGAAATCCGGGCGGACGCCAATATGCTTTACCAGGCATTCCTGAACATCCTGCTCAACGCGCTGCAGGCCATGCCGGAAAGCGGGACAATCCGGATCCACGCCGAAGCCGACGACGGCTGGGTGCGCGTCTTTTTTGAAGACAGCGGCCCGGGATTGTCTGAAAAGATCGGAGAAAAAATCTGGGATCCCTTTTTTACTACCAAGGAGAAGGGCACCGGGCTGGGGCTGGGAATCGTCAAGAATATCATTGATGCCCACGGCGGCCGTATTCGCATCGAAAACCGCAGCGAAGGAGGCGCCCGGGTGGTGGTGGAGTTACCCATCGAACCATAGGGCCGAAAATAAACACAGGTTGTTTGCCATGGATACCGTACTGATCGTCGACGATGAAAAGAACTATCCGCTGATTCTCAGCGAGGTGTTGAAAGAGGAGGGCTACGGCACCCTCACGGCCAACAGCGGCCGCGAGGCGCTGGAGATTCTGGAAAGCTCCGATGTCGACCTGGTGCTCACCGACATGAAAATGCCCGTCATGGACGGCATCGAGCTGCTCGAGCAGATAAAGGCGCGGGATGCCGAGTTGCCGGTGATCATGATGACCGCCCACGGAACCGTGGAAAAGGCTGTCGAGGCCATGCAGAAGGGGGCCTACAATTACATCCTCAAGCCCTTCGACAACGAGCGCCTGATTCTCTACGTCAAAAAAGCCTGTGCGCTCTACCAGATGGTCAAGGAGAATCGGCGCCTGCGGCATGCCGTGGAGGTACAGTACCGCTTCGGAAACATCATCGGCCGAAGCCGGTCCATGCGGGATGTTTTCGCCACTATCGAGAAAATCGCGCCGGCTTCGGCCACGGTGCTGCTGGAGGGCGAGAGCGGCACCGGCAAGGAGTTGGTGGCCAAGTCCATCCACTTCAACAGCCCCCGCCGCAACAAACCCTTCGTGGCCGTCAACTGCTCGGCCCTGGCGGAAAACCTTCTGGAAAGCGAACTGTTCGGACACGAAAGGGGCGCCTTTACCGGCGCGGTTTCCATGAAAAAGGGCCGTTTCGAACTAGCCGAAGGCGGCACCCTCTTTCTGGATGAAATCGGGGAGCTGTCCCCCAACCTGCAGGTTAAACTGCTGCGCGTCATCCAGGAGAGAACCATCGAGCGGGTGGGCGGCATCAAGCCCATTCCGGTGGACATCCGCATCATCGTCGCCACCAACCGCAGCCTGAAGAAGGAAACCGAAGCCGGTCGTTTCAGGGAGGACCTGTACTATCGGCTCAACGTGCTCCACCTGGTGCTTCCGCCGCTGAGAAAGCGCACCGAGGACATCCCCCCGCTGGTGGAGCATTTTATCGCCAAGTACTCTCCCGAACGCAAGGACCAGGTGCCGGTCACGGGCGTGGAGCAGGATGTCTACCGGCTTTTCTACGAGTACAGCTGGCCGGGCAACGTGCGCGAGCTGGAGAACGTGATCGAACGGGCCCTGGTGCTGTGCCCGGGATCCACCATCAGGGTTTCCGACCTGCCGCGGCAGTTTCGGCAGCATTCGGACCAGACCTTGCCCCTGGAGGGCATTGCACCGGACGCCAAACTGGCCGAAACCCTGGCCCAGGTAGAAAAGATGATGATCGAACGGGCCCTCAAAATGAGCGACAATGTCCAGTCCCACGCCGCCAAGCTGCTGGGCATAGGCAAAAGCGGACTGAGCCAGAAGATCAAGAAATTCAAGCTGGACGTTGGTCCTAAAAGATAGTTTTTAGCACCGCGGGACGGATGCGTTGCCGGTAGCCCATTCCAGGCACGTGATTTTCGGCGCCGGCGGACAACAACGGATGGCCCTAAAGCGATGCCAGCTTTTCCCGGGCCACGGGTGCGTAGGTCGAGTTGTCGTACTCGGCGATGATCTTCTGCAGCACTTCTTTTTCTTTGGCGGCATCGCCGTTTTGCGCATAGAGGGTCGCCAGATTGAAAAGGGCCTCGGGTTTCAGGGTAGGGCGGGGGCCGTTCACTACTTGCTGGAAATACTTCTCGGCGGAAGGGTAGTCTTTCTTTCCCTGGTAGGCATAGGCCAGGCTGCAGACGATGAGATCATGGATCACGGGCTCGTCACGGTAATCGTCGAGGGCCCGAAGATACAGCTTGATGGCCTCATCGTACTTGGCGGCCCGGTAGCTGATGTCAGCGTAAAAGACGGTGGCCATCTTGGCGCCGTTTTTGCCGCTGTATTTTTTTATGAGGGTTTCCAGGGAAGGCTTGACCTTTTCCCAGGCCTTTTGCGGCGTGCCGTCCTTTTTCAGGAGTGCTTCATAAACGGTCTTGTGCTGGTCGAAGAGGGCCAGTGATCTGGCCTCAGCCCGGGCCGAGAAAAAGCGTACGGCCGAAAAAACGATGGCCACCAGCAGGATAGCGGCCAGGGTCCAGCTCAACCGGCGGCTGTTGGCGCGCGCCCACTGGATGGTTTTGGCTGACAGCGTCAGGAACTCGTCGGGCTCTTTCAACAGTTGTTTACGGGTGACTTTTTTTCTGGCCATATCGTCCTGTTTTCTCCAGCGTCGTTTTAGATCCCCGGAAACGGTCGGCAGGCATTACCACACCAGGGATTTGAAAATCCAGCCCTTGTCCCCGTCGGCGTGTTCGACGTAAAGCCACTTGCCCTTGCGCTTGAGAACCTTGAACGGCACGCCCCTGTCCTGGGTTTTGAACAGGATCTGGAAGTTGGTGCCCGGTCCGGACCGGATGTTGCACTCCTTTTTAATGGTAATCACCGTGGGTATCTTGCTCAACAGGCTCTTCTTGATCCAACCCTCGTCTTTTTCGAAATCCCGGAAAAGAACCCACTGCCCGGCTTTTTTGACGACCACCACGGGATAATAGCGTTCGACCTGCCACAGGATCTCGTATTTGGTGCCCGGCCCCGAGCGGACGTTGGCCTTGGGCACCTTTACCGCCAGCCGTTCGGCCGCCCCCGCCTGGGCGGCCAGCAGCAGAACCGTTGCCGCCGCAGCAGTGCAAAACTTCACCACCCGGTGTCTTCCCCAGCCGCTAAAATAAGATTCACTGTTTTCTTGATGGTCGGTTCGTGCGGTCATATCGGCGCCACCTTTATATCAAAACGTTTCGGGGATCAAGCAAAAAGCCCGGATTCAATTTTCGGCCCGGCCCCACCGCCGCGAGTGAAGCCTCGGCCGGTGGTTTCAGAATTCGATGGCGAACACGCGCCGCGGTCGGTCCAGTCGATGCAGTCCCGCTTTTTCAGCCTGCCGGACGGCCTCCTGAAATTCAAGGCTGTTCAGGGGTTTTGCCAGGGCGTTTATCTCAGCGGCGCGCCCGCAGGGCCGATACTGGCCCATGACATTGACGTAGGTGTCGGCGGAGATTTCGTTGGCGATAAAAGCCATGACCTGTTCGGTCCCGGCCAACCCTTGGGGCATGACCAGGTGGCGGATCAGCAGGCCCCGGCGGGCGATGCCGTCGCGGTCGATGACCAGATCTCCCACCTGCCGGTGCATCTCCCCCACGGCCCGGCGGGCACAGGCCGGGTAATCCGCTGCCCCGGCCAGCTGCTCGGCGATTTCCGGGTCCCAGAATTTGAAATCCGGCATGTAGATGTCGATGACCCCGTCAAGCAACCGCAGCGTGCGGACACGGTCATAGCCGGAGGTGTTGTAGACCAGCGGCACCCGCAGGCCGCCCCCGGCGGCGATCTCCAGTGCCGATAAAATCTGCGGTACCACATGGGAGGGGGTGACGAAGTTGATGTTGTGGCAGCCGGCGTGCTGCAGCGCCAGCATCATTTCGGCCAGCTGCCGATCCGTGACGGGCCGTCCGGCGCCTTCGTGGCTGATGTCGTAGTTCTGGCAGAAGATGCACCCCAGGCTGCAGTGGGTGAAGAAAATGGTGCCCGATCCGTGCCGCCCCACCAGGGGGGCTTCCTCGCCGAAGTGGGCATCGTAGCTGGCCACCACTGCGCGACGGCCCGTGCGGCAGACGCCCCGTTCGCCCCCGAGGCGGTCCACGGTGCACCTGCGAGGGCACAGGGTGCAGGCCGCAAGCAGCTTGCGGGCGGCTTCCGCGCGGGCCGCCAGTTCACCGTTTTCGTGCAGGGCTACATAGGATGCCGGTTCGCCATGTGCCATAATCTAACCCGGACACCCGCTACCCGATTCGCTGCTTGGTCTCTTTCGCGGGTTGCGTGGTTTTCGTGAAATAGCGATAATATCGATTCCCCTCCTTCGCCGTCAACGGGCAGATGCCAACCGTCGATCCGCGGGATCAGGGGATCAATCACCGTGCCCGGGCAGATCGTAGGTGGTGCACGACCCGCTGGAGCAGGTGCGTGTCTGGGCACTGGCCCGGGCCCCCGAAGAGCCGGTGGCCATGCTGTAGTTGGTGGTGCTGATGATGCGTTCGAAGTTCCCGGATTTGCACTGGGGACAGCACAGCTCGACTTTTTCGTCACTGTTCATCAGCAGCAGTTCGAAAACATGGCTGCACTGCAGGCATTTGAACTCATAGATGGGCATGAAGGTCTCCTTTATTTTGGCGCTTCCCATTATGGGGTGTTTTTTAAAAGGATACTATTTCTGTCCCCGATGTCAAGATCGGGAACGTTCAAGCATTTCACGGGCGTGGGCCAGGGTGGCGGCGGTGATTTTCTCCCCGCCCAGCATACGGGCGATCTCTTCGGCGCGGTGTTTCTTGTCGATGGGAATAAAGCGGGTGTGGGTTCTGCCGTCGCGGACCTCTTTGGCAATCCGGAGGTGATGGTCGCCGAAACGGGCGATCTGGGGCAGATGGGTGATGCAGATCACCTGGTGTCGATGGGCCAGTTCGCTCAGCTTACGGCCCACGACTTCGGCCACGCCGCCCCCGATACCCGCGTCCACCTCATCAAAGACGATGGTCTCCACCGTCTCGGTGCGGGCCAGGATGGCTTTCAGCGCCAGAACGACCCGCGACAGCTCCCCGCCCGAGGCGATGGCTGCCAGGGGTTTGAGCGCCTCACCGACGTTGGGGGCGATCAGGAAGCAGGCCTGCTCGCAGCCGGTTTCGGTGATGGCGGCCTCGTTTGCCACCAGGCGTGGGTCGGCGGCCTCGGCAGCCGGGATCGGGCGCAGGTCGATGGCCAAACGTGTGCGCTGCATGCCGAGGTCCTCCAGTTGCCTCTCCATGGCACCGGACAGCCTGCCGGCGGCCCGAGCCCGCTTGTCCGACAGCCGGCGTGCGGCCCCGGCCAGCTCCCGGCACCGGTCGCCGATGCGTTCCCTCAGGTCGGCCAGCTCCTCCTCCAGATTTTCGATGGCGCCGAGTTCGGTTTCAATTTCGGCCAGGCGGTTTTGGATGGCCTCCAGGCTGCGCCCGTATTTGCGCTTGAGCTTGAATAGCGCGTCCAGGCGCTCTTCCACTTCTTCCAGGCGCTCCTCGTCGATCTGCAGCGTGTCCAGGTGCGTGCGCAGGCCCTGGATTACATCCTCGATGCGGTAGCCGATGTCGTTGAGTTGCTGAACCATGGGCTGGAGGCCGGCGTCCAGGCGGGCGGCCCTTTCCATGTCGCCGGTCACTTGCGCCAGCTGGTCCATCGCGGCTCCCTCGGCACCGTACAGTCGTTCGATGCCGCCGTAAACCAGGGCGTAGAGCTCTTCGGCGTGGCGCAGCCGCTGGCGTTCGTCCTCCAGGGCCTGGTCTTCGCCGGGGGTAATGGCGGCGCTCAGGATCTCCTGTTTCTGAAAGGACAGCAGTTCACGGTGCTCGTCCTGGTGCCGCTGCCTGGCAGCCAGCTCCTTTTCGCGGCCGATGAGCGCCAGCACCTCACGGACCCCCCCCTGCAACCGGCGTCTGGATTCAGTGAGGCCGGCGAACTGGTCGAGCATCACCAGGTGCAGGCTCTCCTTGAGCAGTCCCTGGTGGGCGTGCTGACCCGAGATGCTGGCCAGGTGCTGGGTCAGGGTGGTGAGGGACTGGGCCGTCACCAGGCGGTCGTTGATGAAAACCCGGTGGCGGTTGTTGGCGGCGATGATGCGCCGGATGAGGAGCCCTTCGCCGGGGTCAAAGCCCAGTTCCCGCATGCCGTTCCAGGCCGGATTGGCCGGCGGAAACTCGAATAGACCCTGAACCTCGGCCTGGCGGGCTCCCGTGCGGATCACGGTGCTGCTGGCCCGGCTGCCCAGCAGAAGGTTGACGGCCCTGATGATGATGGATTTGCCGGCGCCGGTTTCGCCGCTTAAAATGGTCAGCCCCTCGTCAAAGCGGATGTGCAGTCGCTCAATGATGGCAAAATCTTTAATAAACAGCTCTCGCAGCATGACCCGTCTTAAATCTCACAAGCCGGTGAAATTGTAAAGCCGGTAGTGGTGGAACAGTTTTTGCTTGATTTTTTTTCCGGTTTTCCCTACTTTTCGTGACAATTTTGCGAGATTCACCGTCAGTTTATTACAAAATTGTTGTTTTGCAGCGGGGGATTTTGGGGACTGGGTCTGTAACTCTTTGAAAGAATAAGATTAGGTACATTTCTTGCCCTTGGCACGGGGTTTGCCTCTATTCATGTTTCCCCTCCTTTCAGGGTTTTGGTGATCACCGGAAACCCTGCGGTGTCTCATCTTTTCGATGAAGCTGTTCCTGCGGCAGTAAAGGAGAAATGTCATATGTGTCGACTGTTTGCCATAACCAGTGAAGAGCCGCTGTCGCCCATGGTGGCCATCGAGGCCCTGGACGTCATGCGTGAGGGCCATGACGGCTCCGGGGTGGGGCTGTTCATGCGCGACCTGTCGGGCCCCTTCGAGGACCTGAAAAAGGCCCCGATCCTGTCCGGGATTTTTACCCGCGAGGGCATCAAGCGCCTGGACCGCTTCATGATGGACATCGGCTTCATGACCCAGTACAAGCTCACCATCAAGGTGCCCAAGACCCCCCCGCCCGGCACGCCCCGGCGTGACAGCTACCTCATCCGGGCCTATGAATACCCCGAGGAGTGGGAGGGCTGCAGCCAGGAGGAGCTTTACGACCGCCTGCTGGAAACCCGGCTCAAGCTGCGCAGGCTCGGCGAGGAGAAAGAGGACATGATCGTGTTTTCCTTCTGGCCGGATGTCATCATGATCAAGGAGATCGGCGATCCCATGAAGGTGGCCGAGTACCTCGATCTGGGCCGCAAGGAGCTCAAGGCCCGCGTGCTCATGGCCCAGGGCCGCCAGAACACCAACTACGAGATCAACCTGTACGCCTGCCACCCCTTTTTCATCCAGGGCTTTTCCACCATGACCAACGGCGAAAACACGGCCTTCATTCCCATCCGGGAGTTTCTGGCCTCGCGCAATTTCGCCGGCTACTCGGGCTACCAGTCCGACTCCGAGGTTTTCACCCACATCCTGCACTACACCATGGCCAAGCTGGGGCTGGGCCTGGAGGCCTACAAGCACGTCATCACGCCGCTCAAGGACGAAGATATCGTGCAGCACCCCGACGCCGAGTTCCTGAAGCACCTCAAGCACAGCTGCCGCCGCATGATCATCGACGGGCCCAACTGCGTCATCGGGTGCCTTTCCGACCACACGCTCTTCATGGTCCAGGACCGCAAGAAGCTGCGGCCCGGCGTGGTGGGCGGCCGCCCCGGCATGTACGCCTTTTCCTCGGAGATCTGCGGCCTGGACGCCGCGATTCCCGACCGTGACAAGAGCAATGATTTTCAGCCCATGTATCTGGACACGGCCATCGTCGGTCCGGACCGCAAGGAGGTCGACATATGCCGGCAGACGGAAAAATTACCCCTTCCACACTGAGCGTCAAGGACCTTCCCTGGCAGATTCTCTGGGATCAGGACAAGTGCACCCTGTGCGGCAAGTGCACGGCGGTCTGTCCGGTCAACGCCATCGAGCTGGGGGTCTTTCGCAAGCGCATCGTCGAGCCCGTGCTGGGCATCGCCGAAAAACCCCGGCACGACTACCGCATCTATTACGGCATCCGCCAGCGCACCGACCCGGCCTACCGCTGCGTGGGCTGCGCCATGTGCACCATGGTGTGCCCCAACGACGCCATCGTCCCGCAGCGCAGCGACGAGGCCAACAAGCTGGTTTTTCACATGGACCGCGGCGGACAGCCCCGCCGGCGGGGCGGGCGGCGCAACGTGGGCGGCACCATCCTGGACCGCATCAAGTTCATTCGCATCTCCATGCTCACCGACCCGGCCCTGGACGCCGGGCGCCACGAGTTCGAGCTGCGCACCCTGCTGGGGCGCGTGCTGCCGCCCGAGGAGAACCTGGCCTTCCTGAGCAGCAACGGCTGGATCCCGCCGGTGCGCGAGATCTACCCCCTGGTCATCGGCGGCATGTCCTTCGGCGCCCTGTCGCCCAACATGTGGGAGGGGCTGCAGATGGGGGTGGCCTACCTCAACGACGAGCTGGGCATGCCGGTGCGCATCTGTACGGGCGAGGGCGGCTGCCCGCCGCGGCTGCTGCGCTCGCGTTTCCTGAAGAACGTCATCCTGCAGATCGCCAGCGGCTACTTCGGCTGGGACGAGATCATCCACGCTATCCCCGAGATGAAGGAGGACCCCTGCGCCATCGAGATCAAGTACGGCCAGGGCGCCAAGCCCGGCGACGGCGGCCTGCTCATGTGGTTCAAGGTCTCCAAGCTCATCGCCCGGCTGCGCGGCGTGCCCGAGGGCGTTGACCTGCCCTCGCCGCCGGTGGACCAGACACTCTACTCCATTGACGAGAGTGTCATGAAGATGATCCAGACCCTGTCCATGGCCTTTGGTTTCCGGGTGCCTGTCTATCCGAAGATCTCCGGTTCCACTTCGGCCAAATCGGTGCTTAACAATCTGGTGCGCAACCCCTACGCGGGCGGCCTGCTCATCGACGGCATCGACGGCGGCACGGGCGCGGCCTACAACGTGTCCATGGACGCCACCGGCCATCCCATTGCCTCCAACCTGCGCGAGTGCTATCTCGATCTCGTGGCCCAGGGCCGCCAGAACGAGATTCCGCTCTTTGCCGCCGGCGGCGTGGGCAAGAACGGCAACGTGACTCAGAACGGCATGGCCCTGATCATGCTGGGTGCCTCGGGCGTGCATATCGGCAAGTATATCATGCAGGCCTGCGCCGGCTGCCTGGGCAACGAGATGGGCCGCTGCAATGTCTGCAACGTGGGCATCTGTCCCAAGGGTATTACCAGCCAGAACGAGAAACTGTACCGCAGGCTGGATCCCGATGACGTGGCCCAGCGGGTGGCGGACGTGTTCAT
>CAYUAQ010000140.1:0-10477 GCA_964442705.1 uncultured Desulfobacteraceae bacterium
AAAACGGACTCTGCCACCACGGCCTGAAAAGCAGACGGATGAAAATCTTTTGCCCCGGCGACCTTGACTTCCCATTCCCGATGCGTGAAGATGCGCTCCAATCGTTTGAAATCATCCGATTGCCGTGCCGGTATTATTGCGAAAACCATGCAATCGGCAGCGTGCTGCCGATGTGACCCTTTACTCGACCTGACCTGTTCTTGGCGATGCCGTTCAGTGCACCCGTTTACATATTCTTCTTTCTTCCGGCTGCCACGCTGGTCTATTTCCTGCTGAACAGGTTGCGGCTGTTTGCGGCCGGCAGGCTCTGGCTGGTGGCAACCTCCCTTTTCTTCTACGGCTTTGCTGCGCCTGAATATCTGCCCCTGCTGCTGTTTTCCATCCTGGTAAACTTCTTCCTGGGCGACCTGCTCGGCCGGCGGCAAGCCAACCGCCGGTGCATTCTGGCCATGGGGGTGCTATTCAACATCGGACTGCTGGGGTTCTTCAAGTACGCCCGCTTCTTCGTCTGGAATGTCAACCTGGTCACGGGCGCCGGTTTTGCGCTGCCCAAATGGGCGCTGCCGCTGGCGATCAGCTTTTATACCTTTCAGCAGGTCGCCTACCTGGCGGACTGCTACTACAACCGCACCCAAAAATGCGGCTTCCTGGACTACTGCTTTTTCGTGGCCTTTTTTCCGCAGCTGATCGCCGGCCCCATTGTCCGCTTCAAAGAGATCATCCCCCAGTACCTGGAAGGGTGCCGCCGGCCGGTCGACTGGTCGCGTATGGCGACCGGTGTTTTCATCTTCGCCGTGGGGCTGTTCAAGAAAGTGATCATCGCGGATGTCTTCAAGCTGTGGGCCGATGCGGGTTTTGCCGCCACCGCCGTACCCGGCTTTTTCGACGCCTGGGGGGCGGTCCTGTGTTACACCTTCCAATTGTATTTTGATTTTTCCGGCTATTCGGACATGGCCATCGGTGCCGCGCTGCTGTTCAACATCCGCCTGCCCGTCAATTTCAACTCTCCCTACAAGGCCCTCGACATACAGGACTTCTGGCGGCGATGGCACATCACCCTGTCGCGCTGGCTGCGCGATTATCTCTACATCCCGCTGGGGGGCAACCGCAAGGGGGCCTCACGAACGATGGTCAACCTGTTTATCACTTTTCTGCTGGCAGGGTTGTGGCACGGTGCCGGCTGGACGTTCGTCACATGGGGGGCCTTGCACGGCGCCGCCCTGGCGGGCCACAGGATCTGGCAGGCAAGGGGATGGCGGATGCCGGCCGCGGCGGGATGGTTTCTGACTTTTCTTTTCGTCACCGTCGCGTGGGTGTTCTTCCGGGCTCCCAGCATGGCGCAGGCGCTCCGCCTTCTGGGGGGCATGGTCAGCCTCGATTCCGCCGCCATGGCGCAGCTGAGAGGCTTTCTTACGTCCGTTGACACCGCCGCGCTTCTCAACTGGCGGGCTCTCATGGACCATCTCCTGGTGAACGTCTCTCCCGTGTGGCCCGTTGGTTTCGCCCTGGTGGCTTTGTGGGCGCCCAACAGCATGCAGATCATCAACTTCGTACCGTACAGGGGGGCGCTTGCGTTCAGAACGGACATCAAGACAGCCGTACTCATGTCCCTTCTGCTGTTCGTCGCTTTCATGGGGTTCATGGGAAACGTGGCCCCCACTGAGTTCATCTATTTTAACTTCTAGGGTATCGGCGCCATGGCCTCCACTGGCCCCAAAGCATTTCTCGGCATCTCACTCGCCATTCTGATTTCACTGGCGGGCCTGTATTATGCCTGTTTCCGGGAAAAAGCCCACGGAGTCCCTGCTGGCACTGTACCGCAAGGGGTTTTACTACATGCATGACGGGAAAATCTGCGACCGCTTCTCCACGGCTTACGCTAAGATCACCCGCCTGGTCCGCAGGAAACACGGCCGACTGATACTGACGTGGCCGGTCAGCGTGCGCAACAGGGTTTTCGACCTGTCCCGGCCCAAGTACCAGCGCAAACTGGACAGGCGCCGCCGGCAGCTGGCCGAAAAATCCATAACCATACACGGCAACCCCGCCCTGTTCAATTTTGACGTGCGGTTCTTTTTCGACACGAAATCCCACCTCAACCGGTATGGAACCCGAATCCGATCGGAAAACCTGGCCTACTGCCTGAAACGCGCCCTGAAAGGTGATGAGGCCGGCGACATGGGCTATGCCGAGGCCCTCAGAAGGGTGCGCCGGCAGGAGGCACACATGCGGAAAACGATGTAGCCTCTCCGGCTTACCGTCAGGCCGCCAGTATTTGACGCAGTTTCCGACTCAGTTTTTCGGCATCGAAGGGTTTCTGCAGGAATCCGGCGCATCCCTGGGCCAGAATGGATTCGGCCTGCCCCGTCAGGCTGTAACCGCTGGACAGGAGGACCTTGACGTGCGGGTTCAGCGCCTTGAGCCGCTTGAAGACCTCGCTGCCGCCGAGACCCGGCATGATCATGTCCAGCACCACCAAGTCGATCTCTTCACCTCTGCGGCGGTAGACATCCACGGCCGCCTCGCCGCTGCAAGCCGTCAGAACGGTATAACCCAGTTTTTCCAGCAGCGGGGCGTTGGCGTCGAGAATCATCTCCTCGTCGTCCACCAGCAGGATCGTCCCGGTGCCCTTGACGAGCCGTTCCAGAGAGACGCAGGGCTCATGAATGACGGCGGCATCCGATGCCGGCAGATAGATGTAAAAGGACGTGCCTTTGCCGGGCTGGCTCCGGAAGTCGATGGCCCCGCCGTGATTTTTGATGACCCCGTAACTCGATGCCAGTCCCAGACCGGTGCCCCTGCCCATCTCCTTGGTGGTGAAAAAAGGCTCGAAGATTTTCTGCTGGACGGCTTCCTCCATGCCGATGCCCGTGTCGGATATGGCGATCTGAACGAAACGGCCCGGTTTTATCTCGAAGGTGTTGATGTGAGATTTTTCCAGGGTGACGTTGCCGGTCTCGATGTAGATGTGCCCGCCGCCGGGCATGGCCTGCCAGGCGTTGATCAGGATGTTCAGCAGAACCTGCTCGATCTGACTCTGATCGCCGATCACGGTCCACAGGTCTTTTTGTATTTTTTCAACTATTTTTACTTCTTTACGGGTACGCCCGAACATCTTCAGGGTACGCTGAACGCTTTTATTGATATCCATGGGCCGGGTCATGTATTTGCCGCCACGCGCAAATCCCAGCAGTTGCCCGGTGAGGTCCGCACCGGTCTGGACGGTGGCCTCGATGCTTCTGAGCTTTTCATAATGGGCGTGGGTGCGGTCGGTTTCCAGCAGCATCAGGGAAACATTGCCCTGGATACCCATCAGGAGGTTGTTAAAGTCGTGGGCCACGCCGCCGGCCAGCTTGCCGATGCTCTCCAGTCGCTGTATCTGCTGGACGCGCTTTTCCAGTTCCTTGCGCTCCTTTTCGGCCGCCAGTTTTTCGGTGACATCCAGCACGACACCGCGAAACCCCGTGGGACGGCCGGCGCTGTCGCTGATGACCGCCGCCGACGTCTCCAGGATGCGATGGCCGCCGTCTTTGCGGATGATGGTGTAGCGCGAAAATTTTTCCGCCATGCCGGTTCGGCGGATGGCGTCAAATTTCCCGGCAACCGCCTTGGCCGTTTCGGTGTCCATGTACTGCAGGTAGTTCAACCCGAGCATCTCTTCGGGTGCATACCCCAGGATGTCGGCCAGCGGCCGGTTGTAGAATGTCAGATTGCCCGCCAGATCGATTTCAAAATAGCCACTTTCCATGTTCTCGATGATGGACCGGTATTTCTCTTCGCTTTTGCGCAGCTGCCGCTCCTTTTCCCGGCGCGCATCGATCTCGCGGCGCAGCTTTTCGTTGGTCTGCTTCAGTATTCTGGTGCGCTCATTGACCTCGGCCTCCAGGTATTTCTGGTATTGCCGCAGCTTCATTTCGGCTTTCTTGCGGGCGGTGATCACGCGCAGAGAACCGACGATCTTCTCCGGCCGGCCATCGGCACCATGCTGGAGTATGGCATTTATGGAGCAGTATTCGAGAGAGCCGTCCTTGTTGCTCAAAAGAAGCTCATGGTCGGTTACACTGCCCTCGGCGGTGATTATCTTCATGAACTCCAGGCGTTCCCCGGGGTCTTTGTACAAACGGGTTATGGGGGTGCCGATCAATTCCTGACGAGTGTAAGCGGTCTGCTTCTCCACGGACGGACTGACCTCCAGGAGGGTGCCGTCCAGGGAGCTTTCATAGTAGATGTCCTGGATATTCTCGAAAATCGTGCGGTATTTTTCTTCGCCGCTGCGAATGGCTTCCTTCATGCAGGCAAAGGAATCGGCGGTTTCCTGGAGCTCCTTGTAAATGGAGTGGGTATCGAAGGTTTGCGTCAAGTCGTTCTTTTTAATGGCCTGGGCCTCTTTTCCCAGTCCCGACAGCGGCCGAATGATGCCGCGGGCCAGCCAGAGGCCCAGGGCGGTCGCCAGAAACGACAGGGCCATGGTGATCAGGATGTTGTCGCGCCGGTTTTCCTTCAAAACACCGATGTAATCACTTTCAGGCACATATACCCCGATGATCCAGGGCCACTGGTCGTCATTAAAGGGGGCGAACATGACGTGATAAGCCTTGCCGCCATAGTCGAAACGGTTGAACTGCGCCGTTTCGAGCTTAAGCAGGCCCTTTTCGTCACGCTGCCAGTCAATGGCGTGAAAGGCCGCCTGGCTCAGGCCGTCGTCTATTTCCTCGATGGTGACCAGCCGCTCTTTGTGCTGACTCCCCTCGCTGAAGCGGAGTTTCTCGAGGTCGGGAAAAGCCACCACGTCGCCGTTGCTGTTCATCATGAAGGCACGCCCGTTTTTACCGATACGCAGGCGGCTGATGAAGGTGGAAAGCTGGTCGATCTCGATATCCACCCCCACAATACTGCGCAGCTTTCCGGCCTGGTTGTATATGGGGCCGGCAATGGTGATGCCCGGCTTGCTGGAAGTAAAAAAGATGTACGGGTCGGACCAGGCCACCGAGCGCGCCTTGAGGGCTTTTTTGTACCATGGCCTGGCGCGGGGGTCATAAGTGTCCCCCGGATCGTTTCCACGGGCGAGAACGACGTGATTTCTGCTGCGCCAGATGAGCTGCGTCTGCCTTGCGCCGTTGCGGTGGGTGATGATCTTGGTGCGAAACCCTCCCGGCGATTGTGCCTCCGAACGGCTGACGTAAAAAAAATCCCCGTTGGGCTTTCCCACGTAAATGCCCGCGAAATGGGGATAAATGGTCAGCTGTCCCAGGAAATATTTTTCCAGGGCATCGGTTTGCTCCTGACCGCTTCCCACCACCTCCGATGCGATCAGTTTTCTGGTGAGATAGGCCGCCCCCTGGGCCAGGGCCAGATGGTTGTGCGATTTTTCTTTGGTCAGGTCGGCGATGTTCTGCATGACGTCCCGGGCGTGCCGGACGAGCACCCGCTGGGACGAGAAGTAGGTCGTGGAGGTGATGATGATCTGGGTACCCCAGATGAGACCGAGACAACCGAAGATAAGCGCCCACCGGATTGGAATTTTCATGCCGGCCCCTTTTTGTCTGGATATTGCCTCTGGTGGGCGGGCGGTGTGCATTTCCGGCGCACGTTTGCCCCCGCCCCTTTTTCACTGCCGACTATTTCATAGCACACATGTCCCTGAAGGTCCAAAGCGGCTTTGTGAATATGCCGGGTTCTCGCACTCCGGCGACTGGGGCGGGACTAATTTTTTTGTCCATCCGGCCGATAACTCAGTTGATGGACACCCATGTCATGAACCCTCAACTGCCGGAAGAAAAGACAGGCCGATATCAGCTGCTGGAGCGCATCGCGGTCGGCGGAATGGCGGAGCTCTACCGTGCCCGCATGACGGGCGAGCAGGGGTTTGAAAAGCTGGTGGCCGTAAAGAAAATCCTCCCCCACTTGGCCGACCAGGAGGACCTGGTAAACGCCTTCATCGCGGAGGCCAAGCTGGCCGCCCTGCTGCAGCACCCCAACATCGTTCAAATCTTCGATTTCGGGCGTCTGCAGGGAACCTATTTCATCGCCATGGAGTGCCTTTACGGCCGGGACCTCAGCCGCTTGATGCGGATGGCAGACCGCAAGAACCTCCCCGCGGGATTATCCCAAGTACGCCGCCGAGGGAAAGATGCTGGACTGCGATCGTATGCCCCTGCCCGACGTGTTGGCTATCATCGCAAAGGAGAGCGGCCGGCAATTCGACACCGGCGTGGTGCGGGCTTTCGAAAAATGCGTCGCCGAGGCGCTGCTGCTTTACCGCGGCACCCACTTCCCGCCGGATTATGTCGACGACGTGCTTCACAATCTGAATGTTCGACCACCGCAGACCATCCCCCGGCAAGACCGACCCCACTCCCGAGAGGGTGCCTCCCTGTTTGCATTTACATCCCAGGTTTGATACCTGAAATAGTAGTAAACACCTGCGGTTCATAATGAGCTGGCCTGTATCGGGGTATTCTAGATTTGGGTAGGATCGTCTATCTGGCGGTGGGATATCACGGCTCAGCGGGAGCTAAAAAAGGCATCAACCGCCTCGGCGATGGCGCGGGCCACGCTTTTGATGTGATCAGGGTCGGAGAGTTTCTGTTCGTCCACCGGATTGGTCAGGTAACCGCTTTCGATGAGCACGGCCGGCATGTCGGCTCCCTTGAGCACCAGGAGCGGCAGGGCCCGCGACTCGACCCTGGCGCCGGCAGCCAGGACTTTCAGGCGGGCGGTCACCAGTTGTGCCAGTCTGCGGCTGGCGGTCTGATGCCGCAGGTAAACGGAGTCCCAAAACACCAAGTCGCGGCCGGCGGATGAATCGGTCATCGAGGCGGCAGGGGAGGATTCCCGGGCGGTCTGGCCACAGAAATAGACCGCCATGCCGCCGGTGGTGGTCCTGAAGCTTCCGCCGCTGTGCAGGCTGATGAACAGGGCGGCTCGCTCGTGATTGGCTGCAGAAGCACGCTCGCTGGGGGAAAGCCCGTAGTCATCATCGCGGGTCAGTATGGTGCGGTAATGCCCGGCAAGGACCTCTGACAGCGCCTTTGCCAGCGAAAGGGCCACGTCTTTTTCCAGCAGACCAGACGGGCCGCGGGCGCCGTGGTCGTCTCCGCCGTGTCCAGGATCCAGGACGATGACCGGCAGGGGAGCGCCGGTTTTCAGCCATCCTGCCCAAAGATCGGCCGGTGTCAAGATACAGATCAGTATCAGAACCGACAGAATACCTGAAAAGTGGATTGGTTTTGTTTTCGATGCCTTAGGCAGCCGCTTCATCTTCTTATTTTTCTTGACACTCCAGAAATTAAATATTAATTTAAAAGTTTATAAAAAGCCCGGTTTCGGCCCCTTCACGGATGAGCTTTCCTTCAGCGTTCTAGTTTCAGGGATAACCACTGCAATGTCAAGCAGTATGGCCGAGATGCCGGCGGGACTTCCCATACAGCTCCGTTGATGTGCGAGAGTGGCGGAATTGGCAGACGCACTGGACTTAGGATCCAGCTCTGGAAACAGAATGGGAGTTCAAGTCTCCCCTCTCGCACCACCGCTTGTTTTTCAGTGCCTGGAGGCATGATTTCCGGCACTTGTTTTATTTTATGCAACCGTAAACGTCTCTGCGGGCCGGTTCAGGCCGGACCGGCCGGAAGACGAAAACTGTAACACAAAGCCAGCAACATTCCTGCCGCGACAGGACAACTTCTGAAAGGACCATCATGAAAGTCAGCGTTGAAGAGGTGAGCCCGGTAAAAAGAGTGCTCGAGATCGAAATCCCCCAGGAAAAAATCGCCAAAGAACTGGACAAGGCATACAAGACACTGAAAAAGCAGGCCAAAATAAAGGGTTTCCGGCCCGGCAAAGCACCACGTTCAGTTCTTGAACGACTCTATAAAAAGGACGTCAATGCCGATGTCTCCTCGAAGCTTCTGCAGGAAACCTTTGTGGAGGCGCTACAGGAAACCGAGTTGGACATTGTGGGGAGGCCGGAAATCGATCCGCCCGAACTGGACCCTTCGACACCCTACGTTTACAAGGCCACGGTGGAGGTAAAGCCGCCCATGGACGACATCGATTTTTCCGGGCTGAGCCTCAAAAAAACCAAGTACGAGGTCAGTGACGACGAGATCGATATTCAGCTCAAGATGCTGCAGAAAAACCTGGCCGCCCAGAAGGCCATCGAGGAAGACCGGGGGCTTAAAGATGGCGACTACGCCCTGATCGACTATGAGGGTTTCGCGAACGGCAACCCCCATCCCGCCGCCGGCAAAACCGAGAATTTCGTGGTCAAGATCGGCCAGGCCGTCATCTCGGACCGCTTCGACGAGCAGCTCGAGGGGATGCGGGCCGGCGAGGAGCGCGAGTTTGAAATCGAATTCCCCCAGGACTATAAAAACCCCGCACTGGCCGGCAGCAGAGTCACCTTCCGCGTCAAGCTGAACGAAATCCGGGAAGAGGTTCTGCCCCCCATCGACGACGAGTTCGCCAAGCGCCTGGGAAAATACAGCACGCTGGAGGAAGTCCGCCGCGAAATCCGAAAAAACCTGGAAAACGGGTATGCCAAGCGCACCGAACAGGAGCTCAACGAGCAGGTTTTTGCGGCCCTGCTCGAAAGAGTATCATTTGAGTTGCCCCAGGCTATGGTCGATTATGAACTTGAACACATTATATCCGACACCGAGCGGTCCTTTGCCTCCAGCAACATGCGCCTGGAGGATGCCGGCCTGACCCGCGAGAAACTGGCGGAACAGTACCGCGAGACCGCCGAAAAACAGGTGCGCCGGCACCTGATCCTGGACAAGATCATCGCCCAGGAAAAACTGGAGGTCAGCGACGAGGAGATGGAGAAGGCCTTTGCCGACATGGCCGCGTCCATCGGCCAGCCCGTGGAACAGATCAAGACCTATTACGAGACCAACCCGGACAAAATCGACCTTTTCAAACACACCTTACTTGAAAAGAAGGCGATTGAGCTTATTATTGACAGTAGCAAGATAGAGGAAGTCGAACCCCAGGCCGAGACCGCAGACAATGGAGACGGCGAGGCTGAAAAAAGCGCCGAGGACGTCTGAGGAAGGGTCTGTTGCGGTCTGATAAACGGGGCGGCCCCATCCGGGGACGGAGACTAAAAAATCAAGGAGGTACCTAAGTGCCGTTAATTCCCATGGTTATCGAACAGAGCAGCCGGGGCGAACGGGCCTACGATATTTATTCGCGGCTGCTGAAAGACCGTATCATTTTCCTGGGCACACCCATTACCGACGAAATCGCCAATCTGCTGATCGCCCAGTTTCTGTTTCTGGAGTCCGAAGACCCGGCCAAGGAGATCAATTTCTACATCAATTCGCCGGGCGGGCTGGTCACCGCCGGTCTGGCGGTCTACGACACCATGCAGTACATCAAACCGGACATCGCCACCGTGTGCATCGGGCAGGCCGCCAGCATGGGCGCCATACTGCTGGCCGCCGGCACCAAGGGCAAACGCTACTCTTTACCAAACGCACGAATAATGATACACCAGCCCATGGGCGGATCCCAAGGCCAGGCAGCGGACATCGCCATCCAGGCCGAGGAGATCCTGCGCCTGAGGGATACACTCAACAAGATCCTGGCCCAGCATACCGGCCAGAAATTAAAAAAAGTACAGAAAGATACGGATCGCGACTTTTTCATGTCCGGCGAGGAATCCAAAGACTACGGAATCGTCGACCACGTGATCAAGAGCCGGGACGATCTGGATCATCTCGACAACACGGAGGAATAAGGTGGCCAAAAAAAGTGACAAAAGCGACGATCTGTTTTGCTCCTTCTGCGGCAAGAGCCAAAAAGAAGTGACCAAACTGATTGCCGGCCCTGCGGTGTACATCTGCGACGAGTGCATCCAGCTCTGCAGCGAGATTATCGAAGAGGAAAGCGAGCAGGGAGGTGCGCAACCCGAACGCCACCTGACGCCCAAGGAAATCAAGACCATGCTCGATGAATACGTGATCGAGCAGGACCTGGCCAAGAAGATACTGGCCGTGGCGGTGCACAACCATTACAAGCGCCTGGACTCCACGGTGGCCACCGGCGACGTGGAGATCCAGAAGAGCAACATCCTGCTCATCGGTCCCACCGGATGCGGCAAAACGCTGCTGGCGCAGACACTGGCGCGCTTTCTCAACGTGCCCTTCACCATCGCCGACGCCACCAGCCTGACTGAGGCCGGCTACGTGGGCGAGGACGTGGAAAACATCATCCTGTCGCTGCTGCAGAACGCCGATTACGACGTGGAAAAGGCCAAGCGCGGCATCGTCTACATCGACGAAATCGACAAGATCGCCAGCAAATCGGACAATCCCTCCATCACACGAGACGTTTCCGGCGAGGGGGTTCAGCAGGCCCTGCTCAAGATCATCGAGGGCACCACGGCCAGCGTGCCGCCCAAAGGGGGGCGCAAACATCCCCAGCAGGATTTCGTCAAGGTGGACACGTCCAACATCCTGTTCATCTGCGGCGG
>CAYUAQ010000141.1:0-10125 GCA_964442705.1 uncultured Desulfobacteraceae bacterium
CAGACCAAGTACTCCATCGAGGAGTCGGTGGCCAAGATGATCCAGTCCATGTACATGGCCTGGGATTTCCGGGTGCCCGTGTTTCCCAAGATATCGGCCACCTCCACCACCCTGGCGGTGTTAAACAACCTGGTCAGAAACCCCTATGCCGCGGGCCTGGCCATCGACGGCGAGGACGGCGGCACCGGCGCGGCCTACAACGTGTCCATGGACCACATGGGCCACCCCATCGCCAGCAGTCTGCGAGACGCTTACCTGAATCTGGTCACGGTGGGCAGGCAGAACGAGATTCCGCTCATCGCCGGCGGCGGCCTGGGCAAGAGCGGCAACCTGGCGGCCAACGCGGCGGCGCTCATCATGCTGGGGGCCAGCGCCGTGCAGACCGGCAAGTACATCATGCAGGCCGCCGCCGGGTGCCTGGGATCCGAGTCCGACCGCTGCAACATCTGCAACATCGGGCAGTGCCCCAAGGGCATCACCTCCCAGGACCCGCGTCTCTACCGGCGCCTGGACGTGGAGGACGTGGCCCAGCGAGTGGTGGATGTGTTCCTGACTTTCGACACCGAACTGAAAAAAATCATCGCGCCCCTGGGCCGCTCCACCTCGCTGCCCATCGGCATGGCGGACGCCCTGGGCATCGACGACCACAACGCCGCCCAGCGGCTGAAGATCAAGTATGTGGTGTAGAACCTTGCGGTTTTTAACAGGCGCAAAGGGGCAGAGGCACAAAGGCACAAAGTGAAGGAAGAAAATCCATTGGGTTTTACCTTCACGAAACGGACGTAACGACGAGACCGACGAAAACCATGAACGATAACCTGCATCAGAGCATATCGGGAAGGGAAGACGGCACGCGCATCGAATCGCGGGTGCTGGAGGAGCGCATGCAGCAGGCCGTGGCCGACGGCTGTCGGCAGCTGGAGGTGGAGGCCTTCGGCCAGCACGGCATCGGCGGCCGACTGTGGCGCGCCGGTGAAGAGCCCGTGCACGTGCGCATCACCGGTCACGCCGGCCAGCGCGTGGGGGCCATGGGCTATGCCAACACCACCATCGAGGTGCTGGGGCCCTCTTCGGACGACGTGGGCTGGCTGAATGCCGGCGCGCGCATCATCGTGCACGGCAACGCCTCCAACGGCGTGGGCAACGCCATGGCCCAGGGCAAGATTTACGTGGCCGGCAACATTGGCGCCCGCGGCATGACCATGACCAAACACAACCCGCGCTTCGATCCGCCCGAGCTGTGGGTGCTGGGATCGGTGGGCGACTACTTCGGCGAGTTCATGGCCGGCGGCGTGGCCGTGGTCTGCGGCATCGAAGCCCAGGACCCGGACAACGTGCTGGGCTACCGGCCCCTGGTGGGCATGGTGGGCGGGCGCGTGTTTTTCCGCGGCCCCATCAAGGGTTTCAGCCAGGCCGACGCCCGGCTGATCCCGGTGGAAGACGACGACTACCAGTGGCTGGTGGAGAACCTGGAGGCCTTTCTTTCCGCCATCAACCGGTTGGATCTGCTGCAGGGCCTCAGCCGGCGCGACCAGTGGCAGCTGCTGCGGGCGCGTACGGCCCAGGAGAAGCGCGGCCGTCAACTAATGTCCATGGCCGATTACAAGACCCGCGGCTGGGAGGCCGAGCTGGGCCGCGGCGGGCTCATCGGGGACCTGACGACCCTGGACCGCAGCCCCATCGGCCTGATCGTCGGCGGCGAGCTGCGTCGCTACGTGCCCGTCTGGGAAAACAGGAAATACCTGGCGCCCTGCGAAGCCACCTGCCCCACCGGCATCCCGGTACAGCAGCGCTGGCAGCTGGTGCGAGACGGCCGCGTGGACGAGGCCGTTGACCTGGCCCTGGCCTACACGCCTTTCCCGGCCACGGTGTGCGGCTACCTGTGCCCCAGCCCCTGCATGCAGGCCTGTACACGCCAGCAGTCCATCATGGCGCCGGTGGACGTGCGCCAGCTGGGCCGGGCCAGCCTCGCGGCCGGGCTGCCGGACCTGCCCGAAACCAGCGGCCGCAGGGTAGCCGTCATCGGCGGCGGGCCGGCGGGCATCTCCGTGGCCTGGCAGCTGCGCATGCGCGGCCACGAGGCCACGGTCTACGACCTGTCCGAGACCCTGGGGGGCAAGATCGCGTCGGTCATCCCGGCCGCGCGCATTCCCGGGGAAGTGGTCTCGGCCGAACTGGAGCGGGTCAGAAAGGTGATCCCCCACATCCACCTGCAGCAGAAGCTGAGCCGTGAAGAGCTGGCCCAGCTCCGGGAGGACTACGATTTTGTGGTCATCGCCACCGGCGCCGCCAAGCCCCGCATGCTGGACGTGCCCGGAAAAGAGCGCCTGATCACGGCCTCCGATTTCCTGGCCGACGCCAAGGCCGGCCGCGCCCGGGTGGGCGAGCGCCTGGTGGTCATCGGCGCCGGCAACGTGGGCTGCGACGTGGCCACCGAGGCCGCCCGCTTGGGGGCCCGTTCGCTGCTGCTCATCGACGTGCAGGAGCCGGCCTCCTTCGGCGCCGAACGGCGGGCCGCCGAGGCCGCCGGCGCCCGTTTCCGCTGGCCCTGCTTCACCCGCGAGATCACCGAGGAGGGGGTCGTGCTGGACGACGGCGAGCTGATTCCGGCCGACACGGTGGTGATTTCCATCGGGGACGTGCCCGACCTGGACTTCCTGCCCGACGACATCGCCACCGAGCGGGGGTTCGTTGCGGTCAACGCGTTCGGACAGACATCGGACCCGAAAATTTTTGCCATCGGCGACATCGTGCGCCCCGGGCTGCTGACCGACGCCATCGGTGCCGGCCGCCGCGCGGCCGAGGCCATCGGCGACATGCTGGAGGGGAAAAGGCCCAGCGCCAACCTGCAGCAGGTCATCGACACCAGCCGCGTGAAGCTGGAATACTTCGACCCGCGCTTGACGGACTTCGAGGACCTGGAGCACTGCGGATCCCAGTGCTCTTCCTGCGGCAGCTGCCGCGACTGCGGCGTGTGCGCCACCATCTGCCCCCCGGCTGCCATCAGCCGCATCGAGACCGAGGAGGGCGGCTTCGAGTACGTGGTGGACGCCGACAAGTGCATCGCCTGCGGATTCTGTGCCGGGGCCTGCCCCTGCGGCATATGGAACCTTGTGGAAAATGATCCTTTGGTGTAAGGGGAAGGTCATAAAAAAGTCTCACGAAGGATAACAAGGATCTCATGCAAGCCCTTTTGACCCTGGAAGACGGACGCAGCTTTGCCTGCCGGTCCTTTGCCGGACGCGGGGAGACCGCCGCCGAGGTGGTCTTCAACACCGGCATGACCGGCTACCAGGAAGTGCTCACCGACCCTTCCTATCGCGGCCAGATGGTCACCATGACCTACCCGCTGATCGGTAACTACGGGGTCAACCCCGAGGACGTGGAATCCGACCGCATCCAGGTGTCGGCCTTCCTGGTGCGCGAGTACCAGGAGGCGCCCAGCAACTGGCGCGCCACCGGCAACCTGGGCGACTACCTCCAGCGCCATGGCATCCTGGGCGTGGACCAGCTGGACACGCGTGCCCTGACGCGCCACATCCGCAAGGCCGGCGCCATGAAGGCGCTGCTCTCCACCGAGGACCTGGACCCGCAGTCCCACCTGCGCAAGCTGAGCGACGTGCCTTCCATGGAGGGGCAGGACCTGGTCCGATCCGTGACCGCGACCGGTGCTTTTTACTGGCGCGAGGGCCGGGTTGAGCCCATCGACGGCGACCCCGCCGCCCTGGACGCCGACTGCTGGCGGCAGCGGGGGGAAAGGTTCGCCGTGGCGGCCTTCGATTTCGGCATCAAGTACAACATCCTGCGCTGCCTGGAGCAGGCCGGCTGCGAGGTGATCGTGCTGCCGGCCGCCACCCCGGCCGAGACTGTGCGCCGCATGGCCCCCGACGGCATTTTCCTTTCCAACGGACCCGGCGACCCAGAGCCGGTGCACTACGCCGTGGAGACCATCGGCGAGCTCATCGGTTACCGCCCCATGTTCGGCATCTGCCTGGGTATCCAGCTGCTGGCCCTGGCACTGGGGGGGCGCACTTACAAGCTCAAGTTCGGCCACCGTGGCGCCAACCAGCCCGTCAAGAACCTGCTGACCGGGCGCATCGAAATCACCTCCCAGAACCACGGTTTCGCCGTGGACATCGACAGCCTGGACGATGGCGATGTGGAGATCACCCACGTCAACCTCAACGACAACACCCTGGAGGGCTTCCGCCACCGCCGCCTGCCGCTGTTCGCCGTGCAGTACCATCCCGAGGCGGCCCCGGGGCCCCACGACGCCCGATACCTGTTCGAACATTTCACCCGCTTGATGACGGAAAGCGCCCAGGGGTAACCTGTCCATGCCCAAGAGAACCGATCTTGAGAAAATCCTGATCATCGGGGCCGGCCCCATCATCATCAGCCAGGCCTGCGAGTTCGACTATTCCGGTACCCAGGCCTGCAAGGCCCTGGCCGAGGAGGGGTACGAGGTGGTGCTGGTGAACTCCAACCCGGCCACCATCATGACCGACCCCGAGATGGCGGCGCGCACCTACATCGAGCCGGTCACACCGGACACCCTGGCGCGTATCATCGAAGCCGAGCGCCCCTGTGCCCTGCTGCCCACCCTGGGCGGCCAGACGGGCCTCAACACCGCCTTCGAGGTGGCCAAGAGCGGGCTGCTCGAGGAGCTGGAGGTGGAGATGATCGGGGCCTCGGTGGAGGTCATCGAAAAGGCCGAGGACCGCGACCTCTTCCGCCAGGCCATGGCGCGTATCGGTCTGCGGGTGCCGGCCAGCGGCATCGCCACCGACATGGACACGGTGCGGTCCATCGTGGCGGAAATCGGCTTTCCGGTCATCATCCGGCCCAGCTACACCCTGGGCGGCACCGGCGGCGGCGTGGCCTACAACACCGAGGAGTTGGAGAAAGTGGCCCGCGCCGGTCTGGAGGCCAGCCTCATCGGCCAGGTCATGATCGAAGAATCCGTGCTGGGCTGGAAGGAGTTCGAGCTGGAGCTGATGCGCGACCACAACGACAACGTGTGCATCATCTGCTCCATCGAGAACCTGGACCCCATGGGCGTGCACACCGGTGACAGCATCACCGTGGCCCCGGCCCAGACGCTGACCGACCGCGAGTACCAGGTCATGCGCAGCGCGTCCATCGCCATCATGCGCGAGATCGGGGTGGACACGGGCGGCTCCAACGTGCAGTTCGCCGTAAACCCCGAAAACGGTGAGATGGTGGTGGTGGAGATGAACCCGCGGGTGTCGCGCAGCTCGGCCCTGGCCTCCAAGGCCACGGGCTACCCCATCGCCAAGATTGCGGCCAAGCTGGCCGTGGGCTACACCCTGGACGAGCTGCCCAACGACATCACGGGCCGCACGCAGGCGTCCTTCGAGCCCACCATCGACTACTGCGTGGTGAAAGTCCCCCGCTGGACCTTCGAAAAATTCCCCGAAACCGAGGACCTGCTGACCACCGCCATGAAGTCCGTGGGCGAGGCCATGAGCATCGGCAGGACTTTCAAGGAAGCCCTGCAGAAAGGCCTGCGCTCACTGGAGATCGGCCGCTTCGGCCTGGGGGCCGACGGCAGGGACCCCGTGGACCGCCGCGGGCGCCTGCCGAGCCTCTCCGAGATCAAGAAACGCCTGGCCACGCCCAATTCCCAACGCATCTTCTACCTGCGCCTGGCCCTGCTGGCGGGCATGAGCGTGGGCGAGGTCAGCCGTATTACCGCCATCGACCCCTGGTTCGTGGAGCAGATCGAGCAGATCGTGCACCTGGAGCAGGCCCTGTCGGTGGAGGGACCGGAGCTCTCCGACCGGCGTATCCGCCGGGCCAAATCCTGGGGGTTTTCCGACGTGCAGATCGCGCACCTGACCGGCAAGACGGCAGACGCTGTCTGCCGGCGGCGCAAGGATGCCGGTATCCGGCCGGTCTACAAGTTGGTGGACACCTGTGCGGCCGAGTTCTCGGCCGAGACGCCTTACTACTACTCCACCTACGAGGAGGAAAACGAGGCACGCGTCTCCGACCGGCGCAAGGTCATGATCCTGGGCGGCGGGCCCAACCGCATCGGCCAGGGCATCGAGTTCGACTACTGCTGCGTGCACGCCTCCTTCGCCCTGCGCGAAGAGGGCGTGGAGAGCATCATGGTCAACAGCAACCCCGAGACCGTCAGCACGGACTACGACACCTCGGACAAGCTCTACTTCGAGCCGCTCACCGAAGAGGACGTGCTGCACATCGCCGAGACCGAACAGCCCGACGGCGTCATCGTGCAGTTCGGCGGCCAGACACCCCTGAACCTGGCCGGGGCCATCGCGGCGGCCGGCTTCGCCATCCTGGGGACCCCGCCGGCGAGCATCGCCCGGGCCGAGGACCGCGAGCAGTTCCAGACCATGCTCCACAAGCTGGGCCTGGTGCAGCCGGACAACGGCACGGCCCTGACCGTGACCGAGGCCCTCAAGGTGGCCGACAGCATCGGCTATCCCGTGGTGGTGCGGCCGTCCTTCGTGCTGGGCGGGCGTGCCATGAAGATCGTCTACGATCAGAACGACCTGGAGAATTTCACGCGCCTGGCCATCGAGGCCTCGCCCGAGCACCCCGTGCTCATCGACAAGTTCCTGGAAGACGCCGTGGAGATCGATGTGGACGCCATCTGCGACGGCCGGCGCACCATCATCGGTGGCATCATGGAGCACATCGAGGAGGCCGGCGTGCACTCAGGGGACTCGGCCTGCGTGCTGCCGCCTTACAGCCTGAGCCCGCGCAACATCGACGAGATCGCCCAGGCCACGCGGGACATGGCCGCAGAACTCGGCGTGCTGGGCCTCATGAACGTGCAGTACGCCGTGAAAGACGGGCGGCTGTACGTGCTGGAGGTCAACCCGCGGGCCTCGCGCACCGTCCCCTTCGTCAGCAAGGCCACCGGCGTCGCCCTGGCCAAGCTGGCCGCCAAGGTGATGCTGGGCCGCAGCCTGGCGTCCCTGGGGCTGACCGAGGAGCGCATCCCGGTCCACATTTCGGTCAAGGAGGCCGTGCTGCCCTTCGACCGCTTTCCGGGCGTGGACACGCTTTTGGGCCCCGAGATGAAGTCCACCGGCGAGGTCATGGGCATCGACCGGGGCTTCGGGGCGGCTTACGCCAAGGCCCAGCTGGGGGCCGGCAACCGCCTGCCCGACGGCGGTACGGTCTTCATCAGCGTGCGCGACCGCGACAAGCAGGCCTGCCTGGATGCCGCGCGCCGCTTCCAGGACATGGGCTTCGGCCTCATGGCCACCGCCGGCACGGCCCGTTTCCTGGCCAACCACGGCATGCAGGCCAAGGTGGTCAACAAGGTGTCCTATGGGCGCCCCCACGTGGTGGACGCCATCAAGAACGGCCAGATCCAGCTGGTGATCAACACCGGCGGCGGGAACGACACCCGGCGCGACGGGTACGAGATCCGGCGGGCGGCCATCAAGTACCGTGTGCCTTACGCCACCACCATCCCCGGGGCGGTGGCCATGAGCCGGGCCATTGTGGCCATGAAAACCACCCAGCTGGGCGTAAAGCCCCTTCAGGAGTACCACGAAAAATGAACACCACCGACAAACCCCGGGAATCCTGCGGCCTCTTCGGCATTTACAACCACCCGGAAGCGGCCCGCATGGCCTATTTCGGCCTCTACGCCCTGCAGCACCGCGGCCAGGAGAGCGCCGGCATCGCCGTCACCCAGGACGGCAGCATCACCTCCCACAAGGGCATGGGCCTGGTGCCCGAGGTGTTCAGCACGCGGCAGCTCAAGCAGCTCACCGGCTCCAGCGCCGTGGGCCACGTGCGCTACTCCACCACGGGCAGCTCCATCCTGGAAAACGCCCAGCCCTTCGTGGTGCACCACCGCAAGCGCTCCTACGCCGTGGCCCACAACGGCAACCTGGTCAACGCCGTGCAGTTAAAGGACGAGCTGGAAGCGAGCGGGTCGATCTTTCAGACCACCATGGACAGCGAGATTTTCCTGCACCTCTTCGTCAAGAACCTCACCCACGGCTTCGAGGGGGCCCTGGTGCGGGCGGCAGCGGGCCTGAAGGGCGCCTTTTCCATGATCATGCTCACCAACCGCGGCGAGGTCATCGGCATCAAGGACCCCCACGGGTTCCGGCCCCTGTGCCTGGGGGAACTCAACGGCAGCTACCTGCTGGCCTCCGAAACCTGCGCCCTGGACCTGGTGGAGGCGCGCTTCATTCGCGAACTGGAGCCCGGAGAGATCGTGATCATCGGTGAAGAGGGCGTGCGCAGCATCCGGGTGGACTCGGCGCCGCGGCGGGCCTTCTGCATTTTCGAGTTCATTTACTTCGCGCGCCCCGACAGCACCATTTTCAGCCACAACGTGTATCTCACGCGCAAGGCCCACGGCCGTCGACTGGCCGAAGAGGCCCCCGTGGAGGCTGACCTGGTAATGCCCTTTCCGGATTCGGGAACCTATGCGGCCCTGGGCTACTCCGAGGCCTCGGGCATTCCTTTCGAGATGGGCATGATCCGCAACCACTACGTGGGCCGCACCTTCATCCAGCCCACCCAGAGCATGCGCGACTTCGGCGTGCGCGTCAAACTCAACCCCATCCGCGAGCTGCTCAAGGGCAAGGACATCATCATCATCGAAGACTCCATCATCCGCGGCACCACCGTGCGCACCCGCGTGCGGGCCCTGCGCGAACTGGGCGTGCGCCGCGTGCACCTGCGCGTCAGCGGGCCGGCGCACCGCTTTCCCTGCCACTACGGCATCGACTTTTCCACCCGCGGCGAACTGATCGCCGCCAGCATGTCAGTGGCGGAACTCAAGGATTTTTTGCACCTCGATTCGCTCTATTACCTGAGCCTGCCGGGACTGCTGGAGTCCACGGGCCTGCCGGACCCGCAGAACACCTTCTGCAAGGCCTGCTTCGACGGCGACTACCCCGTGGCCTTCGACGAGGGCCTCACCAAGAACTGCCTGGAGGGCTGATGGCCGCCGGTACCCGCAGCGCCGGGCAGAAGCGGACGGTGGCCTTCTCCCGTGACCAGACCAACGTCTTTTTCCACATCCTGACGGCCTGTAACCTGCGCTGCCGCCACTGCTACATCGACCCCGCGCAGCACGGCGACCGGACCCTGGATGCCGCCACCGTCGGCCAGTGGCTGCAGCTGTTCGCCGGCCCCGGCAAATCCCCCAACCTGGTGCTGCTGGGCGGCGAGCCCACCCTGCATCCGGATCTGGCCGATATCATCCGCCGCGCCCGCACCTCGGGCTACGCCTCCATCACCGTGGACACCAACGGCTATCTGTTTCACGACATTCTGGACCGCGTGGGGCCGGCCGAGGTGGATTTTTTCAGTTTCAGCCTGGACGGCGCCAGCCAAGCCGTCAACGACGCCATAAGGGGGGAAGGGTGCTTCCGGCACTGCACGGCCGGCATCCGCCGGGCCGTGAAGAAAGGCTTCGGCGTCAGCGTGATCTTCACCGTCAGCAGCATAAACCGCCACGAACTGGCGGACATGGCGCCGCTGCTGGAAGACCTGGGGGTGAACCGCTTCTTCATCCAGGTCATCGGCCTGCGGGGCGCTTCGGCCAAAGATGCGCAAGCCGACAGCCTGCAGGTGTCGCGCGACCAGTGGCTGGAGACGGTGCCACCCGTGGCCGCCGACATCGCCGCGCGGGGCATCACCGTCAGCTACCCCAAGGTGTTTCTCGAAGAAGAGGAGGTCTTCGCGTGCGCCGGCCTGGTGGCCGACAACTACTTCGTTTTCCCCAACGGCCGCGTCTACCGCTGCCCCCTGTGCGAGGACTTCCCCCTGCACAGCCTGGAAATCGCCGGCGGCCGCCTGGTCCCGCGTCCGCCGATTAACGAAAAAGACCTCTTCGCCCTAACGATCCCCGAGGGCTGCGTCATGAACCGCCTGGTCCAGCCCGGCAACCTGTCCTACCGCCCCGACGGCCGCCCGGCCTGGCGCATCGCCTGCTGCCTGCTCAAGGAAGAACTCCCAGGGAGGGACGTCCTTAAGTAATTCAATAACGGCCCTCGGCCGGTATTTTTTCGGTCCAGCGGAAGGGCGGGAAGGCGACTTATTTAGTTTCTTAAGGACGTTATATATCAAAATCCTTAAAGAAACTATTCCCCCAAG
>CAYUAQ010000142.1:0-9976 GCA_964442705.1 uncultured Desulfobacteraceae bacterium
ATATATTCTTATCGGCATCTTTTATCAACACTAAAAAGGGTATAAATTCTCTTGTTTTCAACCGAAATATACGGTCAGCCGAAATGCGGCCAGACCCAGGTAAACAGACATGACAATTCTCATGTTTCTGCCGGCCGACATCACTGTCCCGATTAGCAGCAAGTACAACAGAACGATGACGCCCATGGGTTGATGATAGGTGATATCAGGAGCATGGGAGCCATAAGAAAGAACGATGATCACCAGCAATGTCGCCGCTGAGAGCACCATCTGCACGACCGGGGCCGGCTGAGGTGGATTGACGGTCGGTTTCCCCCGGTACCCGTTTTTTTTCAGACCGAGATTTGTTACGACCGCCAGAAATCCAAGAAAAATAAAGGGGTACAGGACAAAGGCTGTGTAGCTGAATTCGTAACGGTTCCAGAGGCGGCAGAAATGCTCCAGCCCCCTGTGCTGCAACACCCGCCATAGCTCCCCGATTTCTGTCAGACGAAAGCCGCTCCACAGCCGTTCCATCCGCTGCGCCAGCTGTTCCGAAAAAGGCACCTTCGAAAAAAAGAGCAGTACAGATTTGCCGATACCGGCCGGATCCGAGTAACCAGCCAGAAAGTGTTCTTTGATCAACCGGTACTGATCATTTAAATAGAGCTTCTTGACCAGCGCCCAGGGGAGGTTGGCGGCCGCAAAAATCATCACCAGGAGGGCAGGACCTGCCAGAGTGCGCACCCAGCCGATCCCTGCTTTCATATTCCGCCAGGCTGCCCACAGAAAAAAAAGGGGGATACCCAGCGCGCTGCCGGCATGCATGTTCGATCCCACTCCCAGCAGCAGGCCGGCCAAGCCCCAGCCTGAGAGGCTTCTTTGCCGGACGGCACGAAACATCATGTACAGCCCGGACAGAAAAAAGGCCGCGCCGGCCATTTTAAACCAAGTCAGATAATAATTAACCAGAATAAAGGCGTTCAGGCTGAATGCCAGACTGAACAGCCATACGTTATTCACGCCGGCGTAACGGCGCACAAATGCAAAGGCGGGAAAGAGCACCATCAAATTGAAGCAGGTCCCCATAAGGGTATAGACCAGATAGGAATCGGCCAGAAGCGTCGAGAAATTCTTCAGGAGGGAGCGAAAGGTGCCGTACAGCATGCCCGGAAGAATGCCGCGGTCTTCCACACCATAGAAGAGTGCCCGGTTGCCGTAGTATCTTTCAAAAGGCTCGTCGTTGGAGATGGCGATCCCGTTGACATAGTGGAAAACAGCGTCATGGGCCCGGAAAGCACGATATGTTTTTGACTGCGTCTGCCCGGATATGGTCGTGTACCAGGTATTTTCAAGGGGCAGATTGTTTCCCTGGACAAGGATAAAACAACTCACCATCACCAGTGCAAGGTAAATGCAGAGCTCCCGACGCAGTCTGCCGATGTAAAAGCCGACGCCGAAATCGCGATACCGGTTCAGCCAGCAAAGCAGGGGAAGCCCTCCGAACACGCTGACCAGCACCGCTGGGTTGGCCGCCGCGGGCCACCATTTTAAAACGACCAGCCAAATTAGGTATAGGAGCACGTAAAAAAGAACCGAATAGACCGTGAACACAGACAGCCAAACGCCCTTTTGTCCTACCCTCTTGTGAACCAGAGCAAATAGAAGTATCCCTGGTACCAGCACAAAAGCGGCCATAAAAAAGGCCAGTATATAAGCCCAAAAAGAACGGTCGCCGGTTTCAACGGGATACAGGGAAATACCCCGGATCTCGACGAAGCCGAAATGATCGCCACTTTTAAAGTCGATGCGCACATTTTCGTAATCACCATCCGGAAGGATGGCATTGAAGTGGTGCCGGACACCCCCTGCTTTTCCCACCGGCAGGAGGATGACATTTTTATACGAATAGGGCTTCCCCGCCAGTTTTGGGTAGATACGAATTTCCCTGACTTTCTGCAGATCGCCAATCTCGAGATGTAACTTGGCGCCGTGGATCTTCTTTGGCAGGCTTAGGACAATATAGGGTTGTCTGCGCAGGAACAGCCGCAGGCGCAGCGCCCCGTGGGATTTGGACAAAACTTCCGCCGAATGCAATTTCTGAACCGCATCAATCGAAATGACCTCGGAAGGCCGCTCGGCAACAGGCCGCCAGTTCCTGAACAGCAGGAACACGGCTCCCGCCGCCAGCAACAGCAATACTACACCCAACAAGGGGGCCAGTCCATCTCTGGCAGGCGCTTCCGAAGTGGACGATTGAATCGATGGCGTCATGGGTAAATCAGGTGGCCAGCAGAACAAACACCATTGCCAGCAGTCCCACCAGCAAGCTGTGTCGATCCCGCAGCGCAAACAGCAGGGGATCTTCGTTCATCTCTCCACGGCCCGCCAGCAGCCAGGCGCGGCTGATCCAGTATAGAATCAGCGGACACAGGGCCCAAAGTACGTACGGGTACCGATAGAGGGTGTTCACCTGGTCGCTGTGAATATATAGTGCCAGCACCAGCACCGATAGATAACCGCTGCAGGTGCCGAACACCCGCAGGGTCTCGAGGTCCGTCACCTGGTAGCCTCTTCCGGCAATCTTCTGGGCCCCCTTCCCTTCAGTCAGCGGCGCAAGTTCGGAATAGCGCTTGATAATGGCCAGGCTGAAAAAAATAAACATGGAAAAGGCCAGCAGCCAAAAGGAAATCGGGATGCCAGCAGCCTCACCACCGGCAAAAAGGCGCAGCGTATAAAGTCCGGAAAGCACCAGAACATCGATAAGGGGAATAGTTTTCAGTTTCAGGGAATACAGAAAGGCCGTCAACACGTAAATGCCCAGAAGTCCAATGAACACCGTCGGCAGGAAGAGGGCCAGCCCGGCAGCGACAACCAGCAGGACCGGCGGGGCCACCACTCCCGTCATCAGCGAGAGGTCTCCGGCGGCAAAGGGACGCGTTCGCTTGACCGGGTGCTGGCGGTCTGCAGGCAGATCCAGCAGATCGTTGAACAGGTAAACCGCCGAGGCACATAGACAAAAGGCGAGAAATCCGATGAAGGCATCCCGCATCAGCCATGGATCGCCGATACGGTGAGAAATCACCAAGGGAACAAACAGCAGCAGGTTCTTCAGCCACTGGTGCAGGCGCAGCGCCTTTACCAGTGATTTCCGCCGGGACGGCCGATCTTCGAATACGCCTGTCACTGCAGCCACGCGGCGAGCGGCCGCTTCCACTCCACGATCGGGGTTGGCGATCAGCGCGTGCCGGGCGTGAGGCCAGATTTTCAGATCCGTTCTGTCGTTTCCGGCGTAATCAAATCCGCCACGACCGTAACGGTTCTGCATGGCTTCCAATTTAGCGATCCCCCGCAGGTTGTGCCGGCCATCGCTGGCCAGCACCTCATCAAACAGTCCGAATCGCTCGGCGACGCGGTCGGCTATTTTTTCATCGGACGCGGTCACCAGCGCCACGCGGCGACCTGCCGCTTTCTGCTGCCGGACATATTCCACCAGCTTCCGGTTGCAGGGCAGCAGATCGATATCCAGATCCACCCGTCGGGCGACCTCTTTTTTGAGCCGGGCCTTGCCCCCCGCCATCCAGAACGGCAGTCGCAATAGTGCGGTAGGCTGTCTCTTGACCAGCACCAAAAGTGATTCGACAAGGGTATCGGTCTTGATCAGGGTGCCGTCCAGATCGACGCACAGCGCCACCGTGGACCCCTCCCTGTTGACCTGGGGACCCCGCCGCTCTGCTGCTATCGGGGAGCGACCCGTAAGGTCTTTTGATTCAGC
Organism: uncultured Desulfobacteraceae bacterium; assembly: GCA_964442705.1. GTDB lineage: Bacteria > Desulfobacterota > Desulfobacteria > Desulfobacterales > JALSRD01 > JALSRD01. Next base: position 3,755 of record CAYUAQ010000142.1, read on the forward strand.
GGTAGGCAAAATCTTCGCGCTTCAGGCTCAAATTGGGGTTGTAATAGGGATCCCCGGCATCCAGCACCTCTTTCCATTTGTGCTGGAAAAAACGCACTTCGCGCCTGAAGCGTGCTTCTTTTTCAGGGGTGGTTTCATATCCCCGGCTAACCGACTCGTAGTGATAGGCTTCGCAATATGGCGTGTACACGTTCAAAAGCCCGCGCTGCCGCAGCCGCAGGCAGAAGTCGACGTCGTTTAAAGCCACCGAGAGGTTGTCTTCATCCAACCCGCCCGCTTCCAGGTAGAGGTTTTTCTTCACCATCAGCAGCGCCGCGGTAACGGCACTGACATTCTGGACGAGCTTCAGGCGGCTCATGTAGCCGGGCAGGTCCCGGGGGAGGTGCCGGTGGGCGTGGCCGGCGAAGCCGGCAATGCCGATGATCACGCCGGCGTGCTGGATCTTGTTGCTGCCGTAAATCAGCTTCCCTCCCACGGCCCCCACCTCGGGCCGCTGGGAGTGCTCCAGCAGCGCCTCTATCCATTCCGGCGAAATAATCTCAATATCATTGTTCATCAGTACGAGGTGCTCGCCGGATGCCTGCCGGACAGCGAAGTTGTTGATGCGCGAGTAGTTGAAGGGTTCGTTGAACACCTCGAAACGCACACGCGGATCCTGCCTGGCGAGGCGTTTGATTTCGGTCAGCGTCTCCGGCTTGCGGCTGTTGTTGCTGACACCGATGATCTCGAAGTGCATATAGGTGGAGCGCTGCAGAACGGATTCGAAGCAGGTTTTCAGCATCTCGGGCTGATCCCTGAAGGGCACGATAATGCTCACCAGTGGCTGGCCGGTGATTTTACGCCGCACCCGATAGAAAAAAGGCTGGTAGCCGTCCAGGACATCCGCGGCGATGTTTCTGCGCTGCAGCGATGCCTGCAGGGCCTGCCGACCGGCTTCATGGGCATACCCCTTGGCTCCGGGATCGACACTGGTGGACCCTTCGATGCAGCGCCAGCGATACAGCGCCCTGGGGATGTGGTGAATGTTCCCCGAATGGTCGGCCGCCTTCAGCACCAGGTCGTAGTCCTGGGCACCGTCGCAGCGGCTTTCAAAGCCTCCGATTTTCTGAAAAAGAGAGGTCTTCAATACCAGCAGATGCGTTATGTAGTTGTGGGAATAGAGCAGATCCGGTGAAAAATCAGGCTTGAAGTGGGCGCTCACAATGCGGCCTTTTGCGCTGATGAGTTCCTCGTCGGTGTACACAATGTCCGCTCCGGTCTCGCACACGCTTTTCGCCACTTCGTAGAGGGCATCCGGCGCCAGCTCATCGTCATGGTCCAGGAAGGTGATGTACTCGCCACCTGCCAAGCTGGCCGCGGCATTGGAGCATCTGGAAATACCGCCGTTTTCTTCCAGAAAGACGCTCTTGATGCGTTCATCTGCAGCGGTCAGCTCATGGATTTTATCGCGTGTGTCAGCGCGCGGCGAAGCATCGTCGGCAATACACAGTTCCCAGAAGGGATACAGCTGCCCTTCAACCGAACGCACCGCCTTTTCCAGCCACTTAGGTTCCACGTTGTAAACCGGCATAACCACGCTGATGAGCGGACGCTTTGCGAACCCGGCGATATCCTCTCTGATGCGCCGCATCTCCCCTTCATCGAGCTTCCGGCGGTTGGCTTTGGTGTAGATCCCGGATACCCGCAGGTTCAGCAGACGACCGACCTTGCGCCATCCCCGGTAACGCACCTTCAATAGAAAGGTTTTGGGTCCGTCGTTTTTCAGGCTGTAGAGAACCCTTTCAATCATGAGCTTTTTCCGGGATGCAGCTGTTTGTCAAACCCAATGGTCCGTTTTACTTTCCAGAACATACGCGCCAACCGCCAGGCCAGCCGCCATTCCGAAGACTGTTTCAGGTGTTCCAGCTCTGCTTCCAGCTGCCGGGTGTGCTTCTCGATTCCCTCCAGCGCGGCCCCCGATCTCATCAGCAGATTTTCAATGTCTGGATACCGGAGAAGCCTGCGCAGCCACACATCGATGTTTTCATCAAAAAGCCTGCGATGCTTATGGTATACCCGGACGAACATCTCCACCTTCTGATCGATGGTCTTGCTGCGCACCATGGAGCTGTCCATCACCCTGTAATAGAAGAGCACTTCCGGAATCCGATAGACCTCGGCACCGTTTTCAATCAGCGACAGCCAGAAATCGTAGTCTTCCCAGCCGTGGATCATGCCGGGGTCGTAGCCGCCCACCTTTTCCCAATCTTCTTTTCGGAACATGGCCGCACAGAAAATGATGTTGTCCAGCAGCATCTCATCGAGGCTGTACTCCGGAATCTGCCAGGCCCCCTGCACCTCCCCGAAGGTTTCCGCCCGGCAGTAGACGATGCCCACTTCCGGCCTGGCATCGAGCACCGCCGCGGCCTTCTCCAGATAGCTTTCTGCGATCAGGTCGTCGGCATCCAGCGGCAGAATATATCGCCCCCGGCAGGCGGCAATGCCGTTGTTGCGGGCGGCCGCCAACCCCTGGTTGCCCGTACGCACGACCCTGATACCGCTTTTGCTGAGGCTGTCGAGCACTTCGCGGGTAGCCGCATCGGTCGAACCGTCGTCGACGACAACCACCTCGCAACCACGAAGAGTCTGTTTGGCGATCGAGTCCAGGGTATCCTGCAGGGTCGGTCCCTGATTGTAGCAGGGCACGATAACACTCACTTCGACCATGACGGTGGCCTCTTTACGCTTTTATGCCGCCGGTGCCAGCGCCAGGCACTTTCAACGATGTCTTGCAGGGAAGTAAACCGCGGTTTCCAGTCGATCAATTCCATTGCACGGTGGGCATGGGCGTACAAAACAGCCGGATCTCCCGGCCGGCGCGGAGACACCTTCACGGGGACCGGCACGCCGGCGGCCTGCTCGACGGCGGCGACCACTTGGCGCACCGAGTGCCCCTGACCGGTGCCCAGGTTGAGGCAGCAGCTGTCTCCTCCCCTGGACAGGTATCTGATGGCGTTGACATGGCTTTGGGCAAGATCACCGACGTGCACATAATCCCTGATAGCGGTCCCGTCGGGAGTGTCGTAGTCAACACCGTAAATTTCCAGAAAGGGTGTTCTACCCATGGCCGCATCCATGGCCAGGGGGATGAGATGGGTCTCGGGTTCGTGGTCCTCGCCGGTTTCTCCATCGGGATCGGCACCGGCGGCATTGAAATATCTCAGGCTGACATACCGCAGTCCGTAAGCGTGCTCATAGTCCCTCAAAATCTGCTCGATCATCCATTTGCTGCGGCCGTACGGGTTGACCGGTTTCTGGGGGAAAGATTCCGCTATGGGCATCTGCGAAGGTATCCCGTACGTGGCGCAGCTGCTGGAAAACACCAGACACGGGCACCGGTGTCGCCGCATGGCCTCTATCAGCGAAAGGGTTCCGCATACGTTGTTGTGATAGTAGCGGGCAGGCTCCTGAACGGATTCGCCCACGTACGCATAGGCGGCAAAATGAATCACGGCGTCGGGAACAAACTGCTCAAACACCCCGTCGAGCACTTTCTGCTCGCAGATGTCGCCGACGACCAGGGGCCCCCATTTCACGGCCCACCGGTGGCCGTGCACCAGGTTGTCTATCACCACAGGAGTAAGGCCGGCCTTTTTCAGTGCCTTGCAGGTATGGCTGCCGATATAGCCGGCGCCGCCGGTGACCAGAATCGTCTCCATCGTCATCTTGCCGGACCGTTCCCGGTCGGCAGCTGTCTCCGCCGGGAATGTGCTCCCCGATTGGGGACTTGGAAAATCAAAATCGACCCGTTTTCGAAAACCTTCCTGAACCGCGGGTCCCGCTCTATTTCCTGGACAAAGCGCACAGGATAGATGCCCAGATTGATGATGTTGGACCCCACCATGCCGATGAGATATTTTTTTATGACGATGGCGCCGATTCTGAATTTTTCAAGCATGCGTAAACGTGTGTCATTATCCGCCTTCCAGAAATTCTTGAGCTGGTAATTGAAATACCATTCGTGCGGGACGGGGAACAGACGGTAATTCCCCTCCGGATACATGAACACCCTGGCCGGCACCGGGGGATGATCTTTCAGATACGCGATGGCTTCGGCCACATCCGGTGAAACCTGACGCAGCTGGTAGGTTTTGGCAAGAACGTAGCCTCCCTGTAGGATGGAGAGGGCCGCAATCAGAGCGATCAACAGTTTAGCCCGGGGCAGCCGCACGATTTTCTCGCACATAGGCAGCAGCACAAAGGGAAGCCCCGGCAGAAAAAAACGCGCATCCGGCGCAGCCCGCAAAAAGTAAGCCGTCATCAGCAGGTAGGACAGGCCCGTTACCCACAGCCAGCACGAAGAAGGCTGGGTCTCGTCCGGGTTGTTTTTCCGGGCCGGCCAGAACAGGGCGGCCAGCCAGACAAGCAAAATCAGCCACAGCACGACGCCGCCGTATATGAGGTAGTTCTCCGGAAGCTTGAGATTGCCCGGCCGGTTGGCTTCGGTTTCCAGAATGGCCGCTTGGGGCGGAACCTCATTTTGGAGACCAGAAGCCCTCCTTCCGCTGTCAACCGCCTTCCTGCCGGGCGTAAAAGATTTGACCAGTTGCCGGACCTTCTGCTCAGGATAAAAGCCCGCATGGGTGTGGGACTTGATGGCTTGGCCCAGCCCCCATGTGCACACGAAAACTGCCAGCACCGAACAGCATACCGCCAACGCCGACCGCCACGCCGGCCAACGGCCGGCAGTTCGGTATATCAGGAGCCCGAAAAAGGCCGGCAGAAACAGCAGCGCCGTAATTTTTATGCCGATGGCCAAACACATGAAAATGGTGGCAGCGGCGTTTCGGTTGTGGTTCAACAGATAAAAAGCGGTCAGGACCTGCGCGCTAACCGGTATGTCCTGGTAAAAGGTCACCGAAAAAATCAGGCTGAGCGGCAGTGAAGCCAGCACCAGCAGGTAGGGGATCATGGCACGTGTCTGGATACCCCCCCGTGATTTGGCCAGCAGATAGGCGACAAACAGAAACTGCACCCAGAACAATGTCTGGTACAGCTGTACGGCCGCAAAGACCCCGCCTGTGAATCGGAAGATCATGGCCCCGAAATAGTGCCACAGAAACGCGTGCGGGTAGCTGCGGGTTTCCACGGTGCCCCAGCCTGTGGGTATTCGAGCCACAAAATTGGGATGCGACAGGTCATCGGCCTGTTTTTTGAGCATGTAGAAATGGGTCACCTCGTCGCCGATCATGGGCTCCGGGGCCAGCAAACCGACGCCCAGCACCGCCAGCACCGCCACTGTGATGATCAGCGGGGCCGCCACCTGGGATCCCCTCAGACGGCGCGCCGTCCCGCCCTCGATTTTTTCAGCCCCTTCAGCGTCGAACACCGGCAGCAATTCCTGCTGCAGTGGTTTCTCCTGCTGAGACCCCAGTTGTTTTTCCAACTCTTCGATGCGCTCTTCCAGCATGGCACAGCGCTGGGCGATATGGGTCTGCTTTTTCTGGTAGCCGGACAGGGCTATGGAAAAATGAAAGGCGATCAGGAGCAGAAAGGTGAAGATGATGCCGACAACCGAGGTCAGGTAAGATGTGCCGATGGTGAGCGTGAAAAAATCCAGGATCGTGGGGAAAAAGGCGACCAGCAGTATGATGAGGCCGGTAAATACCCATAGCAGCGCGTAGCGTTCGTGCAGGTGCGATCTGCGGATGGCCTCGATGGTGATGACGACCACGACGAAGCTGAGAAAAACCATCAGAACCCGGATGCGCGTCAGATAACTGGCTCTGGCAAAAACATAGGGCAGGTTCGGATCTAGGGCGAACACAATGAGAACGGCACCGGCCAGGAAGAAAAGGGCGCCGGCAATGGTCTTTAGGCGCCGCTCCCAGATGCCGGCCGCCGCCAGCACACACAGCAGCGTACCCACGAAAGCGGACAGCACCCTGGGGACGGTTGTGCCGATCCACTGCTGGGTGAAGTTGATCACCAGGGTGAGGATGCCGCTCAGATCCATTCCCTGTCCTCGAGATTCGACTTCACATAACGGCCGGATATGGGCCGAATACGGTCTACCACCAGGGCCAGTCCGACCTTGAACACGTAATACAGCGTTCCCCACCTCTGTATGGAAGACCTGCCCGTGGTGCGCGGTCTGAAATTCACCGATTTTTCTTTGTAGCTGAATCCATAGCGACGCAGAAGCGCGATGGCCTCGGGTTCCGGGTACTCGGTGGGATAGTC
>CAYUAQ010000143.1:0-9882 GCA_964442705.1 uncultured Desulfobacteraceae bacterium
GCCACAACCACAATCTGTTGTGTTACATATTCTCAGACTCCCCTAAATCCGATATGATCAGAAAAAAAAGAATTGACCCCCCGGTGGTATGAATCAAATTTTGCGAATCGAGCAGAACAGCTCCGGTGAAAAAAAACTTCACCCGCCGCTGATGGGAGGGTGGCCCATTTCCGGGGCCCGTTTCTTGCGGTGAGGGGTGAAAATGGCAACGGCCGCCACCGGCAACACGAAACCGATGGCCGTCACGGTGATCATCAGATGGCCCAGCTCGGCGTACTGGCCGCGGGCGATGTGGAAGATCTCGTTGAGGTAGGTGGTGCCCAGCTGGCTGGCCGAAAGGGCCAGGTTGGTGAAGGCCGCCATGACCGCGAAATAGGTGGCCTTCTGCTTCTGGGGCGCCTCACGGGCGATCCAGGCCAGCATGGGTATCATGGCCACCTGCCCCAAGGGCGAGTCGGCCATGGTGTCGATGATGGCGATGGTGCGGGCCCCGAAACCGAAGTGGGCCTCGGTCCAGTGGTGCAGCCCGTAGTACATACCGATGAAGGGCAGGGTCATGACAGTGTTGTAGATGGCCAGGAAGGCCACTAGGTAAGGCACCGAACGCCGGGCCATCCAGCCCCGCAGGATGAACATGCCCACGATGGCCAGGATAGAGGCCACCTGGCGCATGGTGCCGAAAAAGGCCTCGTCGAACCCCAGCACGTCGATCTGCCACCAGGAAGCCCCGGCACCGTATGTCGGCATGGCCCGGAAAACGAATATGATGACGGCGATGGACACGATCTCGCGCCGCTTTTCGGCCGAAATATCCCTGAGCACCTGAGCCATGAGAAACAGAATGATGCCCATGGAGGCCGAGAAGATGATCTCCTCTTTGAGCGGCACGTTGGTCAGCCCCAGGATCAGCGAGACGATCAGGAAGGCCGCCCCGCCGCCCAGGATGGTCCAGTCGACCTTGGTCTTCTCCGCGGCGGCCGTGTCTGGCACGGGCGGGTAGTCGCGCTGCCGCTCCCGCCGGCGCCGTTTCCAGCGCAGGATGGCCGCCAGGGCCACCCCCATCACCGAGATCACCGGGATGACCAGCGAGATCTTGTACATGGTGGCATAGGAAAAGGCCTCGGCCAGCCACCCGCCGGCGCCGGCCACCAGGGCGCTGCCGCCCACAATGGCGACGCGCCCCAGGGTCTGCATGGTGACGTGCATGCGCTTGAGCTCTTTTTCGGGGATAGGCTTGCCGTCCTCGTCCCGGGTGGGCACGGCCTCCACCGTCATGGCGTCGGCCACCACGTCCTGCATGACGTAGCCCACAGGCGCCACCAGCACCGAGATGATGTACCAATTCTCCACGGGCAGCAGGGAACGCATCCAGTCCGTGTAGCCGGTCAGGCCTACCATGATCATCAGGCTGACGGCCATCAGGGCCGCGCCGGCGTAAACGAAAAAAGATTTGCGCCGCCAGAAGAGGTCCACCAGGTGCCCCAGGGGCATCTTCATGGCCCAGGGCAGGCCGGCCCAGAAGGCCAGGTCCGCCAGGAAAGCCGGCGACAGCCCCAGGCTCTTCTTGACGAAGAAGGATTCCACGATGCCGGTGAAACCGGAGATGCCGGCGGCCGAGTAAACCATCAGCGGCGGCAGGTAGCTCAAGCGCATCTCGCGCACCAGCCCCACGAAGTCCTGACGTACCCAGCGACCGAGCCTTGCAAGTGGAGAAAGTTGCTTTGGGGGGGTGTTTGCGTTCACGAATCACCCCGGCGGCAGGAAAGACATGGCGTCGGCGGGGATGGTGAGGCGGCTAGGCGCCGAAGATATTGAGCAGCAGCTGTTCGAATTTTTCTTCCAGCATCTCATAGGACAGGTAACGCCATCCCAGCATGTAGTTGGTTTCCACCATCTGCTCCAACCGGTCGGGGTCGTTTATAAGCGTTTTGATTCTTTTGACTGTCTTGTTGGTAAGATACCCGTTGATGGAGATGACGTCAAACCTTTTCGGCTCGATGTCGGCCACGAAGATGGGGTAGCGGTTGATGACGATGGGTTTGCGGAAATAGATGGTCTCGACAAAGGCATTGCCATATCCCTCGTAAAGGGACGGATAGGCCACCAGGTCGGCGTTCAGATAGGCGTCGGCCAGGGTGTAAATCTTGCGCCCCTTGTCGTCAACGCCCCGCGTGATCCCGATGCGGTCCGCCACCACGCGCAGGTCCACGCCGATGAAATCCACGAATTCCTGGATGCGCATGAGGTACTCGTGGCCCTCGTCGCCGGACTCGTGGGTGATCACCAGCGATGCCCTGGCCGGGTTGAGGCGTTTTACCAGCTCCACCGAGGTTTCGATCCCTTTGCGCGACACCACGCGCGTGGGCTGCAGCACCAGCAGGGTATCGGGTTCCAGGCCGATGGACTCTCGGAAATCGCGGTTGTAGTCATCAATTTCAGGCGGCATGCTCTTGAAATCCAGCACGTTGGGGATCAGCGTCCAGCTGGCGCCGGTGTGGGTACCCAGCTGGTTGCCGGCAATGGAGTTGATGACCACATGCTGAATGCTGGGATGAAAGGGCGGAAAGGCCGAACGCAGGTAATCACCGGCCGCCACACTGTTGAAACGATCGCGTTCCCAGTAAAAATCGTGGTGGTGAGCAATGGTGGGCAACCCGGTTTCGAAGATGAATTCGCTCAGCGCCAGACCGAAGGGGATGTTGACCGGGATGGCCAGGGCATTTTGCACCACCATGATTTTGAAATCGAATTTACGCTGAAATGCGTATATCTGATCCTTGAGCGCGTCCTTGACCTCGTGAATGCGCCGGCTCAGGGCGGGCGTGCGCCGCTTGCGCAAGAACAGTTCCTCCTGAATCTCGAGGATATCGGGGTGCTCGAAATGAGCCTGCGGCACCAGGTGGGAAACGGCCGGATCGGTGTCCAGTTCGCCGGCCATGTAAAAGACCTGACAGCCTTTGGCGGTCAGCACGTCGACCCATTTTTTGGTTTCCAGGGAAACCCCGTCCAAGCCGGAAAAACGGGTGGAGACAAAACCGAAGGAAAGCGCTTCTCGTTGCCAGATATTCATTACACCAGACATCTTTCAAACTGCCGTAAACCTCAGCCGCCGCAAGAAACCACAATACGGCGGAAGGAAGGTAATACACCCTGCCCGGCCAGGCCGCAACCTGTTTTTCACGCTGCGGCCGGTATACCGGGTTTCTTTTTTTCTATATCGGCTGTTTTCTTTTTTTATAAAACAGGTTATGCAGTCGTCAAGGCATCCTCATGAAATGCGGGAGGCATGCATGGCGAAATCCATAGACATCCAGCTGCGCTTGCGATCCCTGCTCCAGAAGGCCGTGCGCCGCGGCCACACCGACCTGGTACTGACCGTCAGCGCCCTGATCGAAAAGCGGGGGGCCCGGCAGCGTAACTGGTTCCGTTCCCGGGCCGGCATCATCACCTTCGAGGAGTGCTGGCCCCTGGGCGCCCATCTGCGCTTCACCCCCCATTTCTACACCAGGGCGGCCGCCCTGGTGCGGGTGTGCCGCTCCGTCAAAGTCAAAGACGCTGCCGGCTTGGGCTACCTGGCCTACCACTTGGCCCGCAACGACCGTTCGGTGCTGCAGGGGGATTGCGAAGACCGCACCGTCAAAATCGCGGCCCGCGCCCTGACGCACCCGGACCGCTTCCGGCAGTGGATAGAAAAACAGACCCTTCCTCCCGAGGCCCGCGAACTGATCGGCCATGCCTTCCGTTTCCTGCGCACCGGCCGCACCCTGGACAGCGCCATGGTCACGGCAGCCGCCTGGCTGGCTGCCGACAAACCGCTGCCGGCCTTGTCCGCGGCCCCGGAACCGGATATCCCTTTTCCTTACTGGGTGGCGTTGGATCGGCACACGCCCGAAGGCCGCCGGGCCCTGCGCGAAATCGCCCGTGACCTGCACGTGCCTTTGCCCCAGCTGGAGTGGTGCGGATTCTACTTCGAAGGAGCCCGCACCAATGCCGCGCTCCCGTCGCCATGGTGGCAGCGCTATAGCCGGTGGTGTTTTCGGAAAGTCGGCCTGGATCCCGAGGAAGCCCACCTGTTGTGGGGACCGGTACGTCCGCAGCTGGAGTCAGCCCTTTACGAGGAAGCCCGGCACCTGCACCGCGAGATCTATTCCTGGAAGATGAAGCACCGCAGTCAGGTGGAAAAGCTGAAAAGCCAGGTGGAACTTTTCATCCGGCATTACGACGAACTCACCGGCAGTCAACTGAAGGTTTTCTGAACGGCATAGGGCGTGTTCATAAAGCCAAAAACGAGAACATGCCTACCTTGCCCCGGTAAGGCGGCTTGAAAAAACCAAAAAATCTTACCACGGGGATCGCCGAGAGTCCAGAGAGCAAAAAGCGTTTTTTCTCTATGTTCTCTGGGTACGCTGTGGTGCATAAGGAAAACCCATCGGGCTGAAGCAATTTGGGTTGGGGGCAGCGCCAGGGCTAGACCACCGGTGCGGGGTTTTCGAACATCTGCTTGACGGTGTGCAGGAAGCGGGCCGCCGGCGCCCCGTCGATGATGCGGTGGTCCACGGTCAGGCTCAGGCCGACCCGTGGCCGCGCCACCAGTTTCCCGTCCGACACCACGGCCTTTTCCACGATGCGGCCCACGCCCAGCACCGCGCTTTCCGGCGGCCGCAGGATGGGGGTGAAATAGTCGATGTCGGCGAAACCCAGGTTGGTGATGGTGAAGGTGCCGCCGGAAAGTTCGTCCGGTGACAGGCGTTTGCGTTTGATGCGCCGCATGCAGGCGTTGATCTGCATGTTGACCTGCCGCAGGCTCAGGGTGTGCGGTGAATGGAAAACCGGCACCACCAGGGTGTCGTCGATGTGCATGGCCAGGCCGATGTTGATGTGCTTCCAGACCAGGATCTGGTCATCCCCCTCTACGCTGACGTTTATTTCCTGGTGCTTTCTCAGGGCCGCCGCCGCGATTTTGATCAACATGGCGTTGTAGGAAATCTGCAGGCCCTCGTCTTTGAGCCGCCGACGCAGCTTCAGCATGCCGCCGGCGTCGGTTTCGGTGTGGAGGCTGAACTGGGCGGTGTCGGCGAGACTACGGCGCATGTTTTCGAAAATGCGGCGGCGGGCGCCGGTGATGGGAATGCGCCGCAGCACCGGCATGGAGAGCGGCCGCCGCTCAGCCGGTGGGGCAAAAATTCTGCGGCGGGGTCGCCGGCGGCGCAGCCGGTTGTACTGTGCGCGGCTTTGCGCCAGGTAGCCCACCACCGCTTCCACGGCGCACACCGCACCCACGGCGGCCACCCGCACCAGGATGCCGTCCGCCGGTGCCGGTACATCGAAGGTCAGCTTGTCGGTCTCGATGGTCAGCAGGATATCGTCTCTGCGGACCACGGCGCCGTCAGCCGCCTGCCACGCCGCCACGATGGCGTTTTCCATGGTCAGGCCCAGCCTGGGAATCCGGATTTCGATCATAACGGCTTCTGGGGAACCGCTTTCTTTTTCTGCAGGGAGAAGTTCCGGTAACTCAACTGCGTGTGCTGTTTCCATGAGTGTCCCTTTTCGTTATAAGCGTACACATGGGAAAGGGTCCCGGTGGTTTTGAATTATCCCAGATGGGCCAAACCCGCTGAAACCTGACAGTACTCTGTTTATGTTCGGTCAGGTCTTATGACATTGAGAGCGGGGGAAAACCGCATTATGGCGCTATATCCCTATAGTCTTTTCGGTCGCTAGGGGAGTGATCGTTAGCTTTTTTTGAAATTATCGCAGCGATGATTGAGCCAAGCTCACCAAATGAAGACCTGAAACCCGGCGAGTGCCGGTTGCCGGTCAATGGCTGAAATGGGTGAGCCGGGCCGGTTGCTCAGGGAACATCCGCACCTGCAGGCCTGCCAGGGTGAGATAGAGCGCCTGCCGGGCGGGGCAGGATCCACCGAAAGCCCCACGGCCGTCCAGAGGCCGATGATGGGGGGCAGGCTGAACGAACTCGAAGACCAGCGGTTCCGCCCGGGCCAGTGCTTGCAGGCCGCAAAGCGACGGTAAGTTTTTCAGCACCCCACGTGGAAGCCGGCCGCCACCCGCCGGCCCGAGGCGTGGAGGCGGTTGAAGGTGTCGACGGCCCGTGAAGTCCGCTCCTCGATCACCTCGATCCCCTGCGTCTGCAGGTGCCGGCGAAGGTCGGACGAGACCTTCATCAAGCCGGGCTGCCCCTTGCCGATCACCAGCACCTCCGGAGAAGCTTCCAGGATGTCCTGGACATCATCTATTTCCACACGGTGGCCGCTGCGCCGCCACCAGTCGGAAACCACGCGACCGGCGACGATTTTGATGTCACTGCCGTAAGCCTTCCCCGCCACCACGATTTTTCCGAAGCGAAAAGAGTCAATCATGATTCCCCCTTTCCTGTCCTGTCGTTTCGGCAGTATAGCATTTTTCTCGCCCGTTTTCACATCCCAGTCAAGCGGCAGGGTCCATTTTACCCTGCTTCCCGGCGCCGCTCCAATCGCTCTAACCGCTTGACAGGCCTGCCGCTTTCTGCAATATTTCCCGAAAAAATCACCCTTATTTTCTGATTGATATTTTACCCGCAAAGCGCCAGTTATCCAGCTCTCCCGGCAGCCAGAGGGCTCATGCCCTGTCGCTGCTGGGTGAAGTTTTTCGGCCGTCGGTACCATCGGTCGTTTCCCGCAACCGTTAAACCAAGGAGGAAACGCTATGAAGACCAGGCACGTGACTCTGCTGACGATCATCCTGTCCCTTGCCCTGCTGCTGGCCCCCGGCAGCCAGGCACTGGCGGAAAAGCCCATCATCATCGGCTGCCCCCTGTCCACGGCTTACGTCTACGGCTGGGATGCCGAGCGTGCCATCACCCTGGCCGTCGAGGAGATCAATGCCAAGGGCGGCGTCAAGGTGGGCGGCAAAATGCGACCCTTCAAGATAGAGGTGCTCGACACCCGCGACCTGGAACCCGGGGTGCCGGTGAGCGAGGCCCTGCTGGCCGTGGAAAAACTCATCCTGGACAAGAAAGCCGATTTTCTCATCGGCGGGCCGGTGCGCTCCGAGGCGGCCCTGGCGGCCATGCCGCTGATTTCCAAGTACAAGAAAGTCACCATCGTGACCACCGGCGTGCTCTCTCCCAAGTATCACGCCATGGTGGCCCAGAAATACGACAAATACAAATACTGTTTCCGCATCCACGGTGAAGCCAAGTGGCTCATCAAAGAGATCCTGACCTGCCTGCTGGAGATCAAGCAGAAGTACGGTCTGGACAAGGTCTTCATCATGGTGCAAGACGTGGCCCACGCCCGGGCGGCCGGCAAGATCCTCAAGAAAGTGGCCTCAAAGAAAGGCTTCGACATCACCGGCCTGGAGATCTATCCCACGGGCACCACCGACTTTTCCATGGGACTGGTCAAAGCCAAGAAAACCGGCTCCCAGGTCCTGAGCCTGTGGATGGATATGCCCGAAAGCGCCATCCTGCTCAAGCAGTGGTATGACATGAAAATCCCGGCCCTGCCCTTCGGCTCCACCCTGGCGGCGGCCGAACAGCCCGGCTTCTGGAAAGCCACCAACGGCAAAGGCGCCTACTGCCTGGCCAACGTGGTAAACGCCGGCAACGCCCCCAGCGAAGCCACGCCCTGGACCATGAAATTCTACAACGCTTACGCCAAGCGATGGGGGGTGGCGCCCGAGGGACTGGGCTGCTCCAGCAGCTACATGGCGGTGTACGTGCTCAAGGACGCCATCGAACGCGCCGGCAGCCTGGATCCCGACAAGGTGGTGGCCGCCATGGAAAAAACCGACATCATGGGGGTGTACGGCCGTCTGCGCTTCGATCCCAAGAGCCACCAGGTGATCCCCAGCTTCGATCCCAAGGAAGGCGCCGTGGGCAGCATCGTCCAGTGGCAGGACGGCAAACGCGTGGTGGTCTTTCCCAAGAGCATCGCCCAGGGCCAGATCGAACTGCCGCCGTGGATGAAGAAGCAGTAGATGGACATCCTGATATACGGCACCATCAACTCCGTCTCGCTGGCGCTATACGCCCTGGGCTTCGCCCTGGTGTACGGCACCAGCCGGCTGCCCAACTTCGCCCACGGCGCCCTCTACGTGCTGGCCGGGTTCATCACCTGGTCTTTCTTGAATAGCCTGGGCCTGCCCTACCCGGTGGCCATCGTGCTGGCCATGCTGGTCACCGGCGTCATCGGCGCCCTCATCTACCAGTTCATCCTGGTGCGCGTACGCGGCATGGAGATCTCTGAGATCATCGCCTCCTACGCCCTGGGGCTGGCCATCCTGGAGGGCCTGCGCTGGGGCGGCTTCAAGGGCATGAGCTACACCCTGCCGGTGTTCATCGAAGGCAGTTTCACCGTGGCCGGCATCTCGGTGGACTACCAGCGCCTGCTGGTGGTGCTCATCGGCGCGGCCGTGGTGGGCGCCCTGTGGCTCTTTACGCATTTCACGCGCATCGGTCTGGCCCTGCGCGGCATGGCCCAGGACGAGCGCGCGGCCATGATGCTGGGCATCGACTCGGACCGCATGGCCGTGGTGGCCATGGGCTTCGGCTCCGGGCTGGCGGCCCTGGCGGCCATCCTGCTGCTGCCCCTGGGCAACATCGTGGTGGAGTCCGGCTACAATATCCTGATCCTGGCCATCGCGGTGTGCATCGTGGGCGGCCTGGGGTCCTGGATGGGCGCCGTGCTGGCGGCCTTTCTGATCGGTTTCGCCCAGATCCTGACGGTGGTCTACCTGGGCACCCACTACCAGATGGTGGTGGCCCTGCTGGCCATCATCCTGACGCTGATCCTCAAACCCTCGGGCCTCTTCGGCCGCCAGAAGGAACTGGAAGAAAGGGTGTGATGAACGACACGGCAGCGCAGCGCCGCAAAGAGCGCATCGACCGCGGC
Source organism: uncultured Desulfobacteraceae bacterium (assembly GCA_964442705.1). Classification (GTDB taxonomy): domain Bacteria; phylum Desulfobacterota; class Desulfobacteria; order Desulfobacterales; family JALSRD01; genus JALSRD01. The sequence goes on from CAYUAQ010000143.1 coordinate 8,892, forward strand.
ATCAAGGTCCGCAGCGAGGGCATCTACAGCCTGATGTCGTGGCGCGAGATGGGCTACATCATCGTGCCGCGGGCGATCCTCATCGTCGGGCTGCTGGCCCTGCCCCTGGTGATGCCCGGCATGTACTGGCAGCGGGTGATCTCCATCGTCTGTATCTACGCCCTGCTGGCCGTGGGCTTCGACTTCCTGGCCCATTTCGTGGGGCTGGTGTCCCTGGGGGGCGCCTTTTTCGTGGGCGTGGGCGGCTACCTGGCCGCCATCTTAAACACCACCTGGGGTCTGCCGCCGCTCTTCACGGTGCCCCTGGCCACCGTGGGCGGCGCGGTCCTGTGCACCCTGCTGCTGCTGCCCTGCCTGCCGCTGCGGGGCGTCTACTTCGCCATCGTGACCCTCATGTATCCCCTCTTCCTGGCGCGGGTCATCGAGGCCCTGGACATCCTGGGCGGCACCGACGGCATCATGGGCATCGACGGCTTCGACAGCCGCTGGGCCGAACAGTACGCCGTGGTGGGCATGCTGCTGATCGTTCTTTTCGCCGTGCGGCGTCTGGTGAACACCGACCTGGGCCTGGTGCTGCGCGGGGTCAAGGACAACGACCAGGCCATCCGCGCCTCGGGCATGAACGTCACCCGCTACAAAGCCCTGGCCGTGTTCATCACCGCGGCCATGGGGTGCATGAGCGGCGCCTTCCTGGTGCACATCTACATGTGGTCGGGCATCTCGCAGTTCGCCCTGGACTTTTCCATCCTGCCCATCGCCGCCACGGTCATCGGCGGAGGCGGCACCCTGGTAGGTCCCCTGGTCGGATGCCTGATCCTGGTGCCGGTCTCCGAACTGCTGCGCGACTTCGGCACGCTGCGCATCGTTTTCTACTCCCTCATCCTGGTGGCTTTCATCGTCTTTCGCAGCGAGGGCCTCATGGTGTACGCCGAACGCAAATACCATCAGTTCGAAAGGTGGACCCAGGTATGAACGAGACGCCCCTGCTGCA